>JANPJJ010000121.1:0-12011 GCA_031425455.1 Sandaracinobacter sp. | reverse complement strand
GCTCGGCCGGCACGAAAAAAGGCGGGGCCAAACCCCGCCCTTTTTGCGTGACCGACGGCGTGGCTTTGCCACGCTCTTTCCTACCCTTTGCCTTCCTTCTTCTAGTCGGCCCCGCCCCAACCCCCCCCTGAAGGGGAGGGGCTAATTCTGCGCACGCGGACTCGGCGGCTTTGTCGCCGGCCGCTTACCCGTTCAGCTTTTCCCACTTTTCGCACCCACTACGCGCGCGTCACCGGAGTGCCAGCGCCGACAGTGGCGCCAGGCACCGCAGTGCGAAGTCGCGCTGCGCGTCCGACAGCGGCTCTCCCGCCAGCCGCCGCGCCTCGATCGTGCGCAACCCCTGGTCGCAGCCGGCGAGCGTGGCGCGGGCGGCCGCATCGGCGACTTCGGGGCTGGGGTGGGGCAGGGTGGAGCATCCTGCGATCAGGACAGCTGGGAGAAGGGTCGGCAATATCGTAACCATGCGCATTGGTCATTTCCTCTCTTGAAAAGGACCAGTCTGGTATACAGAATCGAGGCTGTAGGACAGCGGGACGCTTGCGGTGTCGGTGTCTTGCGGGAAGATGCCAGCCTGCGCTGGCATGGCGTAGTTTTTTCCCGGCAGAGTCTTCAGCTTGCCCCCGACCCCGCCCGCGCTGCTGCTATCGCTTCCTTCAGCGCCTCATAGCCGACCGCGCCCGACAGGATCTTGTTGCCCACCACATAGCTCGGCGTGCCGGTGAGCCCCAGCGCGCGGCCGAGGCCGACATTCTTCTCGACTTCGGCCCGCAGCGCTTTGTTCCCGAGGTCCTGCGCCACCCGGCCCTCGTCGAGCCCGGCGCTGCGGACCGTCCTGATCAGCCGCTCCTGGCTGAGCGCGCCCTGGCCGGCGAAGGTGGCGTTGTAGAATTTGCGGTAGCCCCCCTGCTGCGCCGCCGAGAGGCTCGCCAGGGCGAAGCGCTCGCTTTCCGGCCCCAGCACCGGCATGTCGCGGAACACGACCTTCAGGCGCGGGTCTTCCTTCAGCAGCCGGTCGACGTCCTTGGCGGACTGCCGGCAGTAGGGGCAGTTGAAGTCGAAGAATTCCACCATCACCACGTCGCCGTTCCTGGCCCCGGCCCAGGCGCCGGCGAACGGGGTCTCGATCGCCGTCCGGTTGGAGGCGAGCAGCTTTTCGACTTCGCGCGCCTGCAGCCGGTTGATCGCTTCGGGAATGATCTCGGGATTGGCGAGGATCGTTTCCTTCACCAGCTTTTCCATCGCCGCCCGGTCGCCCGGCGCGGCGCTGCTGCCCGCAGACGACCCGGCCAGCGTAAAGGCGAGCGTCGCCCCGAACACGCCGAGCCCCAGCCCGCCGGCCCACCAGCCCCAATGCGCCGCGGTGCCCGGAGTCACCGCCTCGCGCAGGGTCCGGGTCCAGCTTTCCGGGGCGGCAGGCTCTGCCCCCGGTTCAGCCCCGTGGTTGTCGGTTGCCACGCTTTTTCCCCATCTGCTCGACCTGATCGCGCGAGACCAGCACGATGTCCTGCGCCCTCAACCACTCCGGAGTGCCCTTGGGCAAGCCCTGCGTCGCTTCCATCGCCGCGCCCAGCGCCGCGCGCGGGTCCCCGCCGGACAGGTTGAGCCGTTCCGCCGTCGCCAGTGCCAGCCGGGGCTTGTCGCCGCGCCGCTCGTAGACGGTCTGCAACTGCAGCCAGGCGAACGGGTTCTGGCCGTCCTTCGCGAGCGCGGTGCGAAGCACCTTCTCTGCCTCGGCAAAGGTTGCCGGATTGCCGTCCGCCTCGCCCTGCTGCACCAGCGCATGGCCCAGCATGCCCGCGATCAGCGGCTCCCCGCCGGACAGGTCCACAGCCTGGCGCAGCGGCGGCAACGCCGCCTTCACCTGGCCCGATTCCAGCAGCACCTGGCCCTTCATTTCCATCAGATAAGGGTCGTTCGGTTGCTGCCTCAACGCGGCATCGATCTCGGCGATGGCCTTGTCGGATTCGGCGAGCTTGTGAAACGCATAGGCGCGCGCAACGCGGGCGGGCGAGCTCGTGTCGGTCTCGGGATAGGCCTTCAGCGTGTCGCGGGGTTCCGAAACATAGCCGATGAGCTTGGCCCGGATGCGCTGGTAGCGCGCCTGCAAGGCCGGATCGGCGCCGCGCTTCCAGGCGGGCGAGCGTTCCAGCACATTTTCCAGCGCGCCGATGCGCTCCCCCGACAACGGGTGGGTCCGGTTGTAGGCATTGTCCTGCGGGATCGCGAGGCGATATTCCTGGCCCTGAAGCTCGCGGAAGAAGCTGACCATTCCGGCGCCGTCGACGCCCGCCTTGGACAGATATTGCGCCCCGGCCTGGTCGGTGCGGCTTTCCTGTTCGCGGCTGAACGCCAGGAACTTGCCCTGCGCCGCCTGCTGGCCCGCCATCATCGCCGCCATCCCCGCATCGCCCGCCCCCGCCGCGATCAGGGCCGCGCCGACCACGAGCGACAGCAGCGAGATGTTGGTGGCGGGCGACACGCCTTCGTTGAAGCGAACCGCATGGCCGCCGGCGACATGGCCAAGCTCGTGGGCGAGCACGCCCTGCACTTCCAGCACGTCGTCGGCAGCGAGGATCAGCCCGGTGTGGAAATAGACCTGCTGGCCGAGCGTTGCGAAGGCGTTGATCTCATTGTCGCCGATCAGGCCGATCTCCACCGATTTCGGATCGAGCCCGGCGGCCTGCATCAGGGGCGTGCCGATATCGCGCAAAAACCGCTCGGTCTCGGCATCGCGAAGCAGCGACTGGGCACGGGCCGCCGGCGCAACCACCTGCCCCAGCAGCAGCAGCGACAGGGCCGCAAAGGCGTGGAAGGCGCGGGACCGGGGCATGGGCTTTGTCCTATCCGGGTTGCCGTTGTTGGCGCACCCTGTCTAGAGGGGCTGCTTTCCACCGGCTGAACGGGGCCCTGATCACCGATGAAACTTGTCGAGAGATGAAACTTATCGCCGGCAACTGGAAGATGCACGGGCGGAAGGCGAGCGTTGCCGAGCTGGACGCGCTGCTCGGCGCCCCGCTGCCCGGCGGTGTCGAGCTGCTGCTGTGCCCGCCGGCGACGCTGATTGCGAGCTTTGCCAGACGGGCGAATGGATCACGTCTGTTGATCGGCGGGCAGGACTGCCATTGGGCGCCGGACGGGGCGCACACCGGCGACATTTCGGCGGAGATGCTGGCGGACGCCGGCGCGACCCATGTGATCGTCGGCCACAGCGAGCGCCGCGCCGACCATGGCGAGGACGACGCGACGGTACGGATGAAGGCCGAGGCGGCGGGCCGCACCGGGCTGGTGCCAATCGTCTGCGTCGGCGAGACGCTGGCCGAGCGCGATGCCGGGGCGACGCTGGACGTAATCGGGCGGCAGCTGGCCGAGTCCGTGCCGGACATTCCGGGGCTCGTCATCGCCTATGAACCCGTATGGGCGATCGGGACGGGCCGCACGCCGACGCCGGCGCAGGTGGCCGATGTGCACGGCGCCATCGCCGCGCAAATGCCGGGGGTGCGAATCCTCTATGGCGGTTCGGTGAAGCCGTCGAACGCGGCCGAGCTGCTGGCCGTCCGCCATGTGGACGGCGCGCTGGTGGGCGGCGCGAGCCTGAAGGCAGCCGACTTCCTGGCCATCGCCGGGGCGGTGACCGGGGCGGCGGCATGATCCTGGTGATCGACAATTACGACAGCTTCACCTTCAACCTGGTGCATTATCTGCTGGAACTTGGGGCCCAGGTGGAGGTGGTGCGAAACGACGTGCTGAGCGCGGCGCAGGCGATGGACCTGAAGCCCGAAGCCGTGCTGCTGAGCCCGGGGCCGTGCACCCCGAACGAAGCCGGAATCTGCCTGGAGCTGATCGAGGCCGCCGCCGACACCGGGCTGCCGCTGCTGGGCGTGTGCCTGGGCCACCAGGCGATCGGGCAGGCGTTCCAGGGGCGTGTCGTCCGGGCGCCGAGCCTGATGCACGGCAAGACCTCGCCGATCCATCACGACGGCCAGTCGGTGTTTGCGGGGCTGCCCAGCCCGTTCACCGCCACCCGCTATCACAGCCTGATCGTCGATCGGGAAAGCCTGCCGCCGGTCCTGGAGGTCACGGCCGAGACCGACGGCATCGTCATGGGGCTGGCGCACCGCGACCTGCCGCTGCACGGCGTGCAGTTCCACCCGGAGTCGATTGCGACCGACCATGGCCACCGCCTGCTGGCGAACTTCCTGACGCTGGCCGGGGTCGCCCACCGCGATCCCGAAGGTCTCACGGCCGGAGGCCTGAGTGCCGGCGGAGCGCTGCCTGCGTGAGCCGGCTTCCCGATCCATGCCTGCCGCTCGACGCCGACACGGCGGCGCTCGCGTTCGACCGGATCCTGGAAGGCGCGGTGGACGACGAGGCGCTGGCGACCTTCCTGGTGGCGCTGGCGGACCGCGGCGAGACGCCGGACGAGATCGCCGCGGCGGCGCGGGCGCTCAGGGAGCGCATGCTGCCGGTACGGGCGCCGGCCGGGGCGATCGACGTGTGCGGAACCGGCGGCGACGGCGCGCACACGCTGAACATTTCGACTGCAGTCGCCTTCGTGGTGGCGGCCTGCGGGGTGCCGGTGGCGAAGCACGGCAATCGCGCGGCAAGCTCCAGATCGGGTGCGGCCGATGTGCTGGAGGCGCTGGGCTGGCAGGGCGACTTGCCGTTCGATCGGCTGGAGGCCTGCCTGGAGGAGGTCGGCATCGTGTTCCTGCACGCGCAGCGGCACCATCCGGCGATGGCGCGGGTGGCGCCGGTACGGCGCGCGCTGGGGCGGCGCACGATCTTCAACCTGCTGGGGCCGCTCGCCAATCCGGCAGGGGTGACGCGGCAGGTGCTGGGCGTGTTCTCGGCCGGTTGGCTGCGGCCGCTGGCCTTGGCCGGGTCGGCGCTGGGGGCGGACGCGATGCTGACGGTGCACGGCGCCGGGCTGGACGAAATCGCGGTGGACGGCCCGAGCCAGCTGGTGTGGATGGCGGCCGGTGCGCTGAGCGAGGAGCAGTTCGAGCCGGCGCGGCACGGGCTGGGCGTGCACCCGCGCGCGGCGATCGCGGGGGGGGACCCGGCGGCGAACGCGGCGGCGCTGAGAGCGCTGTTCGCGGGCGGGGGATCGGCGGCGTATCGCGACATCGTGCTGGCCAATGCGGCAGCAGCGCTGCGGGTGGCGGGCCGGGCGGACGACTGGGGCGCGGCGATCGGTCTGGCGCGGGCGGCGCTTGCCGAAGGTGCGGCCGACCGGCTCGCGCGGTTCCTCGCGTTCCGCTAAGGCTCGCGACATGGGAGACCGACTTGCCCCGATCCTGGACGCCAAGCGTGCGCATGTGGCCGCGCGCAAGGCGGTGCGCCCGGTGGACAGCCTGGACCCCGGGGGCAACGGGCCGGTGCGGGGTTTCCTGGCGGCGCTGATGGCGGCGCGCGACGAGGGCCGGTTCGGGCTGATCGCGGAGGTGAAGAAGGCGAGCCCGTCGAAGGGGCTGATCCGCGCCGACTTCGTGCCATCGGCGATTGCGGCGGCCTATGCGGCGGCGGGCGCGACCTGCCTGTCGGTGCTGACGGACCAGCCCTATTTCCAGGGGATGGACCGCTATGTGGCCGAGGCGCGGACGGCGGCGGCGCTTCCGGTACTCCGCAAGGAATTTATCGTGGATGCCTATCAGTTGCCGGAATCGCGGTCGCTGGGGGCCGACGCGATCCTGCTGATCGTGGCGGCGCTCGGGGACGACCAGCTTGCCGAGCTGGAGGCGCAGGCGCTGGCGCTGGGAATGGACGTGCTGGTGGAAGTGCATGACGAGGCGGAGCTGGACCGGGCCCTGAAGCTGCAGACCCCGCTGATCGGAGTGAACAACCGCAATCTGAAGACGATGGCGGTCGATCTGGGCACCACCGAGCGGCTCGCGGCCCGGCTGCCGGCGGGGCGGTTGCTGGTGGGGGAATCCGGGATCGCCGGCCATGCCGACCTGAAGCGGCTGGCGGCCGCGGGGGTGACGACATTCCTGGTGGGCGAGGCGCTGATGCGCGAAGCCGATGTGGAAGCGGCGACACGGCGGCTGTTGACCGGCGCTTAGAAGGATGGGGGCATGAGCGGGCTGACGCATCTGGATGCAACCGGCGCGGCGCGGATGGTCGATGTGTCGGCAAAGGCGGCGACCGCGCGGGTGGCGGTGGCGGAAGGGCGCATCCGGATGTCGGCCGAGGCGCTGGCGTCGATCGCGGCCGGTGCGGTGAAGAAGGGCGATGTGCTGGCGGTTGCGCGGGTCGCCGGGATCATGGCGGCGAAGCAGACGTCGGCGCTGATCCCGCTGTGCCATCCGCTGCCGCTGTCGTCGGTGTCGGTCGATCTGGTGCTGGGGGAGGCTGCGGTGCTGGTGACGGCGACGGCGCAGACGACCGGGCAGACCGGGGTGGAGATGGAGGCGCTGACCGCCGTGTCGGTGGCGCTGCTGACGGTCTACGACATGGCGAAGGCGCTGGACCGGGGCATGGTGATCGAGGGTGTGCGGCTGATCGAAAAGCGCGGCGGCAAGTCCGGCGATTGGCGTGCCTGAGCCACTGCTGCCGTTCGACACGGCGCTGGCGCAGGTGCTCGCGCTGGGAGGAGCGCTGGAGACCGAGACCGTGCCGATCGGGGCAGGGGCAGGGCGCTGGCTGGCGGTTGAAGCGACCGCGGAGCTGACGCAGCCGCCGGCCGATGTGAGCGCGATGGACGGCTATGGGCTTCGCTTCGAGGACCTGCCCGGGCCGGTTCGGGTGGTGGGGGAAAGCGCCGCCGGGCGGCCGTTTGCCGGCACGGTGGCGCCGGGTGAGGCGGTGCGGATCTTCACCGGCGCCTATGTGCCGGCCGGGGCGGACTGCGTTATGGTGCAGGAGGAAGCCGAGCTTTCGGGCGCGATGCTGGGGCTGGCCGGGGAGGGACCGGCGGGCGTGGGCGCCAACATCCGCCGCCGGGGCCTGGATTTCGACGCAGGCCAGGTGCTGGCCAAGGCCGGGGACCGGCTGACGCCGGCGCGGATGGGCCTGCTGGCGGCGGCCGGGCTCGGGATGGTGCAGGTGCACCGCCGGCCCAAGGTCGCGCTGCTGTCGACCGGGGACGAGCTGGTGCCGGTGGGCGAGCGGCCGGGGCCGGGGCAGATCATCGGTTCCAACGCGCTGGTGATCTCCACCCTGCTGGCGGGGTTCGGTGCGGACGTGCAGGATCTGGGGATCGTGCCGGACCGGGCGGAGGCGCTTGCCCGTGCGATCGGGGAGGCGCGCGGCGCCGACCTCATGGTAACCATCGGCGGAGCATCGGTGGGGGAGCATGACCTGGTGCGCCCGGCGCTGCTGACGGCCGGGGCTGTAATCGACTTCTGGCGGATCGCGCTGAGGCCCGGCAAGCCGATGCTGGCCGGGCGCCTGCCGGATGGGCCGCTGGTGGTGGGCCTGCCGGGCAATCCGGTCTCCGCCTTCGTGTGCGCGCGCCTGTTCCTGGCGCCGCTGCTGCGCCGGATGGGCGGCAGCCTTGCGCCGCACGATGTGCTGTCGCCGGCGGTCACCACCGTGCCGCTCGCGGCCAACGGGCCGCGCCGGGATTTTCTGCGCGGGGTGCTGGGCCCGGGGCCGGATGGGCCGACCATCACGCCGTTCGGCCGGCAGGACAGTTCGCTGCTGTCGGTGCTGGCGGGCGCCGACGCGTTGCTGCTTCGCCTGGAACATGCGCCAGCGGTTCCGGCCGGAACTTCCGTTTCGGTGCTAACTCTTTGATGCGAGGCGTTCCGCCGAAGTGGGCGCTTGACTTGTTCCGCGAAGTTCCCTTAATGTTCTACGCATGTTCCGGGATGTGGCGTCTCGATCCCGGCCGGCGAAGAGGTTGGCATGCTGACATCGAAGCAACATGAACTGCTGTTGTTCATCCAGACCCGTCTGGCCGAAACCGGGGTGTCGCCCTCGTTCGAGGAAATGAAGGAGGCGCTCGACCTGAAGTCCAAGTCGGGCGTTCACCGCTTGATCGGGGCGCTGGAAGAGCGGCAGTTTCTGCGGCGGCTGCCGAACCGGGCGCGGGCGCTGGAAGTGATGCGCCTTCCCGAAGATGCGTTTCCCGATGCGTTTCCCAATGCATTTCCCATGGGGCGGAGGTCTGGGCCTGCCGACACCGTCACCGACATTGCGACCGCTCGGGCCCGTCGGACGTCTGGTGCAGGCCAGCGTGCGGCGGGCTCCTTTTCGGATAGCGATGCCCCTTCGACCGCCGTGCCGCTGGTCGGGCGGATTGCCGCCGGCCTGCCGATCGAGGCAATCGAGGACCATGAGCAGCTGGCCGTTCCCGCCGCGCTGCTGGGGCCGGGCGAGCATTATGCCCTGCAGGTCTCGGGCGATTCGATGATGGACGCGGGGATTTTCGACGGCGACTTCGCGCTGATCCGCAAGTGCGACGACGCGCGCGACGGGGAGATCGTGGTCGCGCTGATCGACAACAGCGACGCGACGCTGAAATATCTGCACCGCGAGAAGGGCATGGTCCGGCTGGACCCGGCCAACGCGGCCTATGATCCGCAGCATTATCTGCCGTCGCGGGTGAAGATCCAGGGCAAGCTCGCCGGGCTGCTGCGGCGCTATTGACGCCCGTGGGCCGCGGGCGGCATCCCAGGCCGGGACATGGCCCAGCCCCGCCGCTGGCCCGCGGGTGAACCGCGGAGGATGACGCAGCCCTCGCCATGAAGCGGCCCGATATGCTCCCGCCGGCAATCCACGATATCCTCGCGCGCGAGCAGCTACCGCCCCACTATGCCCTCATCTGCGAGCAGTATTGGCTTCCGGTGGCGGCCCGGATCGCCGAGGCGCAGGTCGCTGCGGGCCACCCGCTCGTGGTCGGCATCTGCGGGCCGCAAGGCTCCGGCAAGTCGACCCTGTGCCTCTGCCTGGAGGTGTTGCTACGCGAGACTCATGGCCTTGCCGTAGCGACCCTGGCGCTGGACGATCTCTACCTGCCCCGCGCCGCCCGGCTGGAGATCGCTCGCGAAGCCCACCCGCTGTTCGCAACCCGTGGCGTTCCCGGCACCCACGATGTCGGGCTCGGGATCGAGGTCATGGAGAGGCTGCTGTCAGGAAACGGAATGGTTGCTAGGCCGGCGTTCGACAAGTCCTGCGACGATCGGCGCCCCGCGGCCGAATGGCCGCGCCTGGCCGCGCCTGTCGAGGTGGTGCTGTTCGAGGGCTGGTGCGTCGGCCTTTCCGCCCAGCCGGCCGGCGCGCTGGACCTGCCCGTCAATGCGCTGGAGCGGGAGGAAGATGCCGGGGGCCGCTGGCGCCGCGCGGTGAACCTGCGGCTGGAAACGGACTATGCCGAGCTGTTCGCAGGTATCGGTCTGCTGCTGTTCCTGCGCGTGCCCGGCCTGGACCCCGGCCTTGAGGAGGTGCGGCGCTGGCGCCGGCTGCAGGAGGCCAAGCTGGCGGCTCGGACCGGGAGCGGCATGACGGCCGACGCCCTCGATCGCTTCGTCGATCATTACCAGCGACTGACGGTTCATGCGATCGACTCCATGCCGGCGCGCGCGGACATCCTTGTCGATATCGGCCCGGATCACCGGCCCTTCAGTCTTCAGTTCAGAACCTGACGCAGGCCGGTCGCGCCGGCCCTCAAGGCCTCAGATCGCCGCTTTCAGTCTGTCGACAAGGTCGGTGCGTTCCCAGCTGAAGCCGCCGTCGGCATCGGGCTCGCGGCCAAAATGGCCATAGGCCGCCGTGCGCTGGTAGATCGGCCGGTTCAGCCCCAGATGGGTGCGAATGCCCTTGGGCGTCAGCCGGACCAGCTGCGGCAGGATCGTCTCCAGCCGGCTCTCCTCGACGGTGCCGGTGTGGTGCAGGTCGACATAGACCGACAGAGGCTCGGCCACCCCGATCGCGTAGGAAAGCTGGATCGTGCAGCGCCGCGCCAGGCCGGCCGCGACCACATTCTTCGCCAGATAGCGAGTGATATAGGCGGCCGAGCGGTCCACCTTGGTCGGGTCCTTGCCGCTGAACGCGCCGCCGCCGTGGGGCGCGGCACCGCCATAGGTGTCGACGATGATCTTGCGCCCGGTGAGCCCGGCGTCGCCGTCGGGACCGCCGACTTCGAACTTGCCGGTCGGATTGATGTGGATGACGGTGTCGTCGGTAATGAAGCCGGCCGGCAGAACGCCGTGGAACACCGAGATCACATAGTCGCGCAGGGTCGCATATTTGCCGGCGTCCCCGCCGGTCGCGTGCGGCAGGCAGAAGTCGGGCTTGTGCTGGGTGGACACCACAAGGGCCGTGGCGCGGACGGGCACCTCATTCTCGTAGGCGAGCGTCACCTGGCTCTTGGCGTCGGGCTCCAGGAAGGGCGCCGCGCCGCTGTGGCGGTCGGCTGCCAGCTGCTCCAGGATGCGATGCGAGTAGAACAGCGTCGCCGGCATCAGGCCCCTGGTCTCGTCCGTCGCATAGCCGAACATGATGCCCTGGTCGCCGGCGCCCTCGTCCTTGTTGCCGCTGGCGTCCACCCCCTGAGCGATGTCGGGCGACTGCGGGTGCAAATGGTTTTCGAACACCAGGTTCTGCCAGTGGAACCCGGACTGCTCATAGCCGATCCGCTTCACGGTGGCCCGAACCGCCGACTGGATTTCCTCCTGCGCGCCGGGTTCCCAATTGCCGTCGCGGTCGATCATGCCGGTGCCGCGGACTTCGCCGGCCAGCACCACGCGATTGGTGGTGGTCAGCGTCTCGCAGGCAACGCGCGCCTCCGAGTCCTTCGACAGGAAGAGGTCGACGACGGCATCGGAAATCTGGTCGGCGACCTTGTCGGGGTGACCTTCGGAAACCGATTCCGAGGTGAAGAGGAAGCTTTTGCGCGCCATATATGCTCCGTGCAGGTTTGCGCCCGGCTAGCGGCGGGGCGCGAGCTTGGCAAGAGACTTAAAGAGTTGCTTAACTCTTTCTGCGACGCAGGATGGCGGCAAGTGCAACCAGGGCGAGCGCCAGCAGGGCTGGCGCGGCAAGCCCGGCGCGGGCGAAGGGCGTCGGCGCCAGCGGCGGCGGCAGCGCGCCTGCCAGCACGCCCGGCTCGCCGCGCGGCAGGGTGGCCAGCAGCTCACCGCGCGGGCCGATGAAGCCGGTGATACCAGTGGGGGTTACGCGGACCACGGGCAGGCCCTCCTCGATCGCACGCAGACGTGCCTGGGCGTGGTGCTGCGGCGGGCCGGAGGCACCATACCAGGCATCGTTCGAAACGGTGACGATCAGGCCCGGCCGGTCGGCGCGATCGACCACGGCGGCAGGGAAGATGATCTCGTAGCAGATCGCCGGCCCGATCGAGGGGAGGCCTGGCAGGCGGTGGGTGACGGGCCCTGGCCCCGGCAGAAAATCGAGGATGCCCGGCACCAGCCGGACCAGCCCGAGCGGCTCGGTCAGCCAGCGAAGCGGCAGATACTCGCCCCCGGGAACGAGATGCGCCTTGTCGTAGCGCATCAGCACCCGGCCGGCGGGGTCCAGCGCGTAGAGACTGTTGCGGGCCCCTGTCGCCTCCCCGCCGGCGTCGCGCTCGATCGCAATCCCGCCGGTCAGCAGCAGCTGGCCCGGGCGCAGCAGGCTGCCGAGTTGGGCACGGAGATCGGGCAGCTCCTCCAGCGGATACTCGATCGCCGCCTCGGGCCACACCACCGCGACCGTCTGCGGGTGGGCGGCAAGGCCGTCGCGCGTGAGGGCCGCAAGCCGCCGGATGCTGGCTTCATATCCGCCGGGGGCCTGCTTGTCGGCCTGGTCGATATCGGGCTGGACCAGCAGGAACGACGGTCCCCCGGCCGGCGGGGCGGGCGCGCGCGCCGCCGGGATCAGGGCGCCTAGCAGCAGCAGCAGCGGGAACAGCGCCACAAGGACAATGCGCCCGGGCTCGCCGCGGCCCGCCAGCAGCGCGGCAAGGCTGCCCGCCGCCAGCAGCGCCAGGCCCGACAGCCCGTTCGCGCCGACGATGGCGGCCAGCGCCGCCACGCCGTCCAGCTGCAGCCAGCCCGCGCCGAGCGGGTTCC
>JANPJJ010000120.1:0-32117 GCA_031425455.1 Sandaracinobacter sp. | reverse complement strand
GTGATCGGGATCGAGGCGGCGCTGCTGGCCCGGCACGACAGCGGCCGGGGTCAGAAGATCGACGTCGCCATGCTGGACTGCCAGATCGCCATCCTGGAGAATGCCATTGCCCGGCTCCAGGTGACTGGAAAGAGCCCGGCGCCGCTCGGCACGCGCCACCCCTCCATAACCCCCTTCCAGGCCTTCCGCTGCCAGGACCGCCCGATCGTGATCGCTGCCGGCAACGATGCACTCTGGTTCGCCTGCTGCGCGGCGCTTGGGCTCGGCGAGCTGACGCAGGATTCGCGTTTTGCCAGCAACGACAGTCGCACAACCCATGCCCGGGCGCTCGCCGAGGCGCTGGAGGCAAGGCTGGCCACGGCACCGGCGGCGCACTGGCTTGCCGAACTCGGCGCCGCCGGCATTCCGGCCGGCCCCCTCAACGATGTCGCCGAAGCGCTGGCAATGCCGCAGGTCGCGGCGCGCAACATGCTGGTGGAAACCAGCACCCCGGCCGGCATGCCGCTGAAGGTGGCCGGCAACCCGATCAAGCTGTCGGCCCATTCCGACCCCGCCACCCGGCCGCCGGCGCCGAAGCTGGACGCCGACCGCGCCCGCATCGTCGCGGAGTTCGGGCCAGAGTTCGGCACTTGACGATCGAGGCCGATCTCATCCTGGCGCAGCGGCTGGCGGACGCCGCCGACGAAGCCGCGCGGCCTTATTTCCGCAGCGGCACCGCGATCGAGCAGAAGGCCGACCTGTCCCCGGTGACGGCCGCCGACCGCGCCGCCGAGACTGCGATGCGCCGTATGCTGGAGCGCGACCGGCCCACCGACGGCATCTTCGGCGAGGAATATGGCATTTCGGGCGGAACGTCGGGACGGATCTGGATCCTGGACCCGATCGACGGGACTCGCGGCTTCATCGCCGGCCGGCCGCTGTGGGGTACGTTGATCGCCCTCGTCGAAGACGGGAAGCCCATCATCGGCATGATCGCGGCGGGCGCCGCCCGGGATCGCTGGCTCGGCTGCACCGTTGGCACGCCTTCCACCACGCTGAACGGCCGTCGGGTGCGGGTGCGCCCCTGCACCGCGCTGGCGAAGGCGCGCGCCGCCACCACCCACCCGCTCAACTTCTCGGCCGGCGGCCACGCCGGGTTCCAGCGCATCGGCCGCTCGGTCACCGACATGCTGTTCGGGGGCGACTGCCACAACTACGGCCTGCTCGCCTCGGGCCATCTGGACCTGGTGATCGAAGAAGGGCTGAAGCCCTATGACTGGGCGGCGCTCGTGCCCGTGGTGCAGGGCGCGGGCGGGCTCATCACTGACTGGCAGGGCCGACCCCTGGCGCTCAACAGCGAAGGCCGGGTGCTGGCCGCAGGCGACCGCCGGGTCCAGGCCGACGTGCTGGAGCGCCTTTGATCCCGCCGCCCCCAAGCCCCGGCCGCCCGAACAATATCCCTGGCCGATAGGCCCGCAAGCGCGACCGCGCGCCGGCGCTTCTGCGCCGAGCCCGAAGGGTCAGCGAAAAGGCGGCTCGTCGAATGCCCGCAGCTTCCGCGAATGCAGCCGCCCGCCTTCCTTTCGCATGATCTCCACCGCCGAAATGCCGATCTGGAGATGCTCGGAGATCGCCCCTTCGTAAAAGCGGTTGGCCTGCCCCGGCAGCTTGATCTCGCCGTGCAGCGGCTTGTCGGAGACGCACAGCAGCGTGCCGTAAGGCACCCGGAAGCGGTAGCCCTGCGCTGCGATCGTGGCCGATTCCATATCGACCGCGACGGCCCGGCTCTGGTTGAAACGCCGCGCCGACAGCCCGAAGCGAAGCTCCCAGTTGCGGTCGTCCGTCGTCACCACGGTGCCGGTGCGGAGCCGGGGCTTCAGCGCCTCGGCGTCCAGGCCCGTCACCTCGCTCGCCGCCGCGCTCAGCGCCTGCTGAACTTCGGCGATGGCGGGAATCGGGATTTCGGGCGGCAGCATGTCGTCCAGCACATGATCGTCGCGCAGATAGGCGTGGGCCAGCACATAGTCGCCGATGGTCTGGCTGGGGCGAAGCCCGCCGCAATGGCCGATCATCAGCCAGGCTTGAGGCCGAAGCACCGCCAGGTGATCGGTGATGGTTTTCGCGTTGGAGGGCCCCACGCCGATATTCACCAGGCTGACACCCTGCCCCTCGGGCGCCATCAGGTGCCATGCCGGCATCTGGTGCTTGCGCCAGCTGCCGTCGCCCTGCGCCGCGTCGGCACTGGCGCTTGCCGCATCCAGCATCGGCCCGCCCGCACAGCTGAGATGGGTGTAGCGGCTGTCGGGCCGTTTCAGTTCGGCGACGGCCCAGCGGATGAATTCGTCGACATAGCGGTGATAGTTGGTGAACAGGATATGGTTCTGCGCATGGTGCGCCGGGGCCCCGGTATAATGTTTCAGCCGCGCCAGTGAGAAATCCGTGCGCGGGCCGTCGAACAGCGCCAGCGGGCGGGGCTCGTCGGCATGCTGCTGCCAAAGGCCGTCGGCCAGCTCGTCGCCGATATGCTTCAGCTCGGTCGTCGGGAAATGCCGCGCCAGCACCCTGGCCGCCGTTGCGTCCAGCGTCAGGTCGCTCGCCCCGTCCAGCACATAGGGAAACGGAATTTCCACCGCCGACGGTTGCACCGTAAAGGTCGCGCCGTAATCGGCCTGCAACAGCGCGATCTGCTCCTTCAGATAGCGCCGGAAATGCTGGGGATGGGTGATCGTAACGGCATAGCGCCCCGGCTGTACCAGCCGCGCATAGGCCCGGCTGAGCCGGGGGATCGCGGCCTCCGGATGCCAGTCGAGACGAAGCTCCGGATAGGCGAACACCCCCGCCGCCCGGTCGGCTGCCGAGGGCGGGGCGCCATCCACCAGGAACAGTTTCAGCGCGGCGCGCAGATTGTCGACCGCAGTCGAATGAAGCGCCACAAGCCGATCGACCAGCATGTCGGGATCGGGCATATCGATAGTCGCGGACATTGGATGCCCATGCCAGCACATCGTGGCGGGCGCTAGGCCAGCAGGTCTGCGCAGTCGGGTCGGCTGGTCCACATAACAAGCTGGCGCCGATGCCGAAACCACCGGAGCGCGGCACCCGTATCCCGTGCCATGCGCGTGGATGAAAGAGCCCTGTCCTTCGCCCCCCGCTGGCCACGCAGGCTGGCCGGGGCCGATCGACGCAGTTGGGCGGCAGCGGGCGCAGTTGCGCTCCACGCCGCCGTTGCGATGCCGATCCTGTTGTCCTGGACCGTCCCGCAAACCACACCCGGCCCCGTCGTCGCCGCCATGCATCTGGTTCCCATCGAGAACCCGGACCGACCCCAACCGCCCCCCGCCGCACCTTCGTTCGACATGCAGCCTGTTCGACCTAGGATCGTGCCGCCCGTCCTGGAGTTTGTGGCGCCGAGGCCGGTCGAGCAACCCCCGGACCCGGCCGGGGATTCGGGAACGGCCGGTGCGTGCAACACCGTAGATCGTGTCAGCCGGGCCCTGCTGTCGGACGCATCGATGTCGAGCCTGCTGGAGGCGACGCCCGCCGAAACGCGGTCGGTTTCCGAGGCGATGATCGTCTGGAATCGCGAGTGGACCTCGGCTGCCGGCATCCCGGGCGGCGCCTTGGCGCGGGCGCGCCGGATCATACAATCGACCCTCCTCGGCATTTCGCCCCCATGCCTGGCGGCGGAGGTGCTGGGACCGCGGCTGGTGCTGCTGCCGTCCCGGGGCGGGAACATGGTGCTCGTCATCGGATCGGGAAGCTGGGCGTGGGGCAGCCTCCTCGAGGACGCGTCTCAGAAGCCGCAGCCGCACTTTTTCGCCCAGCCTGAAACTGGCGGCGATCCCGCCCCGTATCCCTTCCGACAGCAGGCCGATCAGCGGGGGAGGATCGACCCACAGCGTCTGGAAACTGTGGACACAACGGGAGAGCGATCATGATGGGCATTCAAAATTCAAAGACGGTCCTGAGAGGTGGAGCTGCAATGGCGCTCGCCATGGCATTTGCGATCCCCGGATTTGCGTCGAGCCACCGGGAGGCGCCCGGCATCACCGAGATGCCCAAGGTCGACAACACCGATGTTTATGCGTTTCGCAGCTACGAACCCGGCCGCGCCGATTTCGTGACGATCATCGCCAATTTCCAGCCGGATCAGGGCCCGGGCAACGGTCCGAACTATTACACGATGGACCCGGACGCGATCTACGAGATTCACGTCGACAGCAATGGCGACGCGGTGGAGGATGTGACCTACCAGTTTCGCTTCACCAACACGTTGAAGGATACCGACAAGGGCGTCACCGTGAACGTGGGCGGCAAGGTGCTTCCGATCGCGCTGCGCCATGGCGGCCCGATCTCGACGATCGACGATCCCGATCTGCGCGAGCGCGAGTCCTACACGTTGACCTTGGTCACCGGCGACCGCCGCTCGGGCACGCGTACAGCCATTGCCAATGCCTCGGGGGGCGCGACCACCTTTGCAAAGCCGTTTGACAACGCCGGCAACAAGTCGGTTCCGAACTATCCCACCTATGATGACCAGTTCATCCACAATATCACCATTCCCGGCTGCGCGACGCCCGGCAGGGTGTTTGCAGGCCAGCGCGCCGAATATTTTGCCGTCAATCTCGGGCCGATCTTCGATCTGGTGAACTTCGTGCCGATCCAGGGCGCACCCGATCCCATCTACAGCAGCGGCCCGGCCTTCCCCGGCGGCATCACCCAGAGCCAGGACAATCAGGAGCTGATCGGCAAGAAGAATGTGACGTCGCTTGCGATCGAAGTGCCGATCGCGTGCCTGCGCGGCACCGGTAACGGCGTCATCGGCGTCTGGAGCACGGCGAGCCTGCCTCAGGCGCGCCTGCTGCGGCCGAACCCGACCTATGCCTCCCCCGCGCAGCATGGCGGTGCCTTCGTGCAGGTTTCCCGCCTTGGCATGCCGCTGGTGAACGAAGTCGTTATCGGCCTGCCGCAGAAGAATCTGTTCAATGCGATCAAGCCGACTTCCGACGGCGCAGCAGCCGATTTCGTCACCAACCCGACCTTCCCGGCTATTCTGAACGCGCTGTTCCTTGCGCCCGTCAACGCAACGCTGGGAACGAGCTTCTCCAACCTCGCGCCGTCCAATTTCCCGCGCAACGACCTGGTGGCGACCTTCCTGACCGGCATAGAGACGCTGAACAAGCTGCAGACCGTCACGCCGTCGGAGATGCTGCGCTTGAACACCGGCGTAAACCCGACGCCGCAGGCCGCGCAAAGCCCGTTCGGTGTCGTGGGCGACGATCTTGCCGGCTTCCCCAACGGGCGCCGGCCGGGCGACGATGTGGTTGA
This sequence comes from Sandaracinobacter sp., assembly GCA_031425455.1. Lineage (GTDB taxonomy): Bacteria > Pseudomonadota > Alphaproteobacteria > Sphingomonadales > Sphingomonadaceae > Sandaracinobacteroides. The sequence continues at coordinate 26,810 of JANPJJ010000120.1, read as the reverse complement.
CATCGTGCTCCGGGTCGCAATGGGGCGGCTGTGCCATCCGGTTCCGATCGCCGGCACGCCGACCGCACTCGGCCTGTGCAATCCGGCCGACGCGCCGACCGGCCTGGTCGCCTACACCGATGGCGCGCCCAGCCGGGCGACCAACATCCAGAACGCCTTTCCCTATCTCAACCCACCGCTGCGCGGCGCGCCCCGCCCGCAAGACCGGCCATGAGGAGCAGGACCATGTCCAACCATCGGATCGCAGGCTCGCTCCTGCTGCTCGGGCTGCTGGCCGGGTGCGGCACCGACAGCGTGGAGGCACCGCCACCACCGCCGCCGGTGGTCGTCGCCCCGGCCGAGGATGCGTTCGGCGCCAACTTCGGCGCGGCGTTCCGCGCCGACCCGAACAGCACGCCGCGAACGCCGGCCGACGGCGACATCATCGCACTGACGTTCACGGAAAATCCGCGCGCGGTCGGTTGAGGGGCCGGGCATTTTTCCGGGAGGGAGGTGGCACAGGTGTACAGGATCATTGCAGCCACGTACCTGATGGTGTCGGGCCTGTTGGCGTTTGCCGTCGCTGCGTCGGCGCAGGTCATCGAGATCGGTGCCGACGGCAGCCAGCAGACGTTCGACCAGCCGACCCGGTTCGGCACCGACGGCGCCGTTCCGATCGCCGACACCTGGCAGCGCACGCGTGCCTCCGCCGTGCCGCTGCGGGCCCCAGCCTCCATCGAGGGGCTTTCCCCACGGTCGGCGCTGGCCGGCGCGGCTCGGGCGCATGGTCTCTCCGCCAGCCTGCTCGAAGCGGTCGCCTGGCGGGAATCGCGCGGCCGGCAGTCGGCCATCAGCCCCAAGGGCGCGATCGGAGTTATGCAGCTGATGCCCGGAACGGCGGCGGAGCTGGGTGTCGATCCGCACGATTCCCTGTCCAACATCGAAGGCGGCGCGCGGTATCTGCGCCGGCAGCTCGACCGCTTCGGCAGCGTGCCGCTTGCGCTCGCCGCTTACAACGCGGGCCCGGGCGCGGTGCTGCGCCACGGTGGCATCCCGCCCTATCGCGAGACGCGCGCCTATGTCGCCGCGATCATGGGCCGACTGCCGACCGACATACGCGTTTCCGCCGATATCGCGCCTCGGCGCACGTTCGACCCGCCGTTTCTGATGGAGGTTCCGTCGTCATGACCCTTGCCCGCTTTCGGCCTGCCGCCGCTGCCGTTGCCCTGCTGCTTGCCGGCGCAGCCCGCGCCCAATATGCCGCCGCCGATCCCGCAGGCTCCGGCCCGATTCTGGGCGCGGTCACCTGGCTGCAGGGCACGCTGCTCGGCAATGTCGCAACCGCCATCGCGGTGATCGCGGTCGCTGCGATCGGCTTCATGATGCTGACCGGGCGGATCAACTGGCGCTACGGCGGCACCGTCGTGGTCGGCCTCTTCATCCTGTTCGGCGCCGCGTCGATCGTCGGCGGCATCCGCTCGGTCGCGGGCGGCTGAGGGTGGCCGATCCGCTGTTCCGCGCACTGGCCCGGCCGCAGCTGGTGGCGGGCGTCTCCTACGCCTTCTTCGTGCTCAACGGCATCGTTGCGGCCGAACTGTTCCTGATCTTCAAGTCGCTCCTCGTCCTGCTGCCGTGGTTCGTGGTCCACGCGCTCGGCGTGGCCGCCCACCTGCGCGACCCCAACATCATCTCCGTCTGGATCACCCGCCTGTCCCGTACGCCGAAGGTTTCCAACCACCGACTGTGGGGCGCCAATGTCTACCAACCGTGAGTGGCGGGGTCGCAATGCCCGGCGCACCCTCGCCGGGCGCGAGGCCTCTGTCGGCGATCATCTGTCCTATGCGGCGCAGATCGACGACTATACGATCCGCACCCGCGACGGTTGCCTCCTGCGCACCATCCGCCTGGGCGGCCTGCCGTTCGAGACCATAGAGGCCGCACAGCTCGACCTGCGCAAGACCGCCCGCGACGCGATGCTCCAGGCGGTCGCGTCACCCCGCTTCGCACTGGTCCACCATGTTGTACGCCGCGCCGTTGCGGCCGGGCTGGAAGGGCAATTTCCGGATGCCTTCAGCACAGCCCTCGATGCCGCCTGGCGCGAGCGGCTGGCCGTCCGGCGGCTCTACCGCAACGAGCTGGCGCTGACGCTGATCGTGCGGCCGCCTGGCCGAGGGTCCGGGCTGGCAGAGGGCGTGCTGCGCCTGTTCGACGGAAAGCCCGCCGGCGACGCCATCGCCGACGGCAAGCAGCTCGAGCAGGCGACCCAGGCGCTACTCGCGGCGCTCGAACCCTATGGCCCGGAGCTGCTCGGCGCCTACGATGCCGAGAACGGGCTTGCGTCGCGGCCGCTCGAATTCCTGGGCCAGCTGGTGAACGGCACGCCCGCCACGATGCTGCTGCCGCTCGGCGACCTGGGCCATGCGGTCGCGCGCCGGCGCGTCGCCTTCGGCGCCGACAGCATCGAGTTCGGCCCGATGGACGGGATGCCCGCCGATTTCGCCGCCATCCTCTCGGTCAAGGACTATCCCGCCGCGACTGCCGCCGGCATGCTCGACGATCTCTACCGCCTGCCCGTCGAAATGCTCGTCACCCAGAGCTTCGCCATGGTGGACCGCAGCGCCAGCCTGGACCGGATGGATCTGGCGCTGCGCCGGATGCGCTCCGCAGACGACGCCGCCGTCACGCTGCGGCACGAACTGACGGCCGCCAAGGACGATGTCGCCGCCGGACGCTCGGTGTTCGGCGAGCATCATCTGACCGTCCTGCTGCGCGCCGCGACGCTGGTCGAGCTGGAGCAGGCGATCGGGGAGGCGCAGGCAATCCTTGGCGAAGCGGGCTTTGCCGCCGTGCGCGAGGAGCTGGGGCTCGAGGCGGCCTATTGGGCGCAGTTCCCGGGCAATTTCCGATACATCGCGCGCCGGGCGCTGATCTCGTCGGCAAATTTCGCGGGTTTCGCCAGCGGGCACAACTTCCCGATCGGGCGCGCCACCGGCAACCACTGGGGCGACGCCGTCACCCTTTTCGAAACCAGCTCGGCCGGGCCCTATTATTTCAACTGGCATCGCGGCGACCTCGGCAACTTCACGGTCATCGGCCCATCCGGCGCCGGCAAGACGGTGGTGCTCGGTTTCCTGCTGGCCCAGGCGCGGCGCTTTCGCCCGCGCATCGTCTATTTCGACAAGGACCGAGGCGCCGAGATCTTCCTGCGCGCGATGGGCGGCGCTTACGACAGCCTGAAGCCAGGCCGGCCGACCCGGCTCAACCCGCTGGCGCTGCCCGACACGCCCGCGAACCGGCTGTTCCTGGCCGACTGGGTGGCGCGGCTTGCAACGGGCGAAGGGCAGTCGCCACAGGGAGGGCCGCCGACCATCGAGGAGCGCGGCTGGATCGCCGACGCGATCGACGCTGCCTATGCCGGCCCGCCCGAGCTGCGGCGGCTGCGCCATCTCGCCGAACTGTTCCGCGGCCGCGGCCGGGCCTCCAGCGTCGATCTCGCCGCGCGCCTGGCGCCCTGGCACTCGGGCGGCGACCATGCCTGGCTATTCGACAACGCCGAGGACGGCCTCGATCTCACCGCCGACACGATCGGCTTCGACATGACCGCGATCCTCGACCTGCCGGCGCTGCGCTCGGCGGCGATGCTGTATCTGTTCCACCGGGTCGAGGAGCGGCTCGACGGGCGGCCCACCATCATCGTCATCGACGAAGGCTGGAAGGCGCTGGACGACGAGGTGTTCGTGGCGCGAATTCGGGATTGGGAAAAGACGATCCGCAAGCGCGGCGGCATCATCGGTTTCGCCACCCAGTCGGCATCGGACGCGCTGCAGAGCCGGATCGCATCCGCCATCGTCGAGCAGGCCGGCACCCAGATCTTCATGGCAAATGCAGCCGCGCAGGCCTCTGACTATATGGACGGCTTCGGCCTGACCGCGCACGAATATGAACTGGTCCGCTCCATTCCCGAAAGCGCCCGCGCCTTCCTGGTGAAGCACGGCACCGACAGCGTCGTGGTGCGGCTGAACCTCGCCTCCGAGCCCGACCTGCTGACCATCCTGTCGGGCCGCGAGCGGACCGTTCGCCTGCTCGACGATCTGCGCGCCCGCCACGGTGACGCGCCCGATGCCTGGCTGCCCCGCCTGCTGGAGGCGGCGCGATGAGCCCGCCCCGATGAGCCCGCTGTGCGCGCCGCCCGCCTCCCCCGGGCTTGCCGCCCGGCTGCTCGCCGATGTCGATTGCCAGGCGTTCGGGCTGGTCGAGCGCGGCTATGCGGCGCTCGCCGAGCCTGGAGGCCCGGTTGCGGCGCTGGTTACCGCGCTCCTGGTGCTCGCGGTCGCGCTGTTCGGCATCCGCCTCTTGATGGGCCATGGCCTCAGGCTGTCCGAAACGGTCGGGTTGGCCGTCAGGATCGGAATCGTCCTCGCGATCGCAACCTCTTGGGCAAGCTGGCAGACACTCGCCTACGACACACTGGCGCGGGGGCCGACCGCCGTCGCCGGCCAGCTGCTCGGCAGCATCGCCGCGACGGACCCGCTGGCGGGCCTGCAAACCACGCTCGACGGGCTGGAGGCCGCAAGCACCGGCTACCGCTCGCGCGCCGGGATCGCCTCGCCGCTGGTGGGCGGCCCCGCGGCGGCGGCGATGACGCTGCAATTGTCGGGGTTCGGGCTTACGCTTTCTACCGTCGGCCTGCTGGTGATCGCACGGCTAGTGCTGGCCGTGCTGCTGGCGATCGCGCCGCTGATGGCCGGCTTCCTGCTGTTTTCGGGCACGCGCGGCGTCGCCGAAGGCTGGCTGCGCGCGATGGTGACAGCAGCGCTCGTGCCGATGTTCGTGCTCGTCCTCCTCGCGGTGGAGCTTGCGGTCCTGTCGCCCTTGCTGGCCCGGCTGCTCTCCGAACAGGCCGCCGGACGTTTCGAGAATGCGACCGTCACGCCAATCGGCCTGGTGGTGCTGGTGTTTGCCGGCGCCATGCTGGGGGCGGCGATGGCCGGCAGCCGCATCGCCGGCGGAATCCGGCTGGCCGGCCGGGAGCCTCAGCCAACATCAGACCTTGCCACCGATGCGGCCACCGTTCGCGAGTTTTCGCTACCGGTCAGGCTCGCAGGTGCGGCGGGCGCCGCGCAGGCGATCGCAGCAAGCGCCGCACGACGCGAGGCAGCTCCCGCCGCACCCGCCCGGGCCTCGGTCCCTTCGGCGTTCGCACGCCCGGTCGATCGCCCTGCGCCCGCGTCATCGACTGCCCGTCCGCTTGAACTGGCGGCCGCCCGGGCCGCGCGCCCCGCCAATTCGGCAGGGCGCCCCCCCAGGCCAACCCGCATGGCCGCGAGGCGAGACCGATGACTGAGCGCGACACCTATTATGCCGCCGCCACGAGCTGGGCCGACGACCGGGTTCAGGCCGCCGCCCGCCAGCAGCGCATCGCCTGGATCGTCGCCGGCGTCGCCGGGGCCACCGCGCTGGTGCTGGCGCTGGCCCTCGTGCTGCTGCTGCCGCTGAAATCGGTGGTTCCCTATGTCCTCACCGTCGATCGCCAGTCCGGCGCGGTCGAGGCCACGTCCACGCTGACGGGGTCGCGCCTGCGCGAGTCCGAAGCCGTGATCCAGGCGCAGCTCGCGCAATATGTCCGCGCCCGCGAAAGCTTCGACGCCTCCGATCTCCCGCAGGCCTACCGCCGGGTGCAGCTGATGTCGGCCGGCCCGGTGGCGCAGGCCTATATCGGCCAGATGGCGGCGAACAATCCGGAAAGCCCGCTGCGCACATTGGGTCGGGGGGACACGGTGACGGTGGAGATCCAGAGCGTCTCGCTGCTGGCGCCGGGCGTCGGGCTGGTCCGTTTCGAAACCCGGCGTCGGGCGCCTGGCGCTGCACAGGCCTCACGCGGTGTCCATGTCGCCGCGATCAGCTTCGGCTTTGCCAACCGCCCGCTTCGCCTGGAAGACCGGTTCGACAACCCGCTCGGCTTCCAGGTGACGCGCTATCGGCGCGACACCGAACTGGCGGCCGCGCCCCTGCCCGTCGAAGCGCCCGCGCCATGAAGGCGGCCGTATCCCTGCTTCTGCTCCTGCTGCTCACCGCCGCCGAACGGCCCCAGCCCGGCCCGGGCAGCGCGCATATCCAGACCGTGCGCTACGATCCCGATCAGGTGGTCCGGCTCACGGGCGCGCCCGGGTGGCAGATGATGATCGAATTCGGTCCTGACGAGCGGCTGGAGAATGTCTCCATCGGCGACGCCCTGGCCTGGCAGGTCACCCCCAACAAGCGGGCGCGGCACCTGTTCCTGAAACCGCTGTCGCGCGGTGCCTCCACCAACATGACCGTGCTGACCGACCGCCGCCGCTATGCCTTCGCGCTGGAAAGCGCGCCGCGCCGGGCCACGACGCCGTGGATCATCCGGTTCGACTATCCCCGCCCGGTCGTCGAAGCCGTCGACGATCCCCCCCCACCCCCGCCGCCCGTTCTCAACTTCGCCTACACCCCGGGGGGTGACGGCGCCCTGCTCCCGGCGCGCGTATGGGACGACGGCCGCCTCACCTATTTCGAGTTCGCCGAAGGCGTGTCCGTGCCCGCCATTTTCGCAGGCGGCCCGGGCAAGGACGAGGCGCTGGTCAACACTGCGGCTCGTGGCCGGGTGACCGTGGTGCACCAGACCGCGGGGCGCTTCACGCTGCGCTCCGGCAAGCAGGTCGCCACCATCACCGCCGGCACGGCACCATGACCAGAACGGCGATCGACACGGCGGCAACCGCGCCGGTCAACCGCCCGGCGGTAGCCCGGCCCGCACGCACCCTGCCCGTGCCCGCGCTGGTCGGAGGCCTGCTACTGCTGGGCGGTTCGGTGTTCGCCCTGATGACGGAAGCGCGTGCCGGCCAGAGCGCCGGCGAAAGCGCGCTTCCCGTCCTGGCGGCGGTGTCGCTCAGCGTTCCGCAGCCCCTGCCGATCCAGCCGCAACCTATGGCCCCGGCGCCGGCCTTGCCTCAGCCGTTCGCCGCCCCCGCCACGCCCGTCGCGCCGCCGGCCCCGGTGCCCTTCTTCGACAGCGGCGCCGCCGCCCGCGCCGAGGTACGGACCCGCGCGCCGGCGCTGATCGTCGATCTGGCGCAGGCCGAACCGCCGCGCGCACCGGCTGCCGCCACCGCCACGGCATCGGCCAGCCCCGACCCGGCAGTCGCCGCCGCCCCCGACCGGCTGACCAGCAGCGAGCGCTTCGCCGCGCGGGTCGGCGGCCAGCAGGTCGAGGTGGTGGAAGCCCAGCGCATGGCGGGGCTCGACCGGCTGGTACCCCAGGGCGCGATCATCGGCGCAGTGATGGAAACCGCGCTCAATTCCGATCTTCCGGGCTTTGCCCGCGCCATCGTCCAGCGCGACGTGCTCAGCTTCGATGGCAGCGCCGTCCTGATCCCGGCCGGCAGCCGGGTAATCGGCCAGTATCAGTCCGGCGTGGCGCGCGGCGCGTCCCGTGTGTTCATCGTCTGGACCCGCCTGATCCGACCCGACGGCGTGTCCATCGCGCTCGCCTCCCCGGTGATCGACGAGATCGGCCGCGGCGGCATCGCCGGCAAAGTGAACCGCCATTTCCTGCAACGCTATGGCGGCGCCATCCTGCTTTCTGTGCTGACCGGCGGCCTCAATGTCGCCGCCGCCTCCGTCGGCGGTGGCGGCGGCGCCATCGTGATCGGCACCGCCAACGAGGCGACCGCGCTCGCCAACCAGGCCGCGAAGGACCTCGATATCCCGCCCACCATCACCACAAAGCAGGGCACCGCGGTGCGCATCTTTGTGGCGCAGGACCTCGACTTTTCATCCGTCGGCCCGACGGGATGACCGGCTCGGTCGCCCACCTCTGGCTCGACAGCTTTCTGAGCCCGCTCGCGCCCTTTCTGGCGCGCGACGACGTGACCGACCTCTACATCAACCGCCCCGGCGAGCTGTGGCTGGAAACCGCAACCGGCACCGAACGTCATGCAGTCACCCAGCTCGACGACGCCATGCTGTGGCGGCTCGCGCGCCAGATCGCGGCCGCAGCCGACCAGGGCATCAGCCGCGAACACCCGTTGCTGGCAGCGACGCTTCCCGATGGTGCCCGGGTGCAGGTCTGCGCCCCCCCGGCGACGCAAGCCCATGTCGCGGTCGCCATCCGCAAGCACAGGATGCCAGACCTCAGGCTCGGCGATTACCTCGCCGGCGGTGCGTTCGCGGAGGTGGGCGCCGCCGCCCGCCGCCGCCACGAAGCCGACTACGAACTCCAGGCGCTGCTGGGCGCCGGCAACACCCATGATTTCCTCCGCCATGCCGTTCTCCAGCGCAAGACCATCGTGGTCGCCGGTGGCACCGGCACCGGCAAGACCACGTTCCTGAACGCGCTGCTGAAGGAGGCGCCGGCAAGCGAACGGCTGGTGCTGATCGAGGACACACCCGAAATCCAGCTCGCCCACGCCAATGCCGTCCGCCTCGTTGCCGTCCGCGGCCGCCTGGGCGAAGCCGAGGTGTCCGCCGCCGATCTGGTGGAGGCTGCGCTCCGGCTTCGCCCCGATCGCATCATTATGGGTGAACTTCGCGGCCGCGAAGCCCGCAGCTGGCTGCACGCGGTCGGCTCGGGCCATCCGGGCTCGATCACCACTGTCCACGCCAGCTCGCCCGACGGCGCCATCCACCAGCTCGCCATGATGGCGATGATGGCCGGACCCGAACCCGGCCGCGCCGAACTGGTCGCGCACATCCGCGACACCGTCGATATCGTCGTCCAGCTCGGGCGCGAGAACGGCGCCCGCATCGTCACCGACATCGCCTGCAACCGCGGGGCCGGGGCCGCCGTACAAGGCTGAAACATCGAACAACTCCTGCTGTTCACGCAGCTGCCGACCGTCAGCGTCTGTTTATCGAAAGATCCGCGCCATGCGAACCGCTCTTGCCGTTCTTGCCCTCGTCGCCGCCTGGCAGCCTGCACAGGCGCATGATTTCTGGCTCCGCCCTGCCACATTCCAGGCGGCGTCCGGCCAGCCGGTTGCGGTATCGTTCCTGATCGGCCACGGCCGCGAAGTCGAGCCGTGGAGTCTGCGCTGGGACCGGTTGCACAGCTTCCACAGCATCGGTCCCGACGGCGCGTCGTCGGATCAGCAGGCCACGGTTAGACCGGCCAACCGCGCGATACCGGCTGGCGCCATGGTCAGGCTGGAAGGCGAGGGCACACACATGCTTGTGACCACCAGCTACCATTCGATGAGCACGCTCCCGGCCGCCAAGTTCAACGATTATCTGAAACTCGAAGGCCTGACCGCGATCTCCGATGCGCGCGTGGCCGCCGGCACCACCCTCCAGCCAGGCCGCGAACTCTACTCCCGCCGCGCCAAATCGCTGGTGCAGGTCGGAGGCCTTCCTTCACCGCAGGTCACCCGCCCGCTCGGCCTGACGCTGGAGATTGTGCCGCAGCGCAATCCCTATGCGCCCGATGGCGGCACCACGCTGCCCGTCACCGTGCTGTTCCGCGGCAAGCCGCTCGCCGGCGCGCTCATCGATCTCACCGCGCTCGACGAAGGCACCGAGCCCCGACAGGCCCAGCGGACCAGCGCCGCCGGCACGGCAAGCTTCGACATCCCGCGCAAGGGCGCCTGGAAGATCAGCGTGATCTGGGGCGAGCCGACCCTCGGCCGCAAGGACGCGGACTTCGACACGATCTTCGCAAGCCTGACATTCGGCTATGCCCCCGAACGTTGAGGGAACCGCCCAGCCCACATAGCGGCCGCTGCCGCCCAAGCGGCAAATAGACGTTGCGAACGCCGGCAGCGCAATGGTGGACGCACTAGGGCTCGAACCTAGGACCCGCTGATTAAGAGTCAGCTGCTCTACCAACTGAGCTATGCGTCCCCACAGCCGCGGCATGCCGCGCGGGAGGCGGGGCGTTAGCAAGCGGGTCGGGGAATGTCCAGTGTTGTCCTTACCGGCTTTGCAGCCCCGGGGGTCACAGATACTTCAGCTCGCGCTGCCGATAGACGCCCATCAGGATGCCCAGCGCGATCATCACCGTCAGCATCGCGCTTCCCCCATAGCTCATCAGCGGAAACGGGATGCCGACCACGGGGGCCAAGCCCATCACCATCATCGTGTTGATCAGCACATAGAAGAAGATCGTCATCGAAAGCCCGGCGGCGACCAGCCGGCCGAACACTGTCTGCGTCGTCATCGCTACCCTTATGCCCCAGTTCAGCACCAGCCCATAGGCGATCAACAGCGCCGTGCCGCCCAACAGGCCCCACTCCTCGGCCATGGTCGCGAACACGAAGTCGGTCTGCTGTTCGGGCAGATATTGCAGATGGCTCTGCGACCCCTGCAGGAACCCCTTGCCGGAAACCCCGCCCGATCCGATCGCAATCTTGGACTGAGTGATGTGATACCCAGCCCCCAGCGGATCGGCCGAAGGATCGAGGAAGATCGCCACGCGCCGCTTCTGGTAATCGTGCAGCACATTATAGAGGATGGGCAGCGCCGCAAGCCCCGCCGCGCCCGGGATCAGGAACCAGCGCAGCGGCAGGCCCCCCAGGAACATCATGGTGAGGCCGCCGGCCATGATCATCAGCGCAGTGCCGAGGTCGGGTTGCAGCAGCACAAACCCCACGGGCAGGCCGATCATCATGAGCGGCGGCCAGATACCGGCCAGGGTCGGCGCATAGCCGCGCGGCAGATAATGGTAGAATCGCCCCAGCGCGAGCACGATCGCCAGCTTCATAAACTCCGAGGGCTGCAGCCGGATGAAGCCAAGATCGAGCCAGCGCTGCGATCCTCCCGAAATTCCGCCGATGATCTCGACCGCGACCAGCGCCACCAGCACCACCACATAAAGCGGGTACGCGATTCCCAGCCAGAAGCGCAGCGGCACCTGCGACAGCACCAGCGCCATGCCGAGGAACAAGATGAAGCGCACGCCATGGTTCAGGGCCCAGGGCAGCATCGACCCGCCCGCCGCCGAATAGAGCACCACCACCCCGAATGCGCCGATCGACGCCACCAGCAGGATGATGCGCCACGGCAGTTGCAGAATTCGCTGCGGCCAGCGGGCGTTGAGAAGGCCCGCCATCATGTCGGGGGAACGCCTGCAACGGGAACACCGGCGGGCGGCACGCCTGCGACAGCTGCCGCAGCCTCCGCAGCGGCGCGGGCGGCTGCCTCCTCCGCCGCGCGCCGCGCCCGTTCGCGTGTCTCCAGCACGCCGGCCAACTGCTTTTCGGCGGCCGGCCGGTCATAGATATAGGTCATCACGTCGCGCGCAATCGGGGCTGCCGCGCGCGATCCGCCGATTCCATGCTCCACCACCACGCTGATCGCATAGCGCGGGTTCTCGACCGGCGCGAAGGCGATGAACAGCGCATGGTCGCGAAATTTCCACGGCACGCCGGCGCCGCCGCGAAAGCCCGCCGAAATGCGCCGCACCTGGGCGGTGCCCGTCTTTCCGCCCATGCGGATGCCCGGCACCCGCAGCATCGATCCCCGCGCCGTGCCGCCGGGCCCGTTCACCACATCGTCCATGCCCTGCCGCACCACTTCCAGATATTCCGGCGGGATCGCGATCTGCTGGAACGATTGCGGCGGCTTGCCCGCCAGCATTCGCGGCTCCACGATCTTCCCCGTCGCGATCCGGGCCGTCATCACCGCGAGCTGCAGTGGATTGACCACCACATAGCCCTGGCCGATCGACATGTTCAGCGTATCGGCAACGCCCCAGTCCTGCTCGTAGCGCGCCTGCTTCCAGGCCGGGTCCGGGATGATCCCGGCGCGCTGCACCGGCATCGGCAGGTCGAACTTGTGCTCCAGCCCCAGCAGGCGCGCCATGTCGGCAACCGCCTGCGCCCCGACCCGGCGCGCCATGGTATAGAAATAGACGTTGCAGCTTTTGGCGATGCCCGCCCGCAGCGCGACCGTGCCGTGCCCCGAGCGCTTGTGGCAGTGCCAGGTGTTGCGCCCCACCCGATAGGCCCCGCCGCAATACACTTGGTCGGTCGGCAGCACTCCCTCGGCCAGCGCGGCAAGCGCCGTCACGGGCTTGAACGTCGATCCGGGCACATAAAGCCCCTGCAACGACTTGTTCAGCAGCGGCTTCTTCTCGTCGGCCTGGAGTTCCTTCCACAGCTTGGAGGGGATGCGGCTGGAGAACACATTGGGGTCGAACGCCGGCATCGACAGCAGGCACTTGATATCGCCCGTCACCACGTCGATCACCACGACGGAACAGCTCTCGTTGCCGACCCGGGCGGCCGCATAGGCCTGCAGGCCCTGGTCGATCGTGAGATGGACGGTTTCGCCCGGCGTGTCCGGGCGGGTGTCCAGCTCTTTCACGATGCGGCCGCGCGCTGTCACCTCCACCCGGCGGGCGCCGGCCTCGCCGCGCAGGCCGGCGTCCTCGGCTCGCTCCACGCCGTCCTTGCCGACGCGAAACCCCGGCAGCAGGTAGAGCGGGTCCTTCGACTCCTCGAACTGCTTTGCAGTGGGCGCCCCGACATAGCCGAGCAGATGGGCAAACCCCTCGCCGTCCGGGTAATGCCGCACATAGGTCTTCAGCGGCTGCACGCCCGCCATGTCGGCCAGCTCCAGGTTCAGCGCGGCATAGGCGTCCCAGCCGATGTCGTCGGCGATTGCGATCGCGGCCGACGGCGGGGCCTTCTCGGCCGCCGCTTCGATCCGGGCCCGCTCGGCGGCATCCAGCGGCACGATCTGGCCGATCCGGTTCAGCGCCGCCGACAGGTCGCCTGCCAGCGACGGCGTAAGCTCCACCGCATAGGCCGGGCGGTTGGTCGCAAGCGCCGCGCCCGTTGCATCGACGATCCAGCCGCGGCGTGGCGGGATCAGGTTCAGGGCAACCCGGTTCTCCTCGGCAGCGGTTGCATATTTGTCGGCCTCGGCGATCGACAGCTGCGCCATCCGGCCGATCAGCGCGAGCCCGGCCGCCACCTGCACGCCCCCCAGGAAGAACGCCCGGCGATCGAACAGCAGCTTCAATCCGCCGTCGTCCGACATGGTCAGGCGTCAACCTCGATGAGCTTGCGCTGCATCCGTGCTGCCAGCCGCACCACCAACGGGTAGGCCGCCAGCGTCAGGAGCGCCTGCACCAGCAGCGGCAGCAACGGCACCGGCTGGCCGGTGAACGCCATCAGCTGCCAGGTCAGCAGCTGAACCAGCAGCACGAGCACCCCGGCGAACAGCCAGTCCAGGAACAGGCTGTGCCGTTCCACCCGTGCCTCGGCCAGCCGCACGCCGATCACGGCGGCCGAGAACAGGAAGGCGGTGAGGCCGTAGGGCAGGCCCGACACCAGGTCGAAGAACAAGCCGAGCAGGAAGGCGCCCCAGGTCGGCATCAGGCGCGGTTGCAGGCTGGCCCAGATCAGCACCAGCAGCAACGCGACATGCGGCATCACCCCCCAGGCGAGCGGCATCGGCAGCGCCATCAGCAAGGTCGCGGCGAGGACGCTGAGCGACGGCAGCAGCCGCCGCAGTCGCTCGCCGGGCGGGTCGTCGGTGTCGACGAGGAAGCTCATGGCGCCGCTGTTGCGGAGGGCGCCGTTGCAGCGGGCGGCGTTGCGGCAGGTGCAGGCGCCCCGGACGCCGGTACAGGCGTCGGGCTCGCCCCGGCGGGCGCAGGCAGGTCGGGCTCGGAGGGCGCCGGCGCCGCCGGTACGAAATCGGGCGGCGGCAACCAGGGCGCCTCCACCATCACCACGCCCAGCCCGGTCGGGTTGGCAAGCGGGCGTGCGCGGGGCGGGTTGCGTGTCGCGTCGACGATCACCGCGACCGGCAGCCCGGGCGGATAGAGCCCGCCGTCGCCGCTCGTCACCAACCGGTCGCCGACCCGGATCCGGTCCGCTCCAGATGCGATGTCGTAGGAAAAGTCCAGCATGGCCCCGCCGGTGCCGACGGCGAGCCCGGTCCAGCCGGTGCGGAGCACCTTCACCGGCACGCGGCTGCTGGCATCCGTGAGCAGCATGATGCGTGACGCCCCGCTGCCCACTTCGGCCACCCGGCCGGCGAGGCCCTCCGCCGCAATCACCGGCATTCGCGGCCGAACGCCCTCGGACATCCCGGCGCTGATAATGGCGCTGCGCAGCGCCCCGCTGGCCGATGTTGCCGACGCAACCGCCGTCGCCACCAGCCGGCGCTCGGGGCGGCGCAGCGCCAGCAACGCTTCCAGCCGGCGCACCTCGACTCCGAGCTGCTCCGCCTTGGCCGCCCGTCGCTCGGCCGACTTCAGCTCGGCTCTCAGCGCCCGGTTGGCCTCTACCACCTGCCAATGGTCCGAAACGCCGGCGGCCACCCAGCGCACGGCGTCCGCCGGCGCCCGCGCCACCGAGATCAGCGGCGACAGCGCATCGAGCGTGGCCCCGCGCATGCGTTGGCCCTGTTCCGGATTGACCCGGCTGGCCACCAGCAACAGCAGCGCGAACGCCAGGACGACGCCGGACAACAGCGCGCCGAGCAGGGCGAGATTGCTGTCGCGCCGGGCAAAGCTGGTGCGACGCGTCGGGCGCAACCGCGAAGGGAGCGGCGACCGGTTCATGATCGTTGAAAACGCCCGCTGCTCATTGCGTCACCCGCGCCTATGCCCCCAGCATCAGGCCCCCATCAGAACGCCGCGATAGATCGGATCCTCGAGCGCGCGGCCGGTTCCCAGCGCAACACACGACAGCGGGTCCTCGGCGATCGTGACGGGCAGTCCCGTCGCCTGGCGCAGCGCCTCGTCGATCCCGCCCAGCAGCGCCCCGCCGCCGGTCAGCACAATGCCCTGGTCGACGATGTCGGCGGCAAGCTCGGGCGCGGTGTTCTCCAGCGCGAGGCGGACGCTCTCGATGATCGCCGACACCGGCTCCGACAGCGCGTCGGCGACCTGGCCCTGGTTGATAGTGATTTCCTTGGGCACCCCGTTCACCAGGTCGCGGCCCTTGATCTCGACCGTGGCGCCGATCCCGTCGGCCGGCGGCAGCGCGGTGCCGATTTCCTTCTTGATCCGCTCCGCCGTGGCGTCGCCGATCAAGAGGTTATGGTTGCGCCGGACATAGTTGACGATCGCTTCGTCCATCTTGTCTCCGCCGACCCGCACGCTGGTGGTATAGGCAAGGCCGCGGAGCGACAGCACCGCGACTTCCGTCGTGCCCCCGCCGATGTCGACCACCATCGAGCCGATCGGCTCTGTGACCGGCATACCGGCCCCGATCGCGGCAGCCATCGGCTCCAGGATCAGGCGCACCTGGCTGGCGCCGGCATTGTTCGCGGCGTCGCGGATGGCGCGCCGTTCCACCGGGGTGGAGCCCGAGGGCACGCAGATCACGATCTCGGGGCCGCTGGGCAGCCAGTTCGACTTGCCATGGACCTTGGCGATGAAATATTTGATCATGTCCTCGGCGACTTCGATGTCGGCGATCACGCCGTCTCTCAGCGGCCGGATCGCCTCCACATTGCCGGGCGTCTTTCCCATCATCAGCTTGGCATCGTTGCCCACGGCCTTCACGCCGCGCCGGCCGTTAATCGTTTCCATCGCCACCACCGACGGCTCGTTCAGCACGATCCCGCGGCCGCGGACGTAAACCAGCGTGTTGGCGGTGCCGAGGTCGATCGCCATGTCCTGGCTGAGAAAGCCGAAAATGCGGGAAAGAAAGTTCACGATGCCAAGAACCTCGAGCCAGGATCGTGTCCCCGGACGGCCGGCGCAGCAACAGCCGTCGCGCACTTCGGGCGGGCGGACGGGCAAGCGGGCTGCCCGAACCTGACGAAGCGGCGGGGCCGCGCCAGGCGCCGGGGCGGACACTGTTGCGGATAGATGGCGGGCATAGGCGGTCGCTGGCGGGGGCGCAAGGGCGGACGCGTCGGGATGGGCCCGCTTCGGACGAACCCCCCCGATCCCGCTTGCACCACCGCCCTCCACAGTGCGAGACGACAGCCATCATGACGATCCGCCGCCTGCCCTCTCACCTGGTCGACCGCATCGCGGCCGGGGAAGTGGTGGAGCGGCCGGCGAGCGTGGTGAAGGAGCTGGTCGAGAACAGCCTGGACGCCGGCGCCCGGCGCATCGAGGTGCAGCTGTCGGGCGATGCGACGACGCGGATCCAGGTGGTGGACGACGGGCATGGCATGACGCCGGCTGACATGCGCCTGGCGATCGAACGCCACGCCACATCGAAACTGCCGGGCGACGACCTGCTGGCGATCCACAGTTTCGGCTTTCGCGGCGAAGCGCTGCCCGCCATCGCCTCGGTGTCTCGCTTCACGATGGAATCCCGGCCCCGGGGCGTCGACGCGGGCTGGAAGCTGGCGCTGGACGCAGGCGAGCTCCTGTTCGACGGGCCGGCCGGGGTACCGCCGGGCACCCGCATCACCGTGGACCAACTGTTCGGCCGGGTTCCGGCGCGGGCCAAGTTCCTGAAAGCCCCGCGCACCGAAGTCGGCGCCGTCGTCGATGCCGTGCGGCGGCTGGCGATGGCGCACCCCGATGTGGCCTTCCTGCTGGTCCACGAAGGGCGGCGCATGATCGAGGTGGCAGCCGAAAGCGGGACCGATGTCGCGGCATTGGCACGCCGGGTGCAGGCGCTGCTGCCGGCCGGCGCCGACATGGTCCCGGTGGATTTCGCCAGAGAGGACCTGACGCTCGGCGGACTCGCCGGCCTTCCCGCTGCCAGCCGCGCCACGTCGGAGCATCAATATCTGTTCGTAAACGGCCGGCCGGTGCGCGACAAGCTGCTGGTGGGTGCGTTGCGCGGCGCTTATGCCGAACGCCTGCCGCCCGGCCGCCACGCGCTGGCCGCGCTGTTTCTGGAACTGCCGCCCGAGGATGTGGACGTGAACGTGCACCCGGCCAAGACCGAGGTTCGCTTCCGCGAGGCGGCCCGCATTCGCGGCAGCCTGATCTCGGCAGTGCGCCAGGCGCTGGAAGTCGCCGGGATCCGCCCGGTGCAGGCGGCAAGCATCGCGCTGGCCCGCGCGTTCGAGTTGCCCTCCGCCCAGCCGGTACCGGCGCAGGCGACGCTGAACCCGATCGTCGCCGAGCCTGCCCTCCAGTGGGCGCCGCCCGCCGGCCGTGCGCCGGACAGTCCGCTGGCAACCCTGCCCGAAGCTGCGTCCCCGGCGCCGCACAGCGGGCTCGGCGTTGCGCGCGGCCAGGTCGCCAACACCTATATCATCGCCGAAACCGACGACGCCCTGGTGCTGGTGGACCAGCATGCCGCGCACGAGCGGCTGGTGATGGAGGCGATGCGCGGCCGGGCCGGCGCCTCGCCGGCGACCCAGTCGCTGCTGATCCCCGAAGCGGTCACGCTGGACCCGCAAGCCTGCGACAGGCTGGAGGGGGCCGCCGGCCTGCTTGCCCAGCTTGGCCTGGAACTGGACCGCTTCGGCCCGGACGCCATGCTGGTGCGCAGCGTCCCGGCTGCGCTGGGGGCGCCCGACGTGCAGCAGCTGCTCGCCGACCTCGCCGACGAGCTTGCCGACGGGGCGGGTGCGCCGCAGGCGCTGACCGACCGGCTCGATCATGTCGCCGCCACCATCGCCTGCCATGGCAGCGTCCGCGCCGGCCGGGCGCTCGGCCTCGCTGAAATGAACGCGCTGCTGCGGCAAATGGAGGCCGTCCCCGCCAGCGGCACCTGCAACCATGGCCGCCCCACCTTCATCCGGCTGGGCAAAGCCGAGCTGGAGCGTCTGTTCGGCCGGCGCTGACGGCCCGGCTTGACGGCCCCGCCTGCCCCGCCCATTCTGCCCGGACGATCGAGGGAGATGATGGCCATGCGTGCGTTGCTCGTTCCGACTCTGTTCTCAGCCGGGCTGCTCGCGGCCTGTTCGACGCCGGAGGCCCCGCTGCCGCGGCCGATGCCGATCCCCGCCGAAATGCAGGTGAGCTATCGCTGCGACAATGGCGAGACGGTTCAAATGCGCTTCTTCCCGCAGCAGGGCATCGGCGTGCTGGTGCGCGGCGGCCAGAACCAGGAGCTGCAGGGCACGGCAACCCCGCCGGGCTTCACCTATTCGGGCGGCCAGACCAGCCTGCGGGTTTCGGAGAATCGGCTGCAGATGCAAATGACGATCGGGATGATGGCCAGCACGACCTGCACGGCGATCTAGCGATGGTGCGCGTGCCTCTCATGCTGGCGTCGCTCGCCCTGGTGGCGGCCTGCGCCACCACGCCGCCCCGCGCGGATGGCAGAGGGCCGGGCAACACGCTGGACGCCCGGATGCAGGGCAATTTCAACTATCGTTGCGCCAATGGCGAAACGATCGAGGTGAGGTTCGCAGCCGACGCCGGCGTAGCCGTGTTGATCCGCGGCACGGAGCGCACGGAGTTGCAGCGCAAGCCGACCTCGTCGGGGTTCATCTACCAGAACGGCCAGACCATGATCATGGGCAAGGATCAACGGATCGACATGGTGGTGCCCGGCGCAGGTCAGGTCCAGTGCACGTTGATCTGAGGGAGAGTTTTCGATGAAGGTTCAGTTTCTGTTCGCGACGGCACTGGTGGCGTTGCTGAGCGCCTGCGGCAAGCCTGCCGCCGTGCAGCCCGCGCCGCAGGTGGCGGACCCGGCCGTCGCCAACGAGGCGACACCCCCGGTCGAAGGCGTTGCCGCCGCCGACCCGGCCGCCGACACGCAGATCCCGGCAGACCGGAGCACGCCCGAACAGCGCGCCGAAGCAGAAGCCGCCGCCGCCAAGGCCGGGCTCCCGCTCGCCAACGAGTCGCGCGGCACCTGGAAGTGCGACAACGACGAAACCATCGAGCTGCGCTTCTTCCCCGACCAGGGCATCGCGGTGCTGGTGCGCGGCGGCCAGAATACCGAGCTGCAGCGCGAGCAGGTGGCGTCGGGGATCAAATACTCCAACGGCCAAACGACGATCACCGGCAAGGGTGACGAGATGAAGTTGAACGTCGGGATGATGGCGACCACCAGCTGTATGGCGGTTAAGCCCTGAGGCCGTACGCGCCTGAAGCCTGGAGCCCGATCGCGAAGCGATCGGGCGAAGGACTTCAGAGTCGCGGAAGGCCCGGCCGGCACGAAAAAGGGCGGGGAAATCCCGCCCTTTTGCGTGACCGACGGCGGTTTGGCCGCGCTTTTCTTGCTTCGTTCAACCTGACCAAGCGGACGCGGCGGCTCCGCCGCCGGCCGCTCAAGCCGCCAGCGCCGACCGTCCCCGCTTCACGACCAGTTTATTGAGCGCATTCACATAAGCCCGCGCACTCGCCACAAGCGTATCGTTGTGTGCCCCCACCCCGCGCACGGTCCGCCCGTGCTCCGCAAGCACGACCGACACCTCGGCCTGTGCGTCGGTCCCGGCCGTCACCGCCGACACCTCATACAGCATCAGCGACGCCTCCTCGTGCGGCACCAGCTTCCGTACCGCGTTGAACAGCGCATCCACCGGCCCGTTGCCCCGGGTCGCGGCCGTCACTTCCTCGCCGTCGATGCTCAGCGTCAGGATCGCGCGTTGCGGCCCGTTGGATCCGCAATAGACCTCCACTTCGGTCACCTGGATCCGGTCGTGCCCGCGCAGCACTTCGTCGTCGACCAGCGCCACGATATCTTTGTCGAACACCTGCTTCTTGGCGTCGGCCAGGTCCTTGAAGCGTTTGAAGGCGTCCAGGAACTCATTGTCGGCAAGCTCATAACCCAGCTGCGCCAGCTTGTCCTTGAAGGCCGCGCGGCCGGAATGCTTGCCCAGCACCAGGGATGAATGGCCCTGCCCGACCGACTCGGGCGTCATGATCTCGTAGGTGGAGCTGTCCTTCAGCATGCCGTCCTGGTGGATGCCGCTTTCATGGGCAAAGGCGTTGGCGCCGACGATCGCCTTGTTGGGCTGCACATGCATGCCCGTCACCGCGGAGATCAGCCGGCTGGCTCGGGTGATCTCCGTCGAGACGATCCCGGTGCGATAGGGCAGCACGTCGTGGCGCACCTTCAGCGCCATGGCGATCTCCTCGACGGCCGCGTTCCCCGCGCGCTCGCCGATGCCGTTGATGGTGGATTCCACCTGCCGTGCGCCGGCCATCACGGCCGCCAGCGTGTTGGCAACCGCCAGCCCCAGGTCGTTGTGGCAGTGGGTGGAGAACAGCGCCTTATCGGCGTTGGGAACGCGGGCAATCATGTCGGCGAACATCGCGCCATAGGTTTCCGGCGTCCCGTATCCCACCGTATCGGGCAGGTTGATCGTGCGCGCGCCTGCGTTGATCGCGGTCTCGATCGCGCGGGCCAGAAAGTCCGGCTCGGACCGGGTCGCGTCTTCGGCCGACCATTCCACATCGTCCACCAGATTTCGCGCCAGCGACACGCTCTCCCGGATCGATTCCAGCACCTCTTCGGGCGATTTCGCCAGCTTCACCTTCATGTGCAGCGGGGAGGTCGCGATGAAGGTGTGGATGCGCGGGCGTTTCGCTGGCTTCAGCGCCTGGCCGGCACGCTCGATGTCGGCACGGGCGAGGCTTGCAACCACCGCGCGCTCGGCGGCGCGGGCAACCGCCTGCACGGCCTCGAAATCGCCTTCGGACGCAATGGCAAACCCGGCTTCGATGATGTCGACCCCGAGCGCCTCCAGCTGGGCTGCCACCCGCAGCTTTTCCTCCAGGTTCATCGAGCAGCCGGGGGACTGTTCGCCGTCGCGCAGCGTGGTATCGAAAATCAGGATCTGGTCGGCCATCGGTGCCTCTTGTCGTCTGAATCGGGGGTCTCGGTCGGACTGTCCCTTAGACGCGTTCGGGTCTGCCGCGAACGACTGCCGACACGCGCCTAAGGGCGCGTAAGTCGAAGCAGGCGGAGGGCAGCATCGAGGCTCATCGGAACGGTACGTATCAGAGCGTGCGACGCCCTGTAAAGGTGCCTTGCCTACCTCGCGGCAACCTTGCGCTTTCCCTGCGGCAAAGTTGTCAAGCCACGCCCTCCCCCCTAAAGGCCACCTATCCTTAACGGCCGGGGGCCCGCTTCCATTCCATGGCACGCATCGTGATGAAGTTCGGCGGCACGTCCATGGCGGGAATCGAGCGTATCCGCGGAGTCGCCGCGCGCGTGAAGCGCGAAGTCGATGCCGGCCACCAGGTCGCGGTCGTCGTCTCGGCGATGGCGGGCGAGACCGACCGGCTGGTGGGCTTCTGCCGCGAAGCCTCCGCGCTCGCGGAC
Organism: Sandaracinobacter sp.; assembly: GCA_031425455.1. GTDB lineage: Bacteria > Pseudomonadota > Alphaproteobacteria > Sphingomonadales > Sphingomonadaceae > Sandaracinobacteroides. The sequence goes on along the minus strand of JANPJJ010000120.1, from coordinate 5,709 downwards.
CCGGCCGAATATGATGTCGTCGTCTCCGCCGGCGAACAGGTGACTTCGGGGCTGCTCGCCATCGCGCTGCAATCCATGGGCCTTCGCTCGCGCTCCTGGCTGGGCTGGCAGCTGCCGGTCGCGACCTCGGCGGCACATGGCAAGGCCCGGATCGAGGATGTGGGGACGGACGCGCTTCGGGCGGCGATGGCGGGCGGCGAAGTGGCGGTAATCCCGGGCTTCCAGGGCCGCAGCGCCAACGGACGTGTCACCACGCTGGGCCGGGGCGGCTCCGACACGTCGGCGGTCGCGGTGGCAGCCGCGCAGTAGGCCGACCGCTGCGTTATCTACTCCGATGTCGAGGGGGTGTTCACCACCGACCCGCGCATCGTGCCGCGCGCCCGAAAGCTCGCCAAGATCACCTATGAGGAAATGCTGGAACTAGCCTCGGTGGGCGCCAAGGTGCTGCAGACCCGCTCGGTCGAGCTGGCGATGAAGGAAAAGGTCCGCGTGCAGGTGCTGTCGAGCTTCTCCGACGAGCCGGGTACGATGGTGGTGGATGAGGATGAAGTCGTGGAACAGGAACTGATCGCGGGCGTCGCCTATGACCGCAACGAAGCCAAGGTGACGATCGCGGCCGTACCCGACCGGCCCGGGATCGTCGCGGCCATCTTCGGGCCGCTCGCCGACGCGAACATCAACGTCGACATGATCGTGCAGAACATCGCCAACCAGGCTGCGACCGACGTGACGTTCACAGTGCCTCGCACCGAACTCGCCCGGGCGCGCGGCGTGCTGGAGGCGCACGCCGCCGACATCGGCTATCGGCAGCTCCTCACCGACGATACCGTCGTAAAGGTCTCGGTCGTCGGCGTCGGCATGAAGAGCCACGCCGGGGTCGCCGTCACCATGTTCCGCGCGCTCGCCGACCGGGGCATCAACATCCAGGCGATCACGACCTCCGAAATCAAGGTCTCGGTGCTGATTTCGGAAGAGTATCTGGAGCTTGCGGTTCGCGTGCTGCACACTGCCTACGGCCTGGACGCAGCCGCATGAACAGCCCCCGGCTGGATGCGCTCACCGCCCGGGGCCGCGCTTTCCTCGGCTCGCGCCATGCCATCATGGCAGGCGCAATGACCTGGGTTTCGGAGCGCCAACTCGTGTCCGCCATTTCCGATGCCGGCGGGTTCGGCGTGCTGGCGTGCGGCGCGATGAACCCGGGGATGCTGGAGGCCGAGATCGCCGCCACCCGCACGCTCACCGCCAAGCCGTTCGGGGTCAACCTCATCACCTTGCACCCGCAACTGATGGAGCTTGTCGGCGTGTGCCGCGCGGCGGGCGTTTCGCATGTCGTGCTGGCGGGCGGACTGCCGCCGGGGCCGGCAGTCGCTGCGATCACGGATTTCGCAAAGCTGATCGCGTTTGCGCCCAATTTCGCGGTTGCTCGCAAGCTGCTTCGCTCCGGCACGGATGCCCTTGTGATCGAGGGGTCGGAAGCCGGCGGCCATATCGGGCCGGTCAGCCTTGCCGTGCTGGCGCAGGAAATCCTGCCCGCCCTGCCCGACGCCGTGATCTTCGCCGCCGGCGGCATCGGCCGGGGCGAGGGCGTTGCTGCGCTTGCCGAGATGGGCGCGTCCGGCGTCCAGCTCGGCACGCGCTTTGCGGCGTCCGCCGAGTCGGTCGCGCACCCCGCCTTCAAGAAAGCCTTCGTCCGCGCCGCCGCACGCGATGCCGTCGCTTCGGTGCAGTTCGATCCGCGCCTTCCCGTCATCCCGGTCCGCGCCCTGAAGAACGCCGGCACCGAAGCCTTCATGGCGAAGCAGCGCGAAGTGGCAGGCCGGCTGGAACGGGGCGAGGTGGAACTCGCCGCCGCCCAGCTCGAGATCGAGCACTATTGGGCCGGCGCACTGCGCCGCGCCGTCGTCGACGGCGATATCGAAACCGGCTCGCTGATGGCGGGCCAGTCGGTCGGGATGGTCACCGCCGAGGAACCGGTCGCGTCGATCATCCAAAGCCTGGTGGCCGAAGCCGAAGCGGCGCTCTCCCGGCGCGGCATGGCCGTCGATACTGCCTTGGCGCGCCGCGATGCGCCCGCCGGGGCGGCCGCCTGATGCAGGCCGGAGGCGGCGCCCGCGAACTGCTGCGGCGTCTTCATGACGTGATGGCGGCGCGCAACTCGACCCAGGCCAAGCTTGACCAGGTCGCCGGGCTGATCGCCGACGCGCTCGAATCCGAAGTCGCCTCGGTCTATCTGCTGCGCGACGGCGTGCTGGAGCTGTTCGCCACCCGCGGGCTGAAGCAGCAGGCGGTCCACGTCACTCGACTGGCGCTGGGGCAGGGGCTGGTCGGCACCATTGCCGAGAGCCGGGCGCCCCTGAACCTGGCCGAAGCCAGCCTGCATCCGCGTTTTGCCTATCGACCCGAAACCGGCGAGGAACGGTTCCACAGCTTTGCCGGCGTGCCGATCATCCGCCGCGAACGGTCGGTCGGCGTGCTGGCGGTGCAGCATGTTTCCCCCCGCGACTATGACGATTTCGAGATCGAGGCGCTGCAGACCGTCGCCATGGTGCTGGCCGAGCTGATCGCGGCCGCCGGGCTGGTGGACGAGGCCGCTGTCGCGCCGAAGGGCCCGCGCGACCAGGCGCCGGTCAGGATCGGCGGGATGAAACTTGTCGACGGGCTGGCACGCGGCATCGCGGTGTTCCACGAGCCCCGCATCGTGATCACCAACACGGTCGCCGACGATGCCGATGCCGAGCGCGCCAAGCTGAAATCCGCGTTCGTCCGGATGCGCGAGGAAATCGACCAGATGGTGAACCGCGCCGAGTTTGCGGGGCCGGGCGACCATGACGATATCCTGGAAACCTACAAGATGTTCGCGTTCGACGAAGGCTGGGCGCGGCGGATCAACGACGGGATCGACGGCGGGCTGACGGCGGAAGCGGCGGTCGAAGTGGTGGCGCAGGCGCAGCGCATCAAGCTGGGCTCGGCCAGCGACCCCTATCTCCGCGAACGGCTGCACGACCTGGAGGATCTATCGAACCGGCTGATCCGCATCGTTTCGGGCCAGTCGGGCACGGCGGCGCAGCGCGGGCTGAGCGAGGACACGATCCTGATCGCCCGCAACCTGGGCCCCGCCGAGCTGCTGGAGTATGACCGCAAATATCTGAAGGGCGTGGCAATGGAGGACGGGTCGCTGACGGCCCATGTCACCATCCTGGCCCGCGCCATGGGGGTGCCGCTGCTGGGCCGGGCGCGGGACCTGCGCGCGCTGGTCGGCGAAGGCGATCCGCTGCTGCTGGATGCAGCCGCCGGCGCGCTGTTCGTCCGGCCTTCGCCTACCGTGATCGCCGGTTACCAGGCGCAGACGGCGCTGAGGGCGAAGAAGCAGGCCGAGTTCGCCAAGCTGAGGCACCTTCCGGCCGAAAGCCGCGACGGAGTGCGGGTGCAGCTGATGATGAACGCCGGGCTTCGCTCCGATCTGCCCGCGCTCGACATCACCAATGCCGACGGAATCGGTCTGTTCCGCACCGAGTTCCAGTTCCTGGTCTCGGCGACGCTGCCCCGCAAGGGCCGGCAGGTGGCGCTGTACCGCGACGTTCTGGAGGCGGCCGGCGACCGCCCGGTGATCTTCCGCACCGTCGATATCGGCGGCGACAAGGCGGTGCCCTATCTGGAGGACCGCGGGGAGCGGGAGGAAAACCCGGCGATGGGCTGGCGGGCGCTGCGGCTGGCGCTGGCACGAGCCGGGCTGCTGGCGGCGCAGTCCCGGGCGCTGCTGGAGGCATCGGCCGGGCGGACCCTGAACCTGATGTTCCCGATGGTTTCCGAGCCGTGGGAATATGAGGCGGCGCGAGCGATCGTGGAGGAGCGCCGAGACCGGCTGGCGAAGGCCGGGGTGGCGCATGCCACCGAGGTGAGGTTCGGGGCGATGCTGGAGGTGCCGGCGCTGGCGATGGTGCTGGACGAGCTGCTGCCGAGGCTCGATTTCCTGTCGATCGGCACCAACGACCTCACCCAGTTCCTGCTGGCGGCGGACCGCGGCAATCCGAAGCTCGCCGACCGCTACGACTGGCTGTCGCGCTCGGTCCTGAAGTTCCTGAAGCTGGTGGTGGACCAGTGCGACGCAGCCGGCGTTCCGGTCAGCGTCTGCGGCGAGATGGGCGGGCGGCCGCTGGAGGCGCTGGCGCTGATGGCGATCGGGGTCGGGAAACTGTCGATCACGCCGGCTGCTGTCGGACCGGTGAAAGCGATGGTACGCTCGGCGAGCCTGCTGCCGCTGAGGGCGCAGATGGCGGACTGGCTGGCGACTCCGGGCACCGACATCCGGGCCCGGCTGACGGCGGAGGCGGGATCGCAGGGCATCCGGCTGGACTGAGCCAGCCCGGCCTCATTCGTACTCGGGGCCCAGGTTCTGATTTCTGGGCGGCGCCGCAGCGGTAAGCCGCAGCGCTTCGGCAGAGGCGGCGAGCGAGCCGATGTCGTCGGCGATGTCGTCCTCGTCGATATGGACCTTCTGGAGGTCGAGGATGATCTTTTCCTGCAGCGCGTCCGGAACGACGGTCGCCTCGGCGATTTCGCGCAGCGCGACGACCGGATTCTTGTCGCGGTCGCGATCGATGGTGATCTCGGCCCCGCCCGAGATCTGGCGGGCGCGCTGGCCGGCGAGCAGAACCAGCTCGAAACGGTTCGGGACTTTCTCGATGCAGTCTTCGACGGTGACGCGTGCCATGAAGGCCTCTTCGTGTCTGGAAAATCGGGGAGGCGGGCAGATAGCGGCGACGGGGGGCCGGGTCAAGGATTTCGGGCCGGCTGCTTGACCGGCAGCCCCGGCGCGGCTAGGGGGCGCGGCTTACGCATTCGGCCCCGCACGCCTGGTGAAGCGGTGGCCCGGTTGCCTTGGATAGTCTGTCCATTGCACCGCGCGGGTCCAGGCACGCCCTTTTTGCCGCGAGGCAGGAGGGCCGGTTCCAGTGCAATTCCGCCGGGGCCAGCGAAGGATGATATCATGTCGAAGCGCACCAGCGCCAAGTACAAGCTCGACCGCCGCATGGGCGAGAATGTGTGGGGCCGTCCCAAGAGCCCGATCAACCGCCGCGAATATGGCCCTGGCCAGCACGGCCAGCGCCGCAAGAGCAAGGTCTCCGACTTCGGCATCCAGCTGCGCGCCAAGCAGAAGCTGAAGGGCTATTACGGCGACGTCACCGAAAAGCAGTTCCGCAAGGTCTATGCCGAAGCGGTGCGGATGAAGGGTGACACCAGCCAGAACCTGATCGGCCTGTTGGAGCGCCGGCTGCAAAGCGTCGTTTATCGCGCCAAGTTCGCCCCCACCCCGTTCGCCGCCCGCCAGCTGGTGAACCACGGCCATATCCTGGTGAACGGCCGCAAGTGCAACATCGCGTCGGCGCTGGTGAAGCCCGGCGACACGATCGAGCTTTCGGAAAAGGGCCGGCAGATGGCGCTGGTGCTGGAAGCGATCCAGTCCGCCGAGCGCGACGTGCCGGAATATGTCGCCATCGACGGCTTCAAGGCCGGCTATGTGCGCGTGCCGACGCTGGACGAGGTGCCTTATCCGGTGAAGATGGAGCCGAATCTGGTGGTGGAGTTTTACAGCCGCTAAGCGGCTGCAATTAGTGCGCAGCACTAACTGCAGACTCGCGTGCGACTCGGCCGGCATGAAAAAGGGGTGGACCATCAGGTTCGCCCCTTTTTGCATGGCCGACGGCGTGG
>JANPJJ010000119.1:0-3215 GCA_031425455.1 Sandaracinobacter sp. | reverse complement strand
TCCTTCGGCGGCGCTGCACCGCGGGCGCGCGGGCGAGGCCGGCCGGCCCGCGAATCATCGGCGGGGCCAGTGCCAGGACCCGGCTGCGAGCTTCGCGCCCTGGTCCCTTGCATCGCCCGCAGCACCTGTCGCTGGGGCAAGTGACCATAGCATCCCGGGGAGAGGCGGCAAGCGGCGCGCCTAATCGGCCTGCATCAGGCCGGCGATCCGGCCGGAGGCAGACGCGGCCGAGTAGCAGTCGATCGCCCGCCGCCGCGCCGCCGCGCCCATGCGGGCGCAGGCCGCGTCGTCGCGCAGCAGGGCCACGCAGGCCGCGGCGAAGCCGGCATCGTCGTCGCGCAGGAGGATCTCGCGCTCCGGCTCGAAGCGCAGCCCCTCGGCGCCCAGCACGGTCGCCACCATCGGCCGCGCATGGGCCGCGGCCTCGATCAGCTTCAGACGGGTGCCGCCGCCGTTGACCAACGGCGCGCAGGCCAGCCGCGTGCGCGCGTGAAAGCCGGCCACCTCCGGCACGAAGCCCAGCACCTCCACGCCGGGCAGGTCGAGGCCCGCAACTTCTCGCTGCCAGTGCCTGCGACCAGCAGCCGGGCCTCGGCGACCTCGCGCCGCACCAGCGGCAGGATGCGACGCGTGAGCCGCTCCACCGCCTCGACATTCGGCGGGTGGTGCATGGCGCCGATGAAGCCCAAGGTGGGTTCCGCGGTCACGCCCGGGGGCCGGTCGGGCATGGGTAAGACGTTGGGGACGCAGGTCACCCTGCCCTGCACGACCCAGCGTCCCAGGTAGCCCTCGTCCTCCTCGGAGCAGACGAAAGTCAGCCTCGCAAACCGCGCCGCCCGCCGCTCCTCGGCGAGAGTCGCCGGCACTTTGAGCAGTTCCAGCGTCTTGCCCGGACGGAAGGGGCGCGTGGTCGCCTGGCGCCACTGCACCATGTGCTCCACGTCGTCCAGGTCGAAGAAGAGGCGGCGCGGCGTGGAGCCCGACCGTCGCAGCGCCATCACCGCGGGCAGGCGGTGGGCCAAAACCACATCCGGCCGGAGGCTCGCCAGCAGGGCAGCCACCTCCCCGACCGGGCCGGGATCGGCGAAGGGCCGGAAACTCCGCTGCCGTCCGGCATCCGCCAGCCCGTCGAGGTAATGCCCGCGGAAGCCGCCTGCCGTCGGACCGCGGCGGATGACGCTCACCCCGACCTCCCTGCCCCAGAACGCCACCTGCCGGCGCGCGAGTTCGGCCGCCGGCACCTCGGCCGCCGAGGCGGGCGCGACGTGGGCGATGTGGATGTCAGGCGTCAGGCTGGCGAGCGCATCGATGAACAGTCGCAGGCGATGCATGACGCCCTGCTGGTCGCGCTCGGAAACGGCGGGGAGGGTGGAGGACAGGACGAGCGCGCATGTTCGTGGCCTTTCGCCCCATCCGCCCGGGAGGCCCGGGCCGGGGCCGCATGTGAACGTAGCAAAGAGGCTGGGGTGAATCGGTTCCCGCTTCAGGCAGCCAGGCCGCGCATGACATCGACGAGGCGCGAGGCCGCAGGATCGAGCGAATCCGCCCAGTCGCGCGGCATGCGCAGGCTCGCCGTGCGGGCCCGGCGGTCGTTGACCGCCCGCGCCGCCGCCACGAGCGAGGCGCTCATGCCCTCGACGGTCGCCTCGCTGGCGAAGATGTTGTCCGACAGCCCTTCCAGAACCCGCACGGTCTTGACCGAGAAGGCGTTGGTCACCGCGAGGCCTCCGGTGGCCGCCATCTCCAGCGCAGGGTAGCCCGTGTGCGGCGAAAGCATCGGCGCCAGCAGGACATCCGCCTCCCGCAGCTGCTCGGCATAGGCCAGGAAGCCGCGCCACTCGGCTGGCCGCAGCACGTGGCCGCCTTCCAGCGGCAGCTCGGGCACGCCTCCTCGCCCGCCGATCGCCAGCATTTCCCAGCCGGCAAAGGCAGGGTCGGCCGAGGCGACGCGCAATGCCTCGAGCCCCAGGCCGAACAGGTTCCGGTGATTCGACGGACGCGCATAAAACAGCAGTCGCTTCGGCCGCGGCGGCGAGTCGCCCGCCGGGGGACGGAACACCCGGCTCTCGATGGCGGGCTCGAACACCGTCACCCGCTCGTGGAAGGCGGGATCGGCGAAGCGGCCCACCTGCTGGGCGAAGAAGTGCTCGGCCAGCAGCCCTTCGTTCGCCACCGGCCAGAAATCCATCCCGTAGGTCTCCAGGGCCAGGGCGTGGTTGCTCGACCAGGCGTAGAAGGCGGCCTCGAACTCCTGCAGCATATAGAGAAACTGTTTCACCCGCATGCTGGGCAACACGGGCTTGAGCTGCTGCGCTGTGGTCCAATGCGTGGCCATGAAGACCTCGCCCGGCCCGACGGCGAGCGGCGCCGCCGCATCCGACGCGGTCTCGATCGGGATGTCGGGGATCTCGCCGCCCACCAACTCCGTCAGGTGCGCCCTCAGCCAGGCCGCGTCGATGCCTTCCGCCTGCACGGTAGTCACCAACCGCACCGGCACCCCGGCGCGGGCGATCCGCACGGCGAGGTTGACGATGGTGTTGGGGCCACCCGTCATCCCACTCGCCGTCAGTGCCGAATTTAGAATATTCAGCCGTAAGCCGCCGAGGGCTGGGTCTACCCGCACGTACATCGGCACGGCGTTCATGATGTCCACCAGCCGCTCGCGAAACAATTCCGGGTGGGTGACCTGCATCAGGTTGTTAGCAAAAGCCTGTGGGTCGCGCCGCAGCAGGGCGGCCTGCGCCTTCACCTTGCCGGGCAACGCCTTCAGCTTCTCGATCATCCCGCTCTCCTTCTGTCTGCTTCGGGCCTCAACGTCCGACCACCCTCCCAGGCTGGGCACGCCAACGCAATTCGCGTGGTGCCGCAAGCCTCTCTCCCGTAAGCTTGACCCACCGCGATGGGGGTCGCGTCACATGGGGGTTCTCGATCGCCGCGGCCTGCTGGCCGCCATGCTGGCCACATCGCTCGCCCGGCCGACGGAGGCGCAACCGCGCCCTACGGTGCCGGCCCGGCCGCGCCAGGCACCCACGCCTCGCTCCGGCCTCAACCTCCCGCTCATCATCCTCGACCCCGGCCATGGCGGCGCCGATCCCGGGGCCATCGGCCCGGGCGGCACGCAGGAGAAGCGGCTCACCCTCGCCATCGCCCTGGAGCTGAAGCGCCAGCTGGAGCGGCAGGGCCGGGTGCGGGTGGCGCTGACCCGCACGCGCGAC
>JANPJJ010000118.1:0-1843 GCA_031425455.1 Sandaracinobacter sp. | reverse complement strand
CCCCACGACTTCGAAACCGAGCTCGTCTCGGGCGACGCGGGCGGCGGCGATGGCGTGGGTGGCATCGCCGAAAATGAAGACGCGCTTGCCGGTGAGATAGGTTGAATCGACCGAACGGCTCCACCACGGCAGGTTGGAAGTATCGAGCGCAGCGGCCGGATCGACGCCGGCGAGAGCGGCGACTTCGGCGATGAATTCACGGGTCGCAGCGTGGCCGATAGGCACGGTGCGGACGGTTTTTTGCCCGAACTGGCGTTCGAGCCAGCGGCAGGTCGTGTCGGCGATCTCGGGATAAAGGCAGATGTTGAAATCGGCCTCGCCCAGCCGCGCCAGGTCGGCGGGGCTGGCGCCGAGCGGCGCGGTGACGTTGACGGCAATGCCCAGGTTTTCGAGCAGCCGCGTGATTTCAATGACATCGTCGCGGTGACGGAAGCCGAGCGCCGTTGGGCCGAGGATGTTGACCGAAGGCTTGATTCCGGTGCGTGCCGGCACTGCGGTGCAAAGCTTGCGAACCAGCTGGTAGAAAGTCTCGGCGGCGCCCCAGTTTTCCTTGCGCTGGTAGCTGGGAAGTTCGAGCGCGACGACCGGGCAGGGCAGGCGCATGGCGTCGGCGAGGCCGGCGGGATCGTCCTGGATCAGTTCGGCGGTGCACGACGCGCCGACGAGCATCGCCTGCGGCTGAAAGCGGGCGTAGGCGTCGCGGGCGGCCTTCTGGAACAGCTCGGCGGTGTCCTTGCCGAGGTCGCGGGCCTGGAAGGTGGAGTAGGTGACCGGGGGGCGTTTGCCGCGCCGTTCGATCATGGTGAACAGCAGGTCGGCATAGGTGTCGCCCTGCGGCGCGTGCAGGACGTAGTGGACCCCTTCCATCGCGGTGGCGATGCGCATCGCGCCGACGTGCGGCGGTCCTTCGTAGGTCCAGACGGTCAGCTGCATCAGACCCTCAGCATGTCGCGGCGCCGCAGCGGCCGGGCAAAGAGTTCGGCGAGGTCGCCGGCCTGGTCGAAACCATGGACCGGCGAGAAGACCAGCTCGATCGCCCATTTCGTGGTCAGGCCTTCGGATTCCAGCGGGTTGGCGAGGCCGAGGCCGCAGACGGTCAGGTCTGGCCTCGCCAAGCGCACCCGGTCGAGCTGTTTGTCGACGTCCTGGCCTTCGCTGATCAGGGTGTCGGCCGGCAGGAGCGCGAGTTCCTGTTCGAGATGCCGGCGGTGGAGGTAGGGCGTGCCGACTTCGACGGGCAGCATGCCCAGTTCGTTGCTGAGGAAGCGCGCCAGCGGTACTTCGAGCTGCGAGTCGGGGAGGAAAGTGATCCGCTTGCCTTCGAGGCGGCTGCGCGAATGTTCGATGGCGCGCTTGGCGCGTTCGCGGCCCGGCGCGATGACGCGGCGGAAGTGCATTTCGTCGATGCCGAAGGCGGTCGCCGCGGCGTGGAGCCAGTTGGTGGTGCCTTCGGCGCCGAAGGGGAACAGCGCGTCGAGGCGGACGGCGCCGCGATCTTCGAGGGCGCGGGCGGTCTCGCCGAGGAAGGGCTGGGCGAGCAGGAAGCGGGTGTGCGGGCCGACGGGCGGCATGGCGCCGGCGCGGCGGGCGGGGAAGGAGTGGACGACCGGGATGCCGAGCTCCGCGAAGAGACGGAGAAACTGGTCCTCGACGACATCCGGCAGGGCGCCGACGATCATCAGGCCGGGGCGGCCCGACGTGTCCGGGCGGAGGTCGGGGACCATCGCGGCGAGGCAGGCGTCCTCGCCTTCGGTGAAGGTGGTTTCGATGCCCGAGCCTGAATAGTTGAGGATCTTGACGCCGCCGGCATGCTTTACCGACAGCCGGGCAGCGGCGCGCGAGA
>JANPJJ010000117.1:0-9579 GCA_031425455.1 Sandaracinobacter sp. | reverse complement strand
CTGCGCACATGGCGCCACCGTTGCCGGGGGCCTCTGCCTCAAACTAATAGAGGTGCAGGAGGCCGTAGCCTCCTGCTGGGGGTGCCGGGGGCAAAGCCCCTGGCATGGCGAAGCCACTCCCCAACCTGCCGCCGCCTATTCAGCCGCCACGGCCATGCTGTGCCACACCGGTTGACGCGGGGCGGGGAGGCCGGTTTCGGCGGTGCTGGTGCGGCGCAGGGTTTCGATATCCGGGCCGAAGTCGAACAGGGGGAGGTTGTCGCGGTTTTTCTGCATCTCGGCCCGCAGTTGGCTTGTTGCGGTTTCGTCCACTTGTCCGCGGTCGTCGGCGACCACTCCGTAGGCGCGGGCGCCGCCGGCCGTGACCAGGCCCTGGCGGATTTCCTTGCCGACGAGTTCGGGCGCGCGCGCCAGCGGGTCGCCCCAGCCGCCGCCGCCCCAGGTAATGAAGTGGAGGAGGTCGTCCTTTTCGACATCGAGCCGGTCGAGCTTGTTGGCGACGATGGTCTGGGTGCCGTCCGGTTTTTCCAGGATCTTGCGGGCGCGGGCGCCGGGGAGGCCGCCGTTGACGCCCCAGGGGGGCACGAACCAGCGGTCGTCGTGGATGGAGACGGTGCCGGATTCGAGGAACCGGTACGACATCAGGATGCCGTTGCCGCCGCGGTGCAGGCCGGCGCCGCCGGTGTCGGCCAACGCTTCGTAGCGTTCGATCCGGAGCGGGAAATAACGCTCGAGGAACTCGTTGGGCACGTTGGTGAAGCCCGGCCAGAGCGAGTGGCCGTCCGGCCCGTCGCCAAGCGGCCGGCCCGGGATTCCGCCGAAGCCGATCTGGAACAGCTGGAACCATTTGCCCGCGCTGTCGGTCCCGGAGAACATGAGGTGCGGGCTGGATGAGAAGCCCGCCGCATTGAGGAATTCCGGCGTCTTCTGGCCGAGCAGGCCGCCCAGGATATCGAAGATGCGGCCCAGCGCATGGGTGCGGCCGGAAAGGGCGGCGGGGTAGCGCGGCTTCAGCAGCGAGCCTTCGGGGATGCGCACGTCGATCAGGTCGTAAAAGCCATCGTTGAACAGGATCGCGGGATCGAACACCATGATCATGTAGATGCCGAAGAACATCTTGAACATATTCTCATTGAGATAGAAGTTCACCGACGCGGCCGATTGCGGATCGGTGCCGGTGAAGTCCAGGATTACCTTCTCACCCTCGCGCCACATGCTGCACTTGATCTTGTAGGGGCCGAAGCCGACGCCGTCGTCGCAGATATAGTCTTCGAAGCTGATCGGTTCCTCGGCAATCGCCATTCCGATCAGCGCCTTCATCGCGCGGTGATTGCGGGCCAGCAGCTGCGAGGTCGCCGACACATAGACATCGTCGCCGAAACGCTCGCACATCTCGTGGATGCGGCGCGCCGCGACCCGGCACGAAGCGATGAGCGCGTTGAGGTCCGCGGCGCACCAGTCGGGCTTGCGGGTCTGGTGCATAACCAGCTTGATCAGATCCTCGTTATATTCGCCCTTGCGCCAGATTTTCACCGGCGGGATGCGCACCCCTTCTTCGAAGATCGAGCGCGCGTCGATCGGCATCGAGCCGGCGACCTTGCCGCCGATGTCGCTCTGGTGGCCGAACATCGCGGTCCAGGCGATCAGCCGCCCGTCGCGATAGACCGGCAGCAGCACCAGCCAGTCGTTGGAGTGGGAGATCGCGCCTTCGCAGCTGTAGGGGTCGGACAGGAAGATCATGTCCCCGTCCTCGATGGTGCCGTCCCAGCCGGAAAGGAAGCCGCCGATGAAGCTGCCGAACTGGCCGACGATCATCTTGCCGGTGGGGTCTGCGATCAGCGGGAAGGCATCGCCCTGCTCGCGGATGCCGGGCGACATCGCGGTGCGCACCAGCGTGGCATCCATTTCGATGCGGGCGTTGCGAAGCGCATTCTCGATAATGTCGAGCGTGACGGTATCGACCGGGTTGTCGGCGAAGGGACGGGGGCGTTCCTCGATGATGGTCGTCGGCATGGCTATTTCTCCGGCTTGGGCGGCGGCGGAACATGGGCGAGGAGGCGGTCGAAGGCTTCGGTGAACACCCGGTCGACCGGGGCGGCGAACTGGCCGACATTCAGCGAGGCGGGGCCGCCGACCCGATAGGAAAGGGTAACCCGGGTGCCGGCGCCTTCGGGCTTCAGCGCGATATCGAGCACGCCGGCGACGGGAAGTGACTGCAGCGGGCCGAACACTGCGGAGAGGCGAAGCAACTGGCCGGTCTGCGCCTGCAGGACAGACCCGTGCAGCACCGACCCGCCCGACCATTCCTCCTCGAGCTCGCCGTCGGGCTCCACATCGAGTGCCAGATTGGCAGCCTTCCCCGAATAGCTGTGGGCATCGGGCCACCAGCCGCCCCAGTCGACGAGCGCCGCCCAGGCGGCGTCGGCGGCCTGCGGCATCACCCCCTCGTGATGGATGACGAAGCCGTCCGGCGCCGTGCTGCGGACCTCCGCGAGGGCAGGCGACGCCGCGAGCAGCAGCAGGAGCAGGCCGCCCCGCATCATTCCGGACGGATCAGGATGCAGCCGAACGCATCGACTTCGCCGACACAGCCGTTGTGAATGAGCGTGGTCGAATCCATCTCGATCACGATCGCGGGGCCCTTCACCTTGTCGCCGGCGCGCAGCTTCGCCCGATCGTAGATGATGGCGTCCATCTCGCGCGCGTCCATATAGAGCTTGTGATCGCGCAGCCTGGCAGCCGCCGGGTTGCCGTCTCCTTTGGCGATTTCCTGCGGCGCGACATTGGCCGCCTTGCCGAGCGCCACCACGCGGATGTTCACCAGCTCGTGCGGGACCGACAGGTTGAAGGTGAACAGCCGCAGATGCTCCGCATCGAAGCGGGCGATCAAGTCCGATATGGTCGACCCCTGCGGGCTGAACAGCGGCACTTCAAAGGCCTGCCCGGCGTAGCGGATGTCGATCTCGACCCGGATTTCGATGTCGCCGGGCTGGACGCCTTCGTCCACCAACTCGCCCGACACCTGGCCGATCAGCCCGTCGATCACGGCGCCGACCTCGGCATCGCTGGTTTCCCCGGCCAGCCGGTTGAAACTGCGCTGGGCGTCGACCCTGAGGCGCGTGGTGGCGTCGCCATAGGCACAGAGCACACCCGGCGACGGCGGCACCAGCACCGGCCAGCTTCCCATCAGCTTCGACATGGCATTGCCGTGCAGCGGCCCGGCGCCGCCGAACGGCATCAGTGCGAAGTCGCGCGGATCATAGCCCTGCGCCACCGAAACCAGGCGGAGCGCGCCGAACATATTCTCGTTGACGATGGCGATGATGCCGGCCGCCGCATCCTCGACGCTCAGGTTAAGGGCGTCGGCAACCTTTTTCACCGCATTTCGAGCAGCGGCACGGTCCAGCCGGAAGCTGCCGCCGAGCAGGTTTTCGGGAAGGTAGCCCAGCACGACATTGGCATCGGTGACGGTGGGCTCGGTGCCGCCCTTGCCATAGGCCGCCGGGCCCGGGACGGCGCCGGCCGATTGCGGGCCGACACGGAGCGCGCCCGTAAGCTCCGGAACCGCCGCGATCGAGCCGCCGCCAGCGCCCACCGTCTTCACGTCGAGCGAGGAGGCGCGGACCGTCAGGTGGCCGACGGACGTCTCGCGACGCAGCCGGGGCTGGCCGCCCTCGATCAGTGCGACGTCGGTGGAGGTGCCGCCCATGTCGAGTGTGAGGACGTTGGGGAAGCCGGCATTCTTCGCGACCCAGAGCGCGCCGGCCACACCGCCGGCCGGGCCGGACATCAGCAGGTTCACCGGCGCCGAGCGGCTCTTCTCGGCCGACATCAGCCCGCCGTCGGAGCGCAAGAGGTTCAGCTTGGCCGGCGTCCCCCAGTTCTTCAGCTCGCGCTCCAGATTGCCGACATAGCGCGACACGATCGGCCGAACCGCCGAATTGGCGACGGTGGTGAGCGCCCGCTCATACTCCTGCATTTCCGGCAGGATGTCGGCCGAGACGCTGACGGGAAGGTCGGGGAACATCTCGCTGACGATCGCGGCGACCTGGCGCTCGTGGGCGTCGTTCACATAGCTGTTCATCAGGCAGACGGTGATCGCCTCCACCTTCTCGCCGCGCAGCACTTCCAGATTGGCCCGCAGCTTCGCCTCGTCAAGCGGGCGCACGATGCTGCCGTCGGCACCGATGCGCTCGGGCGCCTCGACGGTAGCCTCCAGCGGCGCGAGCGGCTCCGGCTTGGGCCAGATGATCCAGGCAGCAAGGCCGCCCGGCACCAGGCTGCGCGCGATCTGCAGAATATGTCGATAGCCTTCGGTGACAACCAGCCCGACCCGGGCGACCTTGCCTTCGAGAACGGCGTTGGTGGCGACTGTGGTGCCGTGCAGGAACAACCCGATGTCGCCTGCCGCGATGCCGTTCGCCTCGCATACCTGGCGGGCGCCGGCGACCACCGCTCGGCTGGGGTCGTCGGGCGTGGAGGGGACCTTGTCCCGGAAGGTCCGCCCCGTTGCCTCGTCCACCACGAGGAGGTCGGTAAAGGTTCCGCCGACATCGACACCCAGCCTGTAGCTCATGCGGCAATCGCCCCCATTTTGTTCCCGGTGAAGTTGCCGGCCCTCGCCACCAGCGACGGCAGCGGCCGGCCGAGGATGGCTTCGAACCAGTGGTTCGCGTCGATCAGCGCCTCGAGGTCGAAGCCGGTGCCGATGCCCGACCGGTCCAGCAGATATACCAGATCCTCGGTCGCGATGTTTCCCGTCGCCTTCGGCGCGAACGGGCAGCCGCCCAGCCCGCCCAGGCTCGAATCCAGCACCTCGACCCCGGCGCCGATCGCTGCCCAGGCATTGGCGATTCCGGTGCCCCGGGTATTGTGGAAGTGGGCCCGCAGCCGAACGCCGGGCGCCACCTCGCGCACGCGGCCGAACAGGTCGCTCACCTGGGCCGGCACGCCCACGCCGATCGTATCCGCCAGCGCGATTTCCACGGCGCCCGCGTCCGCCATCTCGCCCGCCAGCCGCGCCACGGTTTCGGGCGGCACCCGGCCTTCGAACGGGCAGCCGAACGCCGCCGATATGGTGACCTGCGGAACCAGGCCGCCCTCGCTGGCGAGTTTCAGCATCTCGCGGTTCGCGCGGATGCCATCTTCGATGCTCTGCCCCTGGTTCTTCTGCCCGAACGTGTCGGAGGCAACGATCACGCAGCCGGCCTCGTCGACACCGCGCTTGCCGCCGTCCCTGGTGGCCAGCGCGCGGAGCACCCCGCGCTTGTTCAGGCAAAGCCCGATATAGGACACGTCCTTCCGGTCGGGCATCGCGGCGATCACCGCTTCGCCGTCCGCCATCTGCGGCACCCGGGCCGGGTTCACGAAGCTGGCAATTTCCAGCCGTCGGGCGCCGGCCCCGATCAGGCGGGTCAGCAGCGCCACCTTGTCGGCGAGGCCGATCACGTCCTTCTCGTTCTGCAGACCGTCGCGGGCGCCGACCTCCAGTATCTTCACCCGATGGGCCTCACCCGTCACGGACATCCGCCCTCCAGACATTGTATACAATATCGAAATCATCCTATAGGTGCCACGCAACAGCGTGGCAAGCGAAAGGACCGGTCCGCAGATGGCACAGCTCAGCACGGGGGGCGGCGCGCTCGAGGGATTGCGGCTGATCGAGCTGGGCCAGCTGATCGCGGGGCCGTTCTGCGGCCAGCTGATGGCCGATCATGGCGCCGAAGTGATCAAGATCGAACCGCCCGCTAAGCCCGGGGATGTGGCGGAAGGCGACCCGATGCGGCAGTGGGGGCGGGGCAAGCCGCTGTGGTTCCCGGTGGTCGCGCGGAACAAGAAGACCATCACGCTGAACCTGCGCGATCCCCGCGGGCAGGAGCTGCTGAAGCGGCTGGTGAAAAAATCCGACTTCCTGCTGGAGAATTTCCGCCCCGGCACGCTGGAAAAATGGGGGCTCGGCTATGAGGTGCTGGCGGCGGACAACCCGGGCCTCATCATGATCCGGGTGTCGGGCTATGGCCAGACCGGGCCTTATGCGCCGCGCGCGGGCTATGGTTCGATCGGCGAGGCGATGGGGGGCATCCGCAACCTGGCGGGCGACCCAAGCACTCCGCCCAGCCGCGTGGGGCTTTCCATCGGCGATTCGCTCGCGGCGACCTTCGCCTGCCTTGGTGCGATGATGGCGCTGCACCACCGCCATCGCACCGGCGAGGGCCAGGTGGTGGACAGCGCCATCTATGAAGCGGTGCTGGCGATGATGGAATCGACGGTGCCCGAATACACCGAGGGTGGGTTCATCCGCGAGCGCACCGGCTCGATCCTGCCGGGCGTCGCTCCTTCGAACGTCTATCCCTGTGCCGACGGCGATATCCTGATCGGTGCCAACCAGAACAGCGTGTTCGCACGGCTCGCCGAAGCGATGGGCCGGCCCGAGCTGGCGACCGACAGGCGATATGCGACGCACAATGCGCGCGGCGAACACCAGGCGGAGCTGGACGACCTGATCGCCGACTGGACCGGGCCGCAGAAGGCCGCCGACGTGCTGGACCGGATGGAGGCCAATGGCGTGCCCGCAGGCAAGATCTACAAGGCGCCCGACATGCTGGAAGACCCGCATTTCGCCGCGCGCGAGGCGCTGGTGAAGGTTGCGCACCCCGAATTTCGCAACCTTATCATGCAGAATGTCTTCCCCAAGCTGTCGGCGACGCCGGGCCAGGTGAACTGGCCGGGACAGCCGATGGGGGCGCAGAATCATGAGATTTATCAGGAGCTGCTGGGGCTTTCGGACGATGATCTGGCCGGGCTGAGGAGCGAGGGGGTGATCTGATGGAGCTGACCCGCGATTATGCCGACGCCGGGTTCGGCGGCGCGCTGGGGTTCGGGGAACGCCCGGCGCTGATCCTGATCGACATGGCCATGGCCTATTTCGTGCCGGAAAGCCCCTTGTATGCAGGCGTGGAATCCGTTCTGGACGCCTGCATTCCGCTGGCGGCCGCCGCGCGACGCGCCGGCATTCCCGTGATCTTCACGCGGGTGGAATATGCCCATCCCAGCGACGGCGGGATGTTCCGTCGCAAGATCGCAGCGCTGGCCTGTTTCGAAGCGGGCAATCCGCTGGCCGATTTCCCCTCCGTGTTGCAGCCGGCGCCGGGCGATCTGGTGCTCACCAAGCAGTATCCAAGCTCGTTCTTCGGAACCAGCCTGGCCGCGACGTTGGTGGCGCAGCGGGTGGATACGCTGCTGATCGCCGGGCTCAGCACCTCGGGCTGCGTCCGGGCGACCGCGGTCGACGCGCTATGCCATGGGTTCATCCCGCTGGTGGTGGAGGATTGCGTCGGCGACCGCTCGCCCGAGGTTCATGCCGCCAACTTGTTCGACCTGAAGGCGAAGACCGCCGACCTCGTTACCAGTGCGGCCGTGATCGAGCGACTTGGGAGCGCGACCTGAGCCGCGCTCCCCGCTACCGACCCTGAAATCCAACCCTGAAGTCCGGTCCTGGATCTTATCTCAAATCGTCGCCAGTTCGCGGCGGCGGGCTTCGGCACGGATCGCGTCTGCCGTCGGGCGGCCTTCGACGACCAGCATCAGCTCGATTTCCTTGCGGTCCACGGCGCGCGCTTCGGCAAGGTGCAGCCAGCGGGCTCCGGCGGCGCTCCAGCCGAGCAGCACGACCGCCGTATCCCAAAGCAGAAGCAGATGGTCGCCCGGCCCCGACGCATTGGCGAGGACGACGAGCGTGAGCAGCGACTGGAGGCCCAGCTGCAGCGTGAAGTAGCGACCGTCGGTCCTGAGACCCAGCCGGAACAGCCCGAGCGCGAGACCGACGAACAGGATGCGGGCGGCCTGCTCGGCCAGCGGCAGCTGCATCATGCATAGGAAGATCGCGAGGCCGATCGAGGCGAAGGCGCCCAACACGGCCGTGCTCTCGCGCTTGGCCGCAATCCCGGCGCGAGCCGCGCTGATGCGGAAATGGCGGGCAGCGATCTGGCAATCATATTGCGACGCGACCGCCAGGACCCGCGAGGCCCGGAGCCTGGCCTCGTCCGGGTTGCGGTCCAGAATATGGTCGTAGGCGCTGCGGACGTTGCGCTGGCGATCCGGTGCCGCTGCGGTGAATGTGTCTGACATGTTGCGACCATCCCTTGTTTGTTTTTCTTGACCGACCCGGCATCTGGTTAACCCGGGTTAGGACCGTTCCGCAATCTTCTGAATGTAAACGAGTTTGACTAGGCATTCCCAAGTCATACCGCGGGCAGCTGGTCGCTGGCCGCGGCAAAGGCGTGGAAAGCCCGGCGGATATGGCCGGTCATCGTACTTTCGGCCCAGGTCGGGTCGCCGGCTCGAAGCGCTTCCACCAACGCGCTGTGCTCGGCGTGGCTGCGGCGGAACTCGGCCGCGCCATATCGCTGTGCGGTGCGGCGAACGACCGGCTGCTCCACCAGTGCCGTCAGCATGCCGGCGAGCCGCGGGGACTGGGCTGCGGCCAGGACGACGGCGTGGAAATCCCGGTTGGCCTTCAGAAAGCTGTCGGTGTCTCCGCTGTCGATGGCCCGCCCCAGGGTCGCGTTCAGCACCCCCAGCTCGGCAAGCGCCCCGGCGCTGATCCGGGTGGCCGCCCGGGCGGCGGCGTGCCCCTCCAGCATGGCGCGAAGCGTGAACATTTCGGCGACGTCGTCGGTGGACCAATCGGCGACGAAGCTGCGCGCGCCGTCGGTGCGGCGCACCAGATATTCGGCTTCCAGCCGGCGCAGCGCCTCGCGCACGGGTGTTCGCGATACGCCGAAAAGCTGGGCAAGCTCTTCTTCCTTCAGCGGCGCACCGGGCGCGAAATCACCGTTCAGCATGGCCAGCCTGATCTGCTGGTAAGCCCGGTCGGATGCCTTAGCCACGTTCGCTCGTCCCCTCATGCCTCGCCCGGCCCTCCCAAAACGGGCAATCGCCTTGCAATGCTTCTTTGTATACATCAGCTGCGATTCAGGCCCAAATCGAAGAGGTGGTTACTGTGCAGCATCGCCTGAAGGTGATCGTTCCCATCCCGATGGACGCCGCCGGGGTGGCCAATCGCGCCTCGCAGCTGCCGGCGCATCTGGTGCGCCCGGGCATGGTCCCCGAATATGTCGCGGTGCCATGGGGCGCGGCGCTGGGGGACAGCTACCACGACATGCTGTTGATGGACTGGACAGTGTTCCAGTCCGGCATAACCGCAGAGGCCGAAGGCTATGCCGGCGTGCTGGTGGATACCGTGAGCGATTCAGGTGTCCGGGCGCTTCGTTCCCGCCTGACGATCCCGGTGGTCGGGCCCGGCGAAGCCGCCTTTCACACCGCGATGATGCTGGGCAAGAAGTTCGCCGTGCTGACGATGTGGCCGCAATGGTATCCCTTGTACGAAAAGGTCCTCACCGAATATCGGCTGTGGGACCGGTGCGCGGGCTTGTGCTCGATCGACACCCGGCCGGACCTCAGCGAGCTTCTCGCCGGCAAGGAGGATGTGATCTTCGCCAAGCTGAAAGCCGAGGCGCTGCGCGCGATCGACGAAGACGGCGCCGATGTGATCGTGCTTGGCTCGACCACGATGCACCA
>JANPJJ010000116.1:0-6566 GCA_031425455.1 Sandaracinobacter sp. | reverse complement strand
GCGTGGTGGCGGGGGCCGCGCGGGGTTCGCCCCGCGCGGCCTTTTCTTTTTCGCAGATGCTGCCATGCCGATGGAAATGGAAGCGAGGGGCAAAGAGGCCATGATGCGGACGATGGGTGCGATGCTGCTGGCGGCGATGCTTTCCAGCGGCGCGGTGCGGGCGGCTGACGGGCCCGAGGCTCGGCTGGCGGCGCGGGGCCATGTGCTGCCGGCGCCGACCGCGCCCGTGGCGACCTATGTGACGAGTGCGCGGGCCGGCAATCTCCTGTTCCTGTCGGGGCATGGGCAATGCGGGACGCAGGCATCGGGCAAGCTCGGGGCAGATCTGGACGTGGCGGCCGGCCGAGCCTCTGCCGAGAAGGTCGGGCTGTGCATGCTGGCGACGATCAAGGCGGCGACCGGCGATCTCGGCCGGGTGAAGCGCTTCGTTCGCATTCTGGGGTTTGTGAACTCGACCGCAGATTTCACCCAGCACCCGGCCGTGATGAACGGCTTTTCCGACCTGATGGTGATTGCTTTCGGGGAAGGCGGAAAGGCGCCTCGATCGGCAGTGGGCGCGCCCAGCCTGCCGATGAACATCCCGGTGGAAGTGGAGGCGGTGGTGGAGCTGGCCGAGTAGGCGCAGGTACGCCCCCGTTGCAGGGCTGCTTTGGACAAGTGCAGGGCGTGCCGACGCGCGTGTGACGGGCTGACGCACTGTCGCGCCCGGCTGGCGGCGGCCTGCGGCTGCCGCTAACCCTGGTGGCGATGGCGTGGTGGAAGATCGGGGGGGCTGTTGCCGTGCTGGTTGTGGGCGGCGTGCTGCTGGCCGCTCGCGCGCTCGATCCCGGCGCGCCGGCCTATCCCCGATCAGACCATTTCGACGGGGAGCGCTTCTTGCTGCCCAGCGGCGCCAATGTGGGCAGCAAGAGCTTCGCCGACCTGATCCGCTGGCAAACTACGCGAAAGCCGGCGCCCTGGCCGACGAGCGTGCCGGTGACACCGGCGGTGCCCGCGGCCCGCGTGGCGGGCGAGGCGATCGTGGCGACCATGGTAGGCCATGCGACCCTGCTGGTGCAGACCCGGGGGCTGAACATCCTGACCGACCCGATCTGGGCCGAGCGGGCAAGCCCGGTTTCGTTTGCCGGGCCGAAGCGGGTGGCGGCGCCGGGCATTCGCCTCGCCGACCTGCCGAAGATCGACCTGGTGGTGGTAAGCCATGGCCATTGGGACCATCTGGACGTGCCGACGTTGCAACGCCTCTGGGATCGGGACCGGCCGTTGATCCTGGTACCACTGGGGCACGGACCGCTGCTGGCAAAGGCGGGCGTGAGGGTGCGCGAGGTGGACTGGGGCGAGCGAGTCGCAGTGGGGTCGGCGGTGGTGGTGCCCGAGCCGGTGCAGCACTGGACGTCGCGCTGGTTCAGCGATCGCAACCGGGCACTGTGGGCGGGCTATTCGATCCTGCTGCCGGGCGGAACGATCTATTTCGCCGGTGATACCGGCTATGGCGACGGGGCGTTTTTCCGGGACGTTCGGCGGCACGGCCCAGTGCGGCTGGCGCTGCTGCCGGTAGGGGCGTACGAGCCGCGCTGGTTCATGGCCGAGCAGCATATGAACCCGGCCGAAGCGGTGAAGGCGATGCGCGACTTGGGCGCGGCGCAGGCACTGGGGCTGCACTGGGGCACGTTCCAGCTGACCGATGAGGCGCGGGAAGCACCGCCCGCCGATCTGGCGGTGGCGCTGCACGCGGCGGGGATCGCACCGGAGAAGTTTCCGGCGCTGAGGGCCGGGGAGGTGCTAGCGCTTCCCTGAGAGATGCGCGGCGATGGCGTCGTAGGCGGGGATGGTGACGGGGTTGATGCCTCGGTTCGAGGCGACGGGGTGGCTGGCGAAGCGGGCGATGACGAGCTCGGCCTTTGGGTCGATGTAGATGCCCTGCCCGTGGATTCCGACCGCCATGGTCTGGCCGCCGGCGCGGTGCCACCACTGGCCGGCGTAGCTGCCGCCTTCCAGGCCGGGGTATTTCGCGTTGGCGAAGGCGGCGGGGTCGCCCGGGGCAAGGATTGCCTTCACCACCGCGGCGGGGAGGATCTGCCGGCCGTTCCAGCGGCCGCCCTTTCGGATCATCTCGCCGAAGCGGGCGAAATCGCGCAGGGCAGCGTTCATGCCGCCGCCGCCGAACGCGGTCCCGAGTCGGTCGACCGACAGGTAGGCGTCCTGCTCCATTCCCATCGGGGCCCAGATGCGGCTCTCGATCTGGGCAGCCAGGGGCGCGCCGCCGATGCGTTCCACCACCCACTGCAGGGCCTGGGTATTGGGTGTGCGATAGACGAAATCCCCGCCGTGCGCGCCGGCTCCGGCCAGGGTTGCGGTGAAGGCGAACAGGCCGTCCGGCCCGGTGAAGCCCGGTGGCGCGGGCGCCAGATTGCCGGAAATCGACATTCGAGTGGGATCGGTGAGCACGGACCCGCGGCCGGCATAATCCTCGGTAAAGGCAATCGCGGTGCGCATGTCCATCAGCTGGCGGATCGTGGCGTTGCCGAAACCGCTGCTGCCGAGTTCGGGCACGTAGCTGGCGGCGGTGCGGGCGGGATCGAGCCTGGCTTCTTGGATCAGGAGCTCGGCAAGCGCGCCGACGAAGCTTTTGGTGACCGAGAAGCCGATGTGATGGCCGGCGGGGGTGAGGGCGCCGGCGTACCGTTCATAGACGACGCGGCCTTTATAGAGGACGACAATGCCGTCGGCATACACTGCATCGAAGCTGTCGCCCCATGTCATCGAGCGGCCGTCCAGCGTGGTGAATTGTACGGCATCGAGGTCGCGGCGCTCGGCGCGGGGGAGCGACTTGGCGGGGGTGACGCCGCGGCCGATGGTGGTGGTGGGAACAAGCTGGCGCCAGTTGGAGAAGCTCCACCGGGTTTTGGGGAAGGTCCACATCGAGGCGTTGTCGAACCGGACCTGCCTGTCGGGCGGTGGTGGGCTACCCTGCATCCAGCCGAGCTTGAGGGGATCGCTAGACGCGGCGTCCAGACGTGGGGCCAGTGGCATTTGGGCCACGGCGGAAGACGCCAGCGCCAGTAGCAGGGCCATCGCAGTTTTCCGCACATCGTCCCCCAGGCTTTTCGGCTCTGTCGGGCAGGCTAGTGCGGGCGGGCGGGGCCCGCAAGCGCGGCGGTCACTGCGTTTCGAGCCCCAGCCCGGCGCGGACCAGATAGCTGGAGCGGGTCTGCTCCGCGCCCAAAGGGCCGATCGGTCCGGAACGGAGTTCTGTGGGGCGTACTGCGGGTGCGGCCATGGCGACGACAGGTTCATCGACAGGGGCAGGCTGAGACGCAAAGGCGTAACCGACGCTGCCGACGACCATCGCGAGGCCGACGAGACCGAATATCGGGCGGCTGGTGTTGCGGGTCATCTCCGTCCTTCCGATCGCTTGTGGCTGTCGCCGTTTGTCAGGAATTCAAACTGCGAAGGTCGCGAAAAGTTCACGTCGGCATTGTTGCAAATTGTGCCGGCATCTCGCACGGGCACGGTTGTGTAAGCCGGTGGAATTCAGGCATCAGCTAGCGATGGACGACCCCGGCCTTTATGATTTCATGCCCTGGCGCGGGCGGACCAGGCTGGTGTGGCCCGGCGAGCGCACCTGTGCGGTGTGGGTTGCGCCGAACCTGGAAACCTATGAGATCGATCCGCCGGCACACCCGAAGCGCCGAAGCTGGGCCCGGCCGCATCCCGACGTGGTCGGCTGGTCGCACCGGGATTATGGCAATCGGGTCGGGCATATGCGGATGGCCGATGCAATGAGCGAATTCGGCTTCCCGGGCTCCGTCAGCCTGAGCGTTGCTTTGTGCGACCATCACCCGGCGATCGTGGCCGACGCGGCGGCGCGGGGGTGGGAGTTCTTCAGTCACGGTATCTACAACACGCGCTATGCTTATGAAATGTCAGCTGATCAGGAACGGGAGATCATCCGCGATTCGCTGGAAACGATCCGGCAGGCGACCGGGCAGCGCATCCGCGGCTGGCTGGCCCCGGCGCTGACGCACACGCTGAACACGCTGGACCTGATTGCGGAAGCCGGGCTGGACTACAGCTGCGACCTTTACCACGATGACCAGCCGACGCTGGTGCGGACCAAGGCCGGGCCGATCACCGCGATCCCCTATTCGCTGGAGGTGAACGACCATTATGGCTTCTTCATCTACAATATGAGCCCGCGCGACTATGCCGATACGTTAATACGACAATATGAGCGCCTTGCGGCGGAAGGCGAGCGATCGGCAACGGTCATGTGCATCCCGCTCCACGCCTATCTGATCGGCCAGCCCCACCGGATCGGGCCGTTCCGCGAGGTGCTGCGATACATCGCCAACGATGGCCGGGCCTGGGTGGCGAAGGCGGGCGAGATTGTCGACGCCTTTCGGGCCCAGGTCCCACCCATGCAGGTTCCGGCATGAGCCTCGACCCGGCCTATCTCGACTATCCTCGGCGGCGGGCGGGCTATGACCATGATCTGTTCGACTGGTCCGAAATCCGGGGACGGCCGCCGGTGACCTGGCCGGGTGGTCGGCCGGTCGCGCTTTGGCCGTGTATCGTCAGCGAGTTCTTCCCCCTCACCCCGACCGACAGGCCGTTCCGGGCGCCCGGGCATATGCAGACGGCGTTTCCGGATTACCGCCACTACACCGCGCGGGACTATGGCAACCGCGTGGGCATCTGGCGGCTGCTCGACGCGCTCGAGACGCGCGGGCTGCGCGGATCGGTGGCGATGAACGTGGCCGTCGCCGAGCGCTATCCCGCGCTGCTGGCGGCGGTGCTGCGCGGCGGGCACGAGCTGGTCGCACATTCGACCGACATGAACGGGGCGATCGACGGCAGCCTTTCCGAAGCCGGTGAGGAGGCGATCGTCTCCGGCACGCGGGCCCGGTGGGCGGCGCTGGGGCAGTCGCCACAGGGGTGGCATTCGGTGGCGCGGTCGCAGAGTTTTCGCACGCCGGACCTGCTCTTGAAGCACGGCTTTCGCTGGACCTGCGACTGGGTGAACGACGACCTGCCCTGGCGGTTTCGGGGCGGGCTGGTGAACCTGCCGCTGAACCACGAGCTTTCCGACCGGCAGATCATCAATGTGACTCAAGCGTCTGCCAATGGTTATGCGCAGCAGATCGAAGATGCGGCGGGCTGGCTGGCTGGCGAAGGCGCGCGGTTCGGTGGACGGGTGCTGGCGATGGAGCTGACGCCCTATATCATCGCCCTACCCTATCGGATCGGCGCGCTGGAAGTGCTTCTGGACCGGCTGGTGGCGGGCCGGCAGTGCTGGACAGCAACGGGGGGCGAGATCGTGGCGGCGTGGGCGGGGCAGACGGTGGAATGAGATCCGCGACTGCCGGCCTTGCGGCGGTGTGCTTCCTGCTGGCGGCGTGCGACAAGGGGGCTGAACAGGCTGCAGTGGAGCGCGTGGTGAACCCGATTTCCTATGTCGAGATTCCGGTGACGGACTTGGACCGCGCAGCGGCCTTCTATGCCGGGGTATTCGGCTTTGACCTGGAGCGGGCGACGATTGATGGTTATGACATGGCCCTGTTTCCGGCGGGTCCGGGCGGTGGGGCGGCCGGGGCGCTGGCAAAGGGCGACGTCTATCGGCCGTCGCGTGAGGGCGCGATCGTCTATTTCCGGGTTGCCGACATCGACGCGGTGCTGGCGCGGGCGGTCGCGCTAGGCGGTTCCGTGCTGTACCCGCGGAAAGACATCGGCGAATTTGGCCATGTGGCCGAGATCGCGGACAGCGAGGGCAACCGGATCGCTTTGAGCCAGCCGGTGGACTGACGACGATGGGTCGGGCAGCCTTTCGCCGGCAGGGGTTCCGGACCTTTAGCCGAATATCCTGACGGCGGCCGGGGTCTCGCGCTTTGCTTGACAGGCACGGCAGAGCAGCCGATTTCCAAAATGCTGGCCATTCACCCGGCAGAAGTTGGCGACTCCGGTTGAGAGTAGCGCGCCACAATCCTGGCAGCGGATCGCTTCAGGGCTGGGCGCCGGGCTCCTCGCGGCCGGCGGCCGCTCTGGCGGGGCTGTGGCTGCAGGCGTGGCGAGAAAACGGCGCTCCCAATCGAATGTTATGGGCTTATGAAGTGCCAGCAGGCGTTCGCCGAATGACCGCAGCTTGTCGCCGCTGACGAACTTCGCCATGTCGAGGGGATTGCCTCGTTCCGACGCGCGATCGATCACGGTCTTGACCTGATCCGCCATGATGACCGTCTCGATGCCCGGCAACGGCTCCGACGGACGGCCGATCCTGCCGCCGGCGATCAGCACCAGCGAGCGGATGTTCGGCTTCAGAGTAAAGCCAAGGCGAGTTGGAAGCGCCAGGACGCCGCTCGCAAGGACATGGTTCAGGACAGCGACATGGCGCCACGTCTGTTCGATAGGGGACGGAACGGCGCGGGGAATCCCGTCGTAGAAGGTGATGAACTCGCCATGTGCGTTGATCTTGACGCCCTGTGTGAAGCGTTTGCTTTCGCATAACCAGACATCGAGCAGGCGGTTTACCAGCACGTGGTCGATCTGGGCGACCATGCCGTCGAGATCGT
>JANPJJ010000115.1:0-8317 GCA_031425455.1 Sandaracinobacter sp. | reverse complement strand
CACACGTGCCCCGCCACGCCGCAGCTCGCGGATCAGCTCCAGCGACTTGTAGGCCGCGATGCCGCCGCCGATGATGAGAAGAACATGCGCGCCCTGGACCATGGTTCCGGCGTTAGCGGTTCCGGGGCCCTAGCGCTACTTACGCCCGCTACTTGGCGCCCGCTACTTGCGCCCGACGATCGCCCGCCAGACCGCGAGCACGATCACCGCGCCGATCACAGCCCCGATGAACCCGGCATATTCGTTGCGCTCGTACATGCCGGCGGCCTGCCCGATCCAGGTAAAGACCACCGCGCCCAGCACGCCCAGCACCGTCGTCAGCAGGCAGCCCTGCGGGTTGCGCGGGTCGGAGGAGAATATCCGCGCCAGAAGCCCCGCAAAGAAGCCGATCAGGACTACGCCGAGCCACGTCGATGCCATGCCAGTTCCCCCAAGATGCGATGAAAAGTCCTGGGGTCAGGACCTAGCTTCGGGCCAGCCGGTCGGCAACCAGGCGAATCGCATGCGGGTTCCAGCCCAGCCCGGCATGGCTTCCGGGCACCTCCACATTCTCCACCAGCGGCCCCGGGCGCGCCTGTGCGGCTTGCGGGTGCACGATGCCGTCGCCGGTCGCGGCGATCGCAGTGAACGGCACCGGCGGCAGCGCACCCGGCTGCCAGGCGACAGGCGCCGCGTCGATCGCGTGCCCCGCGACCCGCTCATAAAGTTTCCAGGCGTTGTTGGAAGTGAGATGCCCCGACACCGGCGATCCCATAGTGATCACCTGTCGCACCGCTGCCGGAAAGCGCAGCGCCAGCTCCACCGCATACAGCCCGCCCAGGCTCCAGCCGACCACGGCCACCGGCTCGCCCGCGCGTGCTGCAAACGCCAGAAACCGCGATTCCAGCGCCTCGAACTGGCCGGGCCGCAGCCCCATGTTGCGCCCAAGCTGCCAGCCCTCCACCCGGTGGCCCACCGCCGACAGCACCCCGCGCAGCGGCCCTGTCGCCCAATCGCCGGACAGAAAGCCGGGAATGACCAGCACATGGCGGCTCGGCCAGTGCGGCAGCTCGCGGATCAAAGCGACACGCATTTTCCGGAACGCCGCCAGTTCGGCGACGGCACGCACTTCCGCGGCATAGGCCAGCCGGCCGGGCGGCCCCGGCGGCGGGCTGGCTTCTCCATCGAAAATGAACTCGGATGCGCTCATGCCGCCGACATAGGCGAAGGGCGGCGGACTTTCCATGTCCGCCGCCCCGCTTCGTCCCGGATCATGCCGGTCGCAGCCGGCTCAGGTGCCGCCCGATCCGGTGTAGCAGGATTAAGTACCAAACGTGCGCTGCCACCAACCCCGGCGCGGCTCGCCAGCCGGCGCCGCGTCGCTGTCTGCTGGCGCCGGGTCGCTGTTCGCCGGCGTTGCAGGTGCTTCGGAGCCTGCCGCATCCACCACGTCCACGGGCTCCGCCTTCGGCTTGCGGCCCCGCCGCGGCTTGTCGGCGACCGGTTCGATGACCGGTATAACCGCAACAGGCTCGGGCGCATCGGCCGTCACCGGCGCCTTCGCCCGGGTCTTGCGGGCGGGCGCTTTCGCTTTCGGCGCCAGCTCGGGCGCAGCTTCCGCTGCAGCCTCCACGTCCGGCGTCGCTTCGGGCGCTACGGTTGCGGCCTTGCGCGACCGACCACGCGGCTTGACCGTCGCAATGGCTACCTCTGCCGGCAGCTCCGCAGGCGCTTCAGCAGCGGCAGCGGGCTTGCGGCCCCGCCGAGGCTTGGCGGCAGGAACGTCAGCCACCTCAACTGCGGCAGCGTCCGCCGCGTCCTCCGGCAGGTCCGCCGTCAGCTCGGCATTGTCGTTGCCGGCCAGCTCCTGGCCATCGCGGCGTCCGCCGCGCCGGCGCCGGCGCCGCTTGCGGCGAGGATCGCGATCGTCGCTGCCCGCCTCGGCACCAGCCGCCATCGGCGCTTCGTTTTCATAGGCACCCTCGTCGGCGGTCGCCAAAGGCTGCTCGCCGTCCACAGCGCCGTCTTCGCGAGCAGCCCCTTCACGCGGCCCGTCGTCACGGCCGCGGTCGCGCCCACCACGCCGGCGCCGGCGCCGACGGCCCCGGCCGTTGCGGTCTTCGCCGCCGTCGTCGGCCCGGCGCTCGCCCCGGCCACGCGAACCATCGGCCCGCTCATCGCCGTCGCGATCGACGTCATCCTCCTCTTCGATGTCGTCGATGTCATCGATGTCGTCGATTTCGTCCTCATCGTCGTCGGCGCTGTGCACCGGCGCAGCCAGCGCCATCTGGCGGGGCGCCTGCGCCGGCGCGGGGCCGCTCGAGTCGATCACGATCCTGCCGCCGATCAGGCTGTCGTCGGGCACCACCTCGATGCCCACGCCATAACGCTCCTCCAGCTCGGCAAGCTCCGCACGCTTCCGGTTCAGCATATAGACCGCGACCGAGCGGTCGGCGCGGAGCCGGAAATGGCTGGCGCGACCGCGCACCGATTCCTCTTCCAGCAGGCGCAACGCTGCCAGCGCAGCTGAACCGTCGGTCCGGACCAGGCCGGACCCTTCGCACATCGGGCACACCTGGGTGGAGGCTTCCAGCACCCCGGTGCGCAACCGCTGCCGGCTCATCTCCAGGAGGCCGAAAGACGAGATCCGGCCCACCTGGATGCGGGCCCGGTCGTGCTTCAGCGCCTCCTTCAACGATCGCTCGACCTTGCGGTTGTTGCTGTTGTTTTCCATGTCGATGAAGTCGACCACCACCAGCCCGGCGAGGTCGCGCAGCCGCAGCTGCCGCGCCACTTCCTCGGCTGCCTCGATGTTGGTCTTGAAGGCCGTTTCCTCGATATTATACTCGCGGGTGGATCGGCCCGAATTCACGTCGATCGCCACCAGCGCCTCGGTCGGGTTGATCACGAGATAACCGCCCGAGCGCAGGTTCACGACCGGGTTCAGCAGCGCCGCCAGCTGGCTTTCCACCCCGGCGCGATGAAACAGCGGAACGGGATCGTTATAGAGCTGCACCTTCTTGGCGTGGCTCGGCATCAACAGCTTCATGAAATTCCGGGCGTGGGTAAAGCCCTCCGCCCCGTCGACCAGCACCTCGTCGATCTCGCGGCTGTAGATATCGCGGATCGCGCGCTTCACCAGGTCGGAGTCCTCATAGATCAGGGCCGGCGCCGACGACGTCAGCGTCTTCTCGCGGATCTCGTCCCACAGCCTTGTCAGATAATCGAAGTCGCGCTTGATCTCGGCCCGGGTCCGCTCAAGCCCGGCGGTCCGCACGATCGCCCCCATCGTGGAGGGCAGCGCCAGATCGGTCATGATCGACTTCAGCCGCTTGCGATCCGCCGCATTGGCGATCTTGCGGCTGATGCCGCCGCCCTGCGCCGTGTTGGGCATCAGCACCGAATAACGCCCGGCGAGCGAGATGTAGGTCGTCAGCGCAGCACCCTTGTTGCCGCGCTCCTCCTTCACGACCTGCACCAGCATCACCTGGCGACGGCGGATGACTTCCTGGATCTTGTAGCGGCGGCGGAGCGCCATGCGGCGGCGGCGCAGCGCCTCGGCGCCGGCCTCCTCGCTGTTGCCATGCTCCTCGGGCCGGTGCGCCGGCTCGCCATTCTCGCCGACTTCGGCGTCGCCATCTGGATGGTCGTCATGGCTCCGGCCCAAATCCCGGCCATCGTCGCCCACAACCTCGTCATGATGTTCATCGTGCGCGCCATGCTCTTCCACCAGCCGCTGTTCCTCGCGGAGCAGTGCGTCGCGATCCTCCTTCGGGATCTGGTAATAATCCGGGTGAATTTCCGAAAAGGCCAGGAAGCCGTGGCGATTGCCGCCATAATCGATGAATGCGGCCTGCAACGACGGCTCGACCCGGGTCACCTTGGCGAGATAGATGTTGCCCTTGATCTGCTTCCTGGCTTCGGCCTCGAAATCGAACTCCTCGATCCGGTTACCCTTGACGACGGCAACCCGGGTTTCCTCCTGGTGGCGGGCGTCGATCAGCATTCTTGTTGTCATGATGAAGTCTCCCTGCGCCGGAGGCGCATGTGCTTGAAGAAGCGCCGGAGGCGCATGTGCTTGAAAAGGCGCCAGAGGCGCGGGCTATGAATGTCGCGCCAGAGGCGCGGAACTTGTGTGCATGGCGCCGGCGCCGGGTGGCGTGCGGCACAGGATAGGTCGGCAGAAAACGGGTCGGCAAAGCGGGGATGCGGAACGCCTGCAAGGCCCGGCTCCTTGCGGACCAGACCTTGCCGACATCTTCCTGAATCACGAAAACAGTCATTCCACCCCGACAATCGTTCGGGCTTGCAGCTGGCGGTGACCAGGGGCCCGGGGCATCAAGCCGGGAGCGTATCGGCGGGCTGCGATCACACGCGGTCCCGTCCTCGGCGTCCTTCAAGCAAACATGCCTCGCCACATCCGCTAGCACCGGCAACAGGTTGCGGCAAGGGGCAGCTTGGCCCCGGCAGGGCTCCGAAAACCCCAGCCCTCCCCCCCCGATTAAGCATGGCGCCGATGCGCCGTAACCACGGGGCATGGACAATATCCTCACGTCGCTGAACGCCGGCTCCGGCATCGATGTGAAGGCGCTGGTCGGCCAGCTGGTCGCCGCCGAGCGGGCGCCGCGACAGGCGCTGCTCGACGACCGCCAGGCCCGCGTCACGTCGCGCATCTCCGCGCTCGGCCAGTTCCGCTCCGCGCTGGACGCACTGGTGGGCGCGCTCGACACCCGGGTGTCGTCGGGCTCCCTGTCGGGGATCCCGACCGTTTCGGACCCGTCGATCCTGACCTACCGGGTCGATCCCGGCACCGTCATCGCCCGACAGCAGCTGGAGGTGCGCCAACTGGCCCGGGGGCAGACGCTGGCGTCTGCCGCCGTCACCGATGCCGCCGCCCCGATCGGCCAGGGCACGCTGACACTGCGCTTCGGCGCCGTCGCGGGCACCACCGACGCCACCGGCTTCACGGCCGGGACCGTGCCCGACCTCGTCGTCACGATCGCGCCCGGCGACGACAGCCTCACCGGCCTCAGGAACGCGATCAACGATGCCGCCGCCGCCGCAAACGCGCCGGTGCAGGCCCAGATCGTCACCGATTCGAACGGCTCGCGCCTGCTGCTGCGCGGCAGCCTTGGCGAAAGCGCCGGCTTCACGATCGAAGCCGATACCCCCGCGCTCGCCGCCTTCGCTTTCGCCCAGGGGTCGGTGGGCGGCCTCGCCCGCACCCAGACCGCAACCGACGCGCTGGTCGCCATCGACGGCGTCGAGCTGCGCCGCGCCACCAACGCCATCAACGACCTGGTGCCCGGCGCCCGGCTCGCGCTCGCCAGGGCCGCCCCCGGCACGCTCGTCACCATCGAGGCGCAGCGCGACCGCGGCGAGCTGGCCCAGGCCGTGCGCGACGTGGCCGGCGCGCTCAATGAACTGGCCGCCCTGGGCCGCGAGCTCTCCGGCGGCCTGTCCGCCACCGGCTCGGCCGGCGCGCTCGTCTCCGACAGCGCCACCCGCCGCGCGCTTCAAGCACTGGGCGCACTCCCCTCGCGCCAGCTCGTCACACCATTGGGCGGCGCGCCGTCGCGCCTCAACGAAATCGGCCTGACGCTGGACCGCAACGGCAATTTCATCATCGACGGAGCCCGGCTCTCCCGCGCCGTCGAAGCTCATCCCGAAGCGGTCGAGAAGCTGATCACTGCGCTGAACACCCGCAGCAACCCCGGCGCCCCCGCCGGCCCGCTGCGCCAGCTCGCCGACAGCTTCCGCCTGGCCGCGCAAGGGTCCGCCGGCCAGCCCACCGCGCTGCAACGCGAACAGGCCGCCATCGCCCGCGACCGCACCGCACTCGACGCCCGCATCACCCGAACCCAGGAAACCTACACCCGCCAGTTCGCCGTCCTGGACCGCGCCGTCGGCCAATCCCGCGCGCTCCAAGACTTTCTGAAACAGCAGATCGACATCTGGACCAAATCCAACAACTGAGGGAGCCCCCATGCTCGACACCCTGACGCGCGCCCCCACCCGCCCTGCCCCCGTCCACGCCGCGCTCGCTCACTACGGCAAGGTCTCGCTCGAAGCCCGCGTCGCGTCCGCCTCCCCCCATAGGCTCGTCGCCCTGCTGTTCGACCGCCTGGCCCAAACCCTGCGCGAAGCCCGCAATGCCGCCCGCGACAACGACCCCGCCCGCCGTCTGCGCGCCACCGAACGGGCGCTGGCCATCATCGACGGGCTGGATGCGACTCTGGATGACGCTCGGGGTGGGGAGGTGGCGGCGAGCCTGCACCAGGTCTATGCGCTGCTCAGGGCGCGCCTGCTGGCGGGACGGGAACCTGGGCTGAGCGAGACGCTTGGGTCGGTGGAGGAGCTGGGGGCGGCTTGGCGGTCGATTGGGTAGGGGTTGGATTTCGGCGGCCAAGGGCTCTGCCCTGCACCCGGGAGGAGCCTGTGGCCCCTGCACCCACGGTTTTTAAGGGTGCGTCCGGGAGCGGAATGAGGGCCATTTTACAAGCACTCTTATGCATTTGCCCCACACGCGTTGAGCCTAATCAGCACATTATTCCCATTGTTTCCACTCGGTCCAAAGGCGTCTTCACAGAGTGTCGAAGATTGACTATCCAAAGTTTATGCGACCGACGGAACGCTTGGAATTGCTCGAGAACATCGGTGTAGAGCTCCAAAAACGATATACGTTTGAAGACATTAATCGGTTCTTTGCCGCGTCGGGTGTGTCGATGATACCTATCAATAGCTCACCCAATAGCAAGCGAGTATATGCTAAGTCGGTGCTATCGGGCGTTTCAGATAACCGGCTTTTGACGATCGCCTCGGAGTTAAATGTGCCAACCGCATTTTCTATGCCAACAAGCACTGTTCTTCCCGAGTACTGGAAAGAGTCGACAGACTGCCGATTGTTTATCTCTCATCTGAGTACCCACAAAGATAAGGCTATGCGCCTAAAGGAAGTATTGAAGAAGCATGATATTTCGGGGTTTGTTGCCCACATGGACATTGAACCAGATGCGGAATGGCAAGTCGAAGTTGAACGTGCATTAAATACAATGGATGCAATGGTTGCGATACTTACTGTTGGGTTTTCAAAATCCGCTTGGACGCAGCAGGAGGTGGGTTTCGCCCTCGGACGGGGCACCAAAATTATTTCGCTAAAGATGGAAGAGGACCCGACCGGGTTCCTTGCGAAGCAACAGGCGTTGCTTCGTGGTAATCGTACGGCCGACGAGATTGCACCGGATATTGTGAAACTATTGTCCAAAGACCTCCGTACCAAGGGGAGGCTGGAAGAGGCGCAGGACCCTGTACCATTTTAATTCGCGGTTGAGGTTCAGCCATAACGATTCCGGTGACAGTATAATCATCTCACCGGATGGCGGCCGGCGGCCAAGCCGCCGAGTCCGCTGGGAAGAACAATGCAGAAAGGTTGCGGGCAAAGCCCGCTCGTCGGTCGTGTCGTCTGGCTCTGCCAGCCGCACGCCGGCCGGGCCTGCGGCGTCTCGGCGATTAGTGCTGCGCACTAACGCCGTGCGCCTCCGGCCTACCAGAGACCAAGAAGCTTCAGGACAACGATAACGATCACGGCCGCGCCGACAAGCCATACGATACTGTTCATGAGCACTTCCTACCATACGGGGGCCACTTAGGTCCCGAATTGATCCGGCCACGTTCGCGCGCCCCGCAAACGAAGCTCGCAGGGCCGCCAACAGCCTACTAGCACCCATAGTGACCAATAGTTCCGGCAGCGCCACACGACTGTCCCGCCCCGTGCGCAGCCGCGAGACATCGGGGGACAAAATGCCCATTTGCAATCCCATGAGGTCCGATACCGATCGCCGCGTTCTCAGCCGATGCTGCCCTACACGGCCAGCTTGCGCCAACCTCCCCCAATGCGCCGCGTGCCCGGAAAACGATTGCCGCAGGGCAGAGCCCTGCCGAGCCTGCGCCAGCGAAGGCTGGGGCCGGAGGCAGTCAGCTGTTCTCTACAAAACCCGCTCAAAGCCGTCCCGAGCCAGCCGCATCAGCAGCAGCGCGGCGAGCTGCGCGCGTTCGTGCAGGCTTTCCACGATCAGATACTCGTCCGCCGAGTGGATGGCGCCGCCGCGGACACCCAGCGTGTCGACCACCGCGAGACCGGTGGCGGCGAGGTTGTTGCCGTCGCAGACACCGCCGGCCGGGCGCCAGCCAATCCCGAGGCCCAGGTCGGCGCCGACCGCCTTCACCAGCTCGAACAGGCGAAGCTGGTTGGCGTCGAGCGGCTTGGGCGGGCGGGCGAAGTGGCCGTGGCGGTGGGCGGTCACGTTATGGGCGTAGGAAACCGCGCTGATGGTGGCGT
>JANPJJ010000114.1:0-1535 GCA_031425455.1 Sandaracinobacter sp. | reverse complement strand
CCGCCCGCGGCGCGACCAGCCGTTCTACCACCTGCTCGCCGAGAATGCCGAATCGAGCTACGTCGCCTATGTCAGCCAGCAGAACCTGCTTGCGGACGCTGAGGCGGGGCCGGTGGATCATCCTTCGGTCGAGCAGCTGTTCGAGGAATTTGCCGACGGGCGCTACCGCCTGCGCCACGACCTGAAGCACTAGCTTCTAGCTTTTAAGCCGCCAGCCAGAGCGCAGCAGCGCATAGGCGATCGCCAGCAGCACCGCGTTGAGCAGTCCCAGGCCCAGTGCGGCGTTCAGCACGTCGCCGTTGCTGTCGCCGATGTCGCTCGCCCCCAGGAAGCCGAAGCGAAACCCTGAGATGATGTAAAAGAACGGGTTGAGGCGGCTGATCGCCTGGAAGGCGGGGGCGAGGTTGTCGATCACGTAGAACGTTCCCGACAGGAGCGAGAGCGGAGCGATCACGAAGTTGGTGATCGCGGCGTTGTGATCGAACTTTTCGCCCCAGATGGAGGCGATGACGCCGATCGTCGCCATCAGCAGTGAACCCATCAGCCCGAACCACGCAACTGCCCACGGATGCGCCATGGCAAGGCTCACACCGGGGTAGAACGCCATCACCACCGCGATCGCCAGACCAACCAGCACGGCGCGGGTAACCGCGGCCGAGACGATCCCGAACAGCAACTCGCCCTCGCTCAGCGGCGGCATCAGGTAGTCGATGATCGTGCCCTGGATCTTGCCGACCAGCAGCGAGAAGCTGGAGTTGGCGAAGGCATTCTGCATCATGCCCGTAGAGACGATCAGCCCCGGCGCGATGAATGTGGCGAACGGCACGCCCAGGATCAGCCGGTCCTCGCGCCCGAGCGCGACGGTGAAGACGATCAAAAACAGCAGCGTGGTGATCGCCGGTGCCCAGATCGTCTGGGTCTGCACCTTGAAGAAGCGCCGCACTTCCTTCATATAGAGCGTGGCAAGGCCCAGCCGATTGACCTTGTGGATGATCGGCTGCCCGTGCGGCGGAAAGCCCCTCGAGCTGTGAGGCGCGACCGGTGCGGGAACGGCGGTTTGCACTTGCGGAGCGGTTACGGGGTCGGGCATGGGCAGTCGCCTATCGGCGGCAGGGCGGCGTGGCAAGCTATCGGATCAGGCGCCGTGCGGGGCAACTGGCCGGCGGCGCACAGATGGAATTTGGAGCAAGCATGAGCTGGACCGACGAACGTATCGCGAAGCTGACCAAGATGTGGGAAGGCGGCGCGACTGCCA
The DNA here is from genome assembly GCA_031425455.1 of Sandaracinobacter sp. Taxonomy (GTDB): domain Bacteria; phylum Pseudomonadota; class Alphaproteobacteria; order Sphingomonadales; family Sphingomonadaceae; genus Sandaracinobacteroides. The sequence continues at coordinate 280 of JANPJJ010000114.1, read as the reverse complement.
GCCAGATCGCCGAAGATCTCGGCGGGGTCAGCCGCAACGCGGTGATCGGCAAGGCGCACCGCCTTGGCCTGAAGGCGCGGCCTTCTCCGGTGAAGCCGAACGAGAAGCCCGAGGTCGCGGCGAAGCCGGTCGCGGAGGCCCCGCGGGCTGCGCCCCCGCCGCGTCCTGCCGCGCCTGCCCCGGCACGGCCGGTGGCAGCCGCGTCGCCTCCGCCGCGCGCCGTCGCAGCCGCTCCGGTCGAAGATACGGACGACGCGCCCACCGTTGCCCCGGCGGCCGA
>JANPJJ010000113.1:0-8830 GCA_031425455.1 Sandaracinobacter sp. | reverse complement strand
GCGCCAACCTTTTCGGGCGCGACCGCGAGCACCATGCCGATCCCGCAGTTGAAGGTGCGGGCGAGTTCGGCGGCGTCCATCCGCCCCCGCGCCTGCAGCCAGCCGAACAGCGGCGGCAGCGGCCATCGCGCGGCGTCGATCACGGCGCGGCAGCCCCGGGGCAGCACGCGCGGCACATTCTCGAGGAGGCCGCCGCCGGTGATGTGGGCAAGCGCCTGGATGTCCCCGGCACGAAGGCTAGGCAGCAGCGGCTTCACATAAAGCCGGGTCGGGGTCAGCAGCGCGTCGATCAGCGGCGTTGCGGGATCGAACGGAGCAGGCGCGTCGAAGTCGGCCCCGTCGACCAGCTTCCGAAGCAGCGAATAGCCGTTGGAATGCGCACCCGACGAGGCGAGCCCGAGCAGGACATCGCCTGCCGCCACGCGGTCGCCCGTCAGCAGCCGGTTCCGCTCTACCGCGCCGACCGCGAAGCCTGCAAGGTCGTAGTCGCCGGGGGCATACATGCCGGGCATTTCGGCGGTCTCGCCGCCGATCAGCGCGCAGCCGGCAGCGGTGCAGGCCCGGGCGATGCCGGCGACGACCGCCTCGGCGACCCCGGTTTCCAGCTTTCCGGTGGCGAAATAATCCAGGAAGAACAAAGGCTCGGCGCCCTGCACGATCAGGTCGTTGACGCACATGGCGACCAGGTCCTGGCCGATGCTGTTATGGCGGCCGCTGTCGATGGCGAGCTTGAGCTTGGTGCCGACGCCGTCGGTCGCGGCGACCAGCAGCGGATCCATGAAACCGGCCGCCTTCAAGTCGAACAGGCCGCCGAAGCCGCCGATTTCGGCATCGGCACCGGGGCGGCGGGTGGCCCGCACCAGTGGCGCAATCAGCCTGACCAGCGCGTTGCCGGCTTCGATCGAGACGCCGGCCTCGGCATAGGTCGCGGGCGGGCCCTCCGGCGGCTGCGCGGTGGCATGCACCGCCTCTGGCGGTTGGGCGGTTGCAGGTGGCTTTACGGACATGGGCGCGGCTCTAGCGGCTCGGCACTTGGAATCCCACCCTTCATGCGCCAAAGGCTCGGGCGATGGCTCGGTTTCCAATGGCGGCGCTCTGGATGGCGGCAGCGGGGCTGCTGGCCGCAGGACCGGCCATGGCGCAGCGGGGGCTGCAGGCGGCCGATGCCAAGCCGAAGGTGAAGGAGCAAAGCGGCGAGACACCCACCGCGATCGGGGGCGGCGGCGGGCTGATCGTGGGCGGCGTCGAAGTGGATGTCGGCGGCAAGTCCGCCATTGACGCCCGGATGAACGGCTGGCGCGAGGCACAGCGCCTGGCCTGGCCAGCGCTGTGGCAGCGGATGTCGGGGCTGGCCCCGGGCACGGCGCCCCGGCTCGCTGACAGCGCACTCGACGGGATCGTGTCCGCGATCGAGGTCGAGCGCGAGCAGATCGGGCCGACCCGCTATGTTGCGCGACTTGCCATCGTGTTCGATAGGGTGCGGGCGTCGGCCTATCTCGGCCGCTATGCCGCCTTGTCGTCGTCGCCGCCCTTCCTGCTGTTGCCGGTGCTGCAGGATGCGGCCGTGCGCCAGGCGCATGAGGCCGAGTCGCCCTGGCTGGCGGCCTGGGCACGGCTTCGCGCCGGCGAAAGCCCGATCGACTATGTGCGTATCCAGCCGACCCCCGGCGACGTCATCCTGCTGAACGCCTGGCAGGCCGAGCGGCGCCACCTGTTCCTGTGGCGCGCGCTGATCGACCGCTACCAGGTGGCCGATGTGCTGATTCCCGAGCTGATCCTGGAGCGGCGCTATGTCGGCGGGCCGACGGCGGGCCTGCTGATCGTTCGCTTCGGGCCGGGTGGGCGCGAGATCGGACGGGTGCGGCTGACCAACCGCGCCGGAGACATTGCCGGGCTGATGGACACCGCCGTGCGCGAGGCCGACCGGCTGTATGTGGCGGCACTTCGGGCCGGAAACCTGCTGCCGGACCCCAGCCTGATCGAGCCCGACGTGCCGGTGGAAGAGCTGGCCGAAGCGGACGAGGAGCTGGACGCCGGGTTCGAGGGCGGTGGCGTGCGGGTCCGCGTGGCAACCCCCGACGACGCGACGCTGCAACAGATCCAGCGCACGGTGGCAGCGACGCCGGGCGTTGGCGGGGTAAGGTTGCAGAGCTTCGTGCTGGGCGGCGAGTCGGTGCTGGAGATCGTGAGCGAGGTGCCGCTGGACGAGCTGCGCCGGGCGCTGGATGCCCGCGGGCTGCGGCTGGACAATGGCGTGCTGCGGCGCCGGGCCGCGACCGACGCCCCGCTGGCGCCCGCCGAGCCGCAGGTGGAGGAGGTGCCGCTGGAAGAGGGTGCGCCGAAATCCCTCCTGCCGGCCCGAACGCCCGGCGGTGAGCCATGACGCCGGCGCGCCAGATGGTGCTGCCGCTGCGCTGGAAGGCCGCGCAGGGGCAAAAGGATTTCTATGTCTCGCAGGCGAATGCCGACGCCGTGACGTTCCTGGACGGCTGGTCGACCTGGCCGCTGCCCGCCGCGCTGCTGATCGGGCCGACCGGCTCGGGGAAGAGCCATCTCGCGGCGATCTTCGCCCGGCGTGCCAACGCCCGGCTGTGGGACGATGCCGACCGTACGGCGAACGACGAGGCACTGTTCCACGCCTGGAACCAGGCGATGGACGAGCGCCGGCCGCTGCTGATGACCGCCCGCTCGGCACCGGGCGACTGGAACCTCGGGCTGGCGGACCTGCGCAGCCGGCTGGCGGCGACGCCGCGCGTGACGATCCGCAGCCCCGACGACGCGCTGCTGGAGGCGGTGTTTCAGAAGCAGTGGCGCGACCGCGGGATCGAGGCTCCCGCAGAGTTCAGCAGCTATGTGCTGTCCCGCATCGAGCGCAGCTTCGAAGGCGTCGCTCGCGCCGTCGACCTGCTCGACCGGGCGGCGCTTGCAGCAAAGCGGCCGCTCTCGGTCCCACTAGCCCGGGACGCCCTGATCGACCTTTAGCAACCCACCTCTAGCGACCTTGGCCCGGCGACGCTCCTGCTGCTAAGGGGCACCATGGCCACGCGTACCCGTCCACCCGACCCCGACTCTAGCGAAGGTGGCCCCGTGCTGGGCTCCGATCGCTATCTGAACCGCGAGATCAGCTGGCTCGCGTTCAACTCGCGCGTGCTGGAAGAAGCGATGAACCCGGCACACCCGCTGCTGGAGCGGCTGCGCTTCCTGTCGATCTCGGGCAACAATCTGGACGAGTTCATGATGGTTCGGGTCGCCGGCTTGCGCGGCCAGGTGGACGAGGGGATCGACACGCCTTCACCGGACGGCGCCACCCCGGTGCAGCAACTGGCGGGAATTGCGGTCGCCGCCGACCGGCTGATGATGGAGCAGCAGCAGGCGTTCGGCATGCTTCGCGCTGCCCTGCGCACCGCCGATTTTGCGGTGCTGGACCATGACGAGCTGACGACTGCGGAAGCGGCCTGGCTGCAGACGCATTTCCTGGGCCAGATTTTCCCGGTGCTGACCCCGCAGGCGCTGGATCCGGCGCACCCGTTTCCGTTCATCCCGAACAAGGGCTTCAGCCTTGTGTTCTCGATGCGGCGCCTTTCCGACAACGAGCATCTTTCGGCGCTGCTGATGCTGCCACCGATGCTGCCTCGCTTCGTTCGCCTGCCCGGCCGGTCGCCGCGCCATGTGGCGATGGAGCAGGTGCTGACCCGTTTCTTCCCGCTGATCTTTCCCGGGTTCGAGGTGGAAGGGCAGGGGGCATTCCGGATCATTCGCGACAGCGACATCGAGATCGAGGAAGAGGCCGAGGATCTGGTGCGCTTCTACCAGTCCGCGATCAAGCGGCGTCGGCGGGGCCAGGTGATCCGGCTGAAGATCGAGGCAGCGACGCCCGCGGCCCTGAAGACGATGGTACGGCAGAAGCTGGCGGTCGATGCCAAGGATGTGACCGAAGTGGAAGGCATATTGGGCATCGCCGACCTGGCGCAACTGGTCGATGAGGACCGGCCCGACCTGAAGTTCGAGCCTTACCTACCGCGCTTCCCCGAGCGTATTCGCGAGCATGGCGGCGATTGTTTCGCTGCGATCCGGGGCAAGGACATCGTGGTTCACCACCCCTATGAGAGTTTCGACGTGGTGCTGGCCTTCCTGCGCCAGGCGGCTGCCGATCCCGATGTGGTCGCGATCAAGCAGACCCTCTATCGCACCGGCAAGAACAGCCCGATCGTTCGCGCCCTGATCGATGCGGCCGAAGCGGGCAAGAGCGTGACCGCCATCGTCGAGCTGAAGGCGCGTTTCGACGAGGAGCAGAACCTCACCTGGGCGGCCGCGCTGGAACGTGCCGGGGTGCAGGTGGTCTATGGCTTCATCGAGTGGAAAACCCACGCCAAGGTTTCGCTGGTGGTGCGCCGCGAGGGCGCCGAGCTGAAAACCTACCTGCACATGGGCACCGGCAATTATCACCCGGTGACGGCGCGCATCTATACCGACCTCAGCTTCTTCACGGCCGATCCCGGGCTGGCCCGCGACGCCGCGCAGGTGTTCAACTATATCACCGGCTATGTGGAGCCGCAGTCGCTGAAGCATTTGGCGATGAGCCCGATGAACCTGCGCTCCACCGTGATGGCCGGGATCGACGCCGAAATTGCCAATGCCGAGGCCGGCCGACCGGCGGCGATCTGGGTGAAGATGAACAGCCTGGTCGATCCGATCATCATCGAGAAACTGTACGAGGCGAGCGAAGCCGGGGTCGAGATCGACATGGTGATCCGCGGCATCTGCTGCCTCAGGCCGGGCGTGCCCGGGCTGTCGGAGAATATCCGGGTGCGAAGCGTGATCGGCCGGTTTCTGGAACACAGCCGGATCGTGGCGTTCGGCAACGGTCATGCGCTGCCCAGCCGGCAGGCCAAGGTTTGGATCACGTCGGCGGACTGGATGCCGCGCAACTTCGACCGGCGGGTGGAATTGCTCATTCCGATCGAGAACCCGACGGTGCATGCCCAGGTGCTGGACCAGGTGATGGTCGCGAACCTGAAGGACGACGAACAGAGCTGGGAGATGCAGAAGGACGGGAGCTATGCCCGGGAGACGCCGGGCCGACCGAGTTTCAACCTGCAACGCTATTTCATGACCAACCCCCGCCTGTCGGGCCGGGGCGCCGCGCTGCGCGGGGGGGATACGCCCAAGCTGCTCGTTTCCTGACGGTGGCCCCCGCCGCACCGTTCGACGCCATCGTTCTGGGCGCCGGCGGCGCCGGGCTGATGTGCGCCGCCGTCGCCGGGCAACGCGGGCGCCGGGTACTGCTGGTGGATCATGCCGACGAGGCCGGCAAGAAGATCCTGATTTCCGGCGGCGGGCGGTGCAACTTCACCAACCTCCACGCCGCCCCGGACCGCTACCTCAGTTCCAACCCGCATTTCGCCAAGTCGGCGCTCAGCCGATATACCGCACAGGATTTCATCGATCTGGTGAACCGCCACGGCATCGCCTGGCACGAAAAGACGCTCGGGCAGCTGTTCTGCGACGGCTCGGCGCGACAGGTGGTGGCCCTGCTGCGCGCCGAGTGCCCCGAGACGGTGGAGATCGCGTTGGGGCAGCCGATCACGGCGGTGGATCATGCCGATGGCGCGTTTCGCCTATCCTTCGGCGCGCGCGTTGCGACCGCCCCGGCGCTGGTGATCGCGACCGGGGGGCCTTCGATCCCGAAAATGGGGGCGACCGGCTTCGCCTACGACCTGGCACGGCGCTTCGGGCTGAAAGTGGTGGAGCCGCGCCCCGCGCTGGTGCCGCTGACGCTCGGCGGCGAAGAGACCTTGTTCCGCACGCTGTCGGGCGTCGGTACCGCGGTCGTGGCCAGCACCGGCACGGCTCGGTTCCGAGAGGCTGCGCTGTTCACGCACAAGGGCCTGTCCGGGCCGGCCATCCTCCAGGTCAGCAGCTATTGGCGGCACGGCGAGACGGTGTCGATCGACTTCGCGCCCGATCGGCCCCGGGATTGGCTGCGCGCCGCCAAGCGGACGCGGCCCCGGGCGGCATTCCGCACCGCGCTTTCAGACCTGCTGCCCGAGCGCCTCGCCGACACGCTGGCGGATCGGCTCGGCATCGCCGGAGAGCTGGGCAATCTGACCGACCGCGCGCTCGATGCTGCATCGCAGCACTTGTCAGACTGGCGTTTTTCCCCCAATGGGACCGAAGGCTATGCCAAGGCGGAAGTGACGGCCGGCGGCATCGGTACCCAAGGGCTTTCATCGCAGACGATGGAGGCGAGGACGGTGCCTGGCCTCTATGCCATAGGCGAAGCGGTCGACGTGACGGGCTGGCTGGGTGGCTATAACTTCCAATGGGCCTGGGCCAGCGGATGGGCCGCGGGCCAGGCGCTCTGATCCTGCCCCCATTGCCGACTGGACCGACATGCCTTTCTCGACGCTCCCCCCCCTCCTCGCCGAGGCGCTTGCCGCGCGCGGCTATGCCGACCCGACGCCGGTGCAGGCCGCCGTGCTGGAGGCGGAAGCCGCCGGCCGCGATCTGATCGTCTCGGCACAGACCGGCTCGGGCAAGACCGTCGCGTTCGGGCTGGCGATCGCGCCGCAGCTGCTGGACGAGGCCGGCGGGCCGCGCCATGCCTTTGCACCGCTGGCGCTCGCGATCGCACCGACCCGGGAGCTTGCCTTGCAGGTCAGCCGCGAGCTGGAATGGCTTTATGCCGGCGCCCGCCTGCGCGTGATCAACTGCGTCGGCGGCATGGATGCCTCCAAGGAGCGCCGCGCCCTTGCCGGCGGCGCCCATATCGTCGTCGGCACGCCCGGCCGCCTGCGTGACCATCTGGAGCGCGGTGCCCTCGATCTGTCCAGCCTGTCGGCGGTCATCCTGGATGAAGCCGACGAGATGCTGGACATGGGCTTCCGCGAAGATCTGGAGGAGATCCTGGACGCAACACCCGAGGGCCGGCGCACGCTGCTGTTTTCGGCGACGATGCCGCGCCCGATCGTGGCGCTGGCCAAACGCTACCAGAAGAATGCGCTGACCATTTCCACGGTCGGGCAGGACCGGGGCCATGGCGACATCAGCTATCAGGCGGTTGCGGTGGCGCCTTCGGACATCGAGCATGCGGTGGTCAACCTGCTGCGTTATCACGAGGCGGAAACCGCGATGCTGTTTGCGGCCACGCGCGAGAATGTGCGGCGGCTACACGCCAGCCTGGTGGAGCGCGGGTTCGATGCCGTCACCCTGTCGGGCGAGCACAGCCAGAACGAGCGCAACCAGGCTCTGCAGGCGATGCGCGACGGCCGTGCGCGGGTGTGCGTGGCGACCGACGTGGCGGCCCGGGGGATCGATCTGCCCAGCCTCAGCCTGGTGATCCATGTGGAGATACCGCGCGACGCCGAAGCGTTGCAGCACCGGTCCGGCCGTACCGGTCGAGCAGGGAAAAAGGGCACCGCGATCCTGCTGGTGCCCTATCCCCGCCGCAAGAAGGTGGAGTTTCTGTTGCGCGACGCGCGCATCACGGCGGACTGGATCCGAACCCCCACGGCGGAGGAAATCCAGGCGAAGGACCGCGACCGTCTGTTGGAGAAGTTGCAGGCGCCGGTGGAGGCCGACGAGGAAGACCGGGCGTTGGCGGCGAAGCTGCTGGAGACCCGCACGCCCGAGGACATCGCCGCGATGCTGGTGCAGTCGCACCGCGCCAAGCTGCCCGCGCCCGAGGAGATGGTGGACGGCGGCACCCGCGAACGGCCCGATCGCGGCGAGAAGGAACTGCGCCCCGGCTTCGACGATGTGGTGTGGTTCCGCATGAACATCGGCCGGCGGCAGAATGCCGATCCCCGCTGGCTGCTGCCCCTGCTCTGCCGTCGCGGGCACATGACCCGGGGGGAAATCGGCGCGATCCGCATCCAGGCGACCGAAACGCATTTCGCCATCCCGCGCGCGGCGGCCTCGCGCTTTGCAGCCGCCGTAAAGCGCACCGCCAACGACGCAGGCGACGACGAGGCAGCTGTGCAGTTCGAGATGATCGATGGACCCCGGGCAGCACCCCCGCGCCCGGCACCGGCCGGCGGCAACCCGCAGCCGCAGCCGGTTCGACGCGAAGGTCCGGGTGGCCCGGCCAGGCCGACCTACGCCGCCAAGCCCTACCGGCCCAAGCCAGGGGGCCGCCCGGCCGGCGGCCCGAAGCCGAAATTTCCCGGCTGAGCTGGACTCGCTTCAGAACGAACCCGGGCATCAAGCTGAATAACGAGCAGGGCGTGGAACCTCGCGCCTCCAATCATAGTTAATGGTGGATGATCAGGTTCGGCAGCGCGAAACCTCCCGGGCACCCCTTGCCGCTGCTTGCCGGCGCCGTGGGAAATGCGGTGCAGGTGCATATTCTTGCAACCGACGCCCTGTCCGTCGTTGGTACTATCCTGCCCGGCGGGCTGTTCACAGGCCGGGCAGGGGCCGACGGCCACCGCCTGTCGATCGAGTTGGGCAACGACAACGCGCCGACCGGATGCCCGCAACCCGCGGCAGACTGAGCTGACGTTCAGCGGCTGCTGAACCGTTCAACATCTGCCCGATCAGGCGGCCAGTCTGGCCAGCGCCTGGTCGCGGCCGATCAGCGGTAGTAGCGCCGACATGTCGGGACCATGATCGAGGCCGGTAAGCGCCTGTCGCAGCGGCATGAACAGCGCCTTGCCCTTGCGGCCGGTGATTTCCTTCAGGGCCGAGGTCAGCTGTCCCCAGATGTCCGGCCCGAACTCCAGCGCGGCAAGCGTCTCGCCGGCCTGTGCGACGAAGGCGCAGTCTTCCGGGGACAACGCGGGCGGCTCTACCGGCCCGGCGATCACCTGCTTCCACCAGTCCGCCTCGG
>JANPJJ010000112.1:0-11873 GCA_031425455.1 Sandaracinobacter sp. | reverse complement strand
GCGCAGGTCCATCGCAGTCCAGGGCGTGCCGTCGGGCTTCTTCGCACCGGGCCCGGCTTCCACCAAATACATGTAGATTTCGCCGAGACCGGTCGAGATCGGACCCATGGCGGGCTCGATCCCGGGCGGCAGCGCGCCGCGTGCGGCCTGCAACCGTTCGCTCACCTGCTGGCGCGCGAAGTAGATGTTCGTGCCGTCCTCGAACACCACCGTCACCTGCGATAGGCCGTAGCGCGAGATGGAGCGGGTGTAGGACAGGCCCGGAATTCCGGCGATCGCCGTCTCCACCGGGTAGGTGATCCGCTGTTCGCTTTCGAGCGGCGAGAAGCCCGGCGCCTCCGTGTTGATCTGCACCTGGACATTGGTGATGTCGGGCACGGCGTCGATCGGCAGCTTGGTGAAGCCCCAGATGCCCAGGGCGACGAAGCCGAGCACGGCCGCGAGGACGGCCCAGCGCTGCCGGATGGAAAAGGCAATGATGCGGGTGAGCATGGCCGGGCGTCCTAGTGGTCGTGGCTCGCGCCCGACTTCTCGATGTCGGCGCGAACGAGGAAGGCCCCTTGCGAGACGTAGGCCGTGCCGGGGTCGACCCCGCCAAGCACTTCGGTGAAGTCGCCCGCCTTGCGGCCGAGCTCCAGCATGCGGACTTCATAGGTGTTGCCGACCGCGGCATAGACCACCTGGAACTCGCGGAAGGGCTGGATCGCCTCGGAGCGCACCGCCATGGGCACCTGAATGCCGCCCACCGTCACCTGACCCTTCAAGGCCATGCCCGGTCGCCACTGGCCGGTGGGGTTGGGAAGGTCGGCCCTCACGAGGGCAGTGCCGGCGGCGCGGTTGCCGTCGGGCAGGAACTCGGTGAGCCGTCCGGCGCCGACCGGCACGCCGTCCAGCGTCTCGATCAACACCCGCTGTCCGCCGCGGATGACCTCGAGGTCGCGCGGGAATATGTTGAAGACCACGGTGGTCTTCGCCGGATCGGCGATCACGAACATCGGCTCGCTGCCGGCCACATCGCCCACATTGGTCGCCCGTTCGAACACCACGCCGGAGACGGGTGAAACCACGGAATAGGTCTGCAGGCTCTCGTTGGATTCGACGCGCGCCAGCACCTCGCCGGCGCGCACCCGGTCGCCCACCTGCTTCGAAACGGCCATCACCTTGCCCGGGAAGCGCGCGCGCACCATGGCGCGCGCACTGGGGGCAAGCTCCACCGTGCCGAGCAGCTCGCGGGTTTCCTCCAGTGTGACGGGGCCCACCGTCTCCACCTTTATTCCACCCTCGCGGGCAGCGTCCGGCGCGATGGTGGTGCGACCCTCGTAGCTCGCCAGCGTCCAGCGGTGCTTTTTTCCCGCATGGGCGGCCGCGATCTCGATGTCGAAGCTGTGCGGCTCGGCAACGACCCCGTCGCCCACGAGGAAGTCGCCCTGCCGCTTGAAGGCAAAGCGATCGACCTTGCCACCCAGCCGCTTCAGCGTCACGGAAAGCTCCACCTCAGCGGGCGGGACTGGCTTGCCCCCCTTGGTTGCCCACGCACGATATTGGGGCAGAACCCCGTCCTCGAAAATCGCAAGCTCCAGCGTGAAGTCGCCATCGGTGAACAGCTTGCCGCCGTTCGGGCCTTTGGCGGGCTGGGGCAGGGCCGCGCCAGCCTCACCTGGCTTGGGCGCTGCGGCTTGCGTGCCGTCTCCTGTCGGTGAACCTCTGTCCCCCGAACAGGCCGCAAGCAGCAAGGTCCACAGGATTGCGGCGCAGGCGCGCGGAAAACGGCGGGTCATGGGCGGGGCTCCGAAAGGGAAGTCGGGGCGAAACGCCCGGTCAGCCGGTCGATGCCGGCTTCTGTCGCGCGAAGGGTGGCAAGGGCCGCAAGATAATCGTCTTCCGCAGAGATGACGCGGTCGGCGGCATCCTGTAGGTCGCGAAAGCTGAAGCCGCCGCGGGCATAGCCTTCCCGCACCTGTGCAAGCGCCTTGCGGTGGCGCGGGATCAGATCGGTGCGCAGGGCCGTCGCCTGAAGTTTCGCGGCACCGGCCTCGCGCAGCAGCCGGTCCAGCTCGCGCTGCCTCGCCTGCTGCGCGGCCAGCGCAGCGAGCCCGGCGCGCTGCCGTTCGGCCTCTGCCCGGGCAATACTGCCCTGGTTGCGGTCGGACCGGCCGATCGGGATGCTGACGCTGGCGACGAGCGCCACCGAATCCGTGCCGGCCAGCGCGCGGGCGCCACCCCCGACGGTCCAGTCCTGCCGGGCGCGCGCCTGCTCGCTGGCGACCGCCGCTCCGGCGCGGACGAGTTCCAGCTCTGCCAGGCGCTGGTCGGCGGGCGCGAGCGCCGTGATACCTGTTGTCGTCAGCGCGTCTCCCTTGACCTCCATTCCGGCGCCGGTCCCGCCCCAGAATTGCGCCAGTGCGGCCCGGCTTGCCGTCGCGCGTGCTCTGGCCTGTGCCAGTGCGAGCGAAGCGGTCGCCACCCGCGCATCGGCCGCCGTTCCCACGAACAGTGGGTCGCGAGCGGCCGCCACTCGGCGCCGGGCTTCGGTGGCAAGGCTGCGTTCCAGCGCAAGGGCGCGGCCGGCGATCCCCACCGCCTCGTCGGCGATCAGCACATCGATGAAGGCGCGATGCACCTGCTGGGCGAGGTCGAGCTGCACCACCGCCGTGGCGGCTTGCGCCACTGCGATATCGGCGTCGGCCAGGGCTATTCGCGCCAGCCGCTTCGATCCGCGCTCCAGCGTCTGGGTGTAGGTGCCGGTGATCTCCGCCTGCTCCAGCAGATCGTAAGGGCTGGTTCCGACGAAATTCTCCGCCTCCAGCAAGATGATGGGGTTGGGCCTGACGCCGGCCTGGAGACGCCCGGCGCGGGCGACCTCGACGGCGGCTGCGGCGGCCGCCGTGGCCGGAGCGGTGACAGTCGCGCGCATCACAGCGGCTTCGAGCGTTATCGGCTCTGCACCTGCCGCAGCAGTGTGCGCGAGCACCGCAGCCAGACCGGCGGCGGCAAGGAAAGGAGACATGAATCGCAACTCCTGATCACATGCGAACATGCGGGCGCGCGCGCCCGCAGACGTCCATGGATCAGGCCAGCGGCGGTTCCTGCGGTGGCGGAATGGCGCGGGACCGGCGATCGTTCTGCGGCAACAGCGTATGCTGCACCGCGCCAATCACCGACCAATTGACGAGAACGGGCCCAACCGACGCAAGGCTCGCAGTGCAATGATGGTGCACTTCGGTCGAGACGTCCGGCGCGGCGGGGTCGTCCGCATCTCCTGCTGCGTTCGCAACCGCCCCTGCATCAACGGCATGCGACAGGTCCGGCAAGTCGGCAGCATGGCCGGTGGCATGGAGCGTGGACTCCGCTTCGGCATGGACGTGCGCCATCACAGGCAGCGCGTCGCCACCGAAAATCATCGCCATCAGCAGCAACAGAGTCGGAAGCATGCGCACGCGGCGGCAGTAGCAGCACTGCCATTCTCGCGCAATCGACCGGGTGTAGGCCCCGCTACGGCGCATCGGGCCAGCGGCTGTGCAGGGCGTCGATGCGATATGGGTGGCCATGCGCGGCGGGGCCGCCATGCTCGCGCAGGATATGGTCATGATCGGGCGGCAGGTCCGGATGGCGGTGGGCGATGACGTCCGGATCGTTCGCCGGCCAGAGACGCCAGGCGAGCAGAACGCCTGTCAGCGCCAGCCCGGCCAGCAGCGCAAACGCCATGGGCTGCCCCAGCCCCGCGCCCGCCTGGCCGGCCAGCGGATAGGCGACGAGCCAGCAGACATGGCTGAGCGCGAACTGGGCTGCAAACAGCGCCGGCAACCCGTCCGGCGCGGCCGAGCGCCGCAGCAATCGCCCGCCGGGGGTGACACAAGCACCGTAAGCCGCGCCGAGTAGGGCCCAGCCAGCGAGCATGGGCAGCCAGAAGCCCTGGGTGCCGCCCAGGCGCGACGCGACGATGGCAAACGCACCGAGTCCGATCGTGAGGACGGCCGCGGCACCCAGCATCACCGGCCGGTCGCCCCGCCTACCCAATAGGCGCGGCAGTGCAAACGCCATCGCCATCGAGCCGCCGCCATGGGCCGCGAGCGTGACTGCAACCTCGGTCTGCCCGAACCCTGGAATGGCGCGGACCAGAACCACCGTGTTCACGATCACCATCGCACTTGCGGCCGCAGCCGACAGCGTAATCGCCAGCAGGCCGCGCAGCCGGGGCGTGCGCAGATAGACGCGCGCACCCAGGGTAATGCGGCTCCATGTGTTGCCGCCGACGGCATCGGGGGCCGGCCGCAGCAGCGCCAGCGGCAGGATCAGCAGCGCGGAGACGAGGAAGCCGACGGCGGTACCGGAGAACAGCCAGTGGAACCCGATCACCGTCAGCAGCAGCGCGGCAAGAAGAGGGCTCACCAGGCTTTCGAGGTCATAGGCCAGCCGCGAAAGCGACAATGCGGCGGTATAGTCGGCCTCGTCGGGCAGGATCTCGGGAATGGTCGCCTGAAAGGTGGGCGTGAACGCCGCTGACGCCGATTGCAGCACAAACACCAGCAGATAGACCTGCCAGACCTGGTCCACAAAAGGTAGCATCAGCGCGACACCGGCGCGGATCCCATCCATCGAGACCAGAAACGCGCGGCGCGGCAACCGGCCGGCGAATGCGCCCACGACCGGCGCCACCAGGATGAAGGCGACCATCTTGATGGCAAGGGCCGTTCCCAGAACGGCGCCAGCGTCATCGCCGGCAAGGTCGTACGCCAGCAGGCCCAGCGCCACCGTTGCCAGCCCGGTTCCCAGCAACGCAATCACCTGCGCCAGCAGCAGGCGGCGGTAAATGGGGTTCTTCAGCGGGGCCCACATCGGCTCCGGTCTCCTGCCTGCCGACCGGTCAGGCGCAAGGCGGTGCGCTTGGCGTGCCGGTCGGCAAGGCCTTGCCCGGCGCCAGCTTGCGCGAGGACCAGTGGATATGGCCGATGCGCCAGTCCGCTCCTGCTTTCACCAGCACCATGGTTTCCGTGCCGATGCGCGGATCGGACTTGTCCAGCGCGGTGGAGACGGTTTCGGTCGCAATGACCGCCTGGTCCGAACCGATCATGCAGCGGCGGGCACCGAACCGGGTGACGGTCTTGGCGGCATGGGCGGCATCGCCCGCGAGATGCCCGCCGGCATATTCGGCGGCCGAGCGTTCGACATGGCCTGCTTCGAAAATCAGCGCCTCCGGCGCGAGCAGCGCTGCTACGGCGCGGGTGTCGCCCCGTTGCAGGGCGGCGTGAAACGCATCGACGGTGTCCCACGGTTGCGCGGCCCGAGCAGGGCTTGCAGCCAGAACGGAGGCGATGACAGAAGCTGCGAGCAGACGGTTCATGGTCATTCTCCGGTCGGTGAAAGCAGGCCCAGCCAGGCGACCAGACCGAGAATCAGAAGCGCGAGCGCAAGCTCGAGCCGCAGGCTCCGGGCGATTGCCGCGCTCGGCTTATGCGGCATGGCCAATGCAGGCGCCAGCCGGAAGCGGTTGAGCGCTGCAAGGCCCAGCATGCCGGCGAAGGCCGCAAGCTTCAGAGCCATCAGCTGACCCCAGGGAACCCGCAGAGTTGCCGGCAGGCCCGGCATCCCCACGATCAGGACCATGTTGGCAAACCCGCTGACGGCCAGCAGCAGCACGATCGCAGTACCGGTTTTGGGGAAGCGCGCCAGCGCATCTGCGAGCAATGCGCGTGCCTCGGGGTTGTGCGCGGCTCGGCCTGCGAGCAGCAGGAAGGCCGCAATCGCGCCCAGCCACAGCCCTGCACCCCAGAGATGCAGGACGGCCGAGCCCAGGTGCGGCAAGGAAAGGGCCCCTTCGGTTGCTGCGGCATGACCGGACCATGCGAGGGTCGCGAGAGCGACTGCCAACGCTGCAACGAGGAGGCCGTGTTGGCGGGGTGCAACCAGCAGCATGGTGGCCGCAAGGAGAAGGCTTCCCAGCCTCAGGCCAAGCGCAATGCTCAGCCCCGGAAGCTCCAGCAGCATTGCCAGAGCCTCGGCGTCGACGGCGGGTAGCGGGATGCCGAGCATCCGGCTGGCGAGAATGCCGATCCCGCCTGCCGAAGCCAGAACCGAAGTGGCGACGAGCAAGCCTAGCAGCGCCCGGATTGACCGGCTCCATGCCGGCCGATCGGCTGCGGGAAGCGCGTGCCAGCCAAAGCCCGCAAGCCCGAAACTGCTTCCGAGCGCGGCATAGAGCAGCCATCGCACGGCAACGGCGAGCGGATCGTCCACGCCGGGTCAGCGGACGCTGAAGCTGACCTTGCCCGTGATCCTGTGCGTGTCGCCTGCAACGCCGAACCAGTCGACCTGGTAGCTCCCCGGCTTTAGCGGGGCTGCGGGCGTGAGCGTCATCGTCTTGCCGTCCGCCGAAAGCGAGGTCCGCGTCTGGACAGGTCCGGCGCCGTGGCCGGGCATCCCTGCCATGCCGGTCATCGCGAGCGTCGCGCCGGACATTTTCTCGAACAGCTTCTCGCTGAACGTCAGCGAGATCGCCGCGGGTGCGGACACGGCCGCGCCGGCTGCCGGCGCCGAGGCAACCAGTTTGGGATGAGCCGCAGCCGGGCCCGCAATCAGAACGGCGGCCAAAACAGCATAAGCCAGGCGCATGATGTATCTCCTTTTGGTGGAATGTAGAGCGGCAGGGGCGTGGACACTCACTGGAAGCGCCGGCTTCGACCGCCAACGTCGAATGCCATCACTGAAAATGCATCGATCCGGCCGTCCGGCACTTCCATTCCCGGCGAGCCGAGCGGCATGCCACGGACTGCAATCCCCAGCGGCGCCTTGCTCCCCATCGCCAGCATGCGCGTGACAGCGGCCAGCGGCACATGCCCCTCGACCACATGGCGCGCGACCATTGCGGTGTGGCACGACCACAGGGCTTCCGGGATGCCGATGCGGGTCTTCAGTGCAGGCATGTTGGGCTGGTCCACCACCTGCACCGCAAAGCCGGCCTTGCGGGCATGGTCCGCCCATTTCAGGCAGCAGCCGCAACCCTCGTCGCGATACATGGTCATCGGCACCGCGGTCCGGGCTGCCAGCGGCGAGGCTGTCAGCGCACCGACCATGGCGAGCGCGCTGCGCCGGCTGACCGTGATTGCTGAAGGGCTGAGCTTGTCCATGGCAACGGATACGCATGGCCGGTTCAAACCCCGCAGAAAAAAGGTGCGGGCTTGAAGGAGCGGGAGCGTATTGGGAAAGTGTTCCGGGGTCAGGACGGCGCCGGCACGAAATTTGGAGACGGTGATGAACGACGGGCTCGACAAGCTGTTAGCCGCACTTGCAGCTGCGCCTGGGGATCGCGATCTGTCGCAGCTGGAGCCTGCGGTATGGGCCAGAATTGCGCCTGCCGGTGAGATGTCGCCGCTTGCAGGTTGGCGCCTCCCGGCTTTGTCAACGCTGGTGGCCTTGATGGTCGGGGCCGTGGCGTCCACGGCAACGGCGTCGGCTTCGCCGACCGAGATTTCGGCCTTTTCGCCTTCGATTTCGCTTGCACCCTCGACCCTTCTGGAAGCGGCACGGTGAGCCGATCCTGGCAGCAGACATTGCTGATCCTGGTGGTGGCCGTGCTTGCGGGGCTTGGCGGCGCCTGGGCCGGGCCGAAGCTGGCTGCACGGGCAAACGGCAGCGACGGTTTTCATGCCGCGGTGCACCGCGATCTCGATCTCGACGCCCAGCAGACCGCCCGCATCGAGGACCTCGAGCGGGATTTCGCGATCCGGCGCAAAGCGATGGAGCTCGAGATGCGGCAGGCCAACGCGGAGCTCGCCGCCGCCATCAAATCCGAACAGGCCTACGGACCTGCGGTGACGGCCGCAGTCGACCATTTCCATGTCGCCATGGGCGGGCTGCAGAAGGCCAGCATCGAGCATGTGTTCGCCATGCGCGCGGTGATGACGCCCGAGCAGACCGAGATCTTCGACCGCACCATCGTCGACGCGCTGACCGCCGAGTCCAAGTAGCCGAGGGTGTCGCCGGACGACGACGAGGCGCTGGTGCGATGCGCGGCGGCCGGCGACGAGCCGGCGTTTGGCCGGCTGATGCGGCGGCACAAGGAGGCGCTTTATCGCCTGATCCGCCGCCTGACGGGCGATCCCGACCTGGCCTATGATCTGCTGCAGGAGACTTTGGTGTCGGCCTGGCGCAACCTGCACCGGTTCGATCCGGCATTACCGTTCCTGCCCTGGGCGCGGCGAATCGCCCTCAACAAGGTACGCGACGAGGCCCGGCGGCGCAGCGTGCGGCGGATGCTGCTCGGTTGGGCGCCCGATGCCGTGACGGCGAATGTGGCCGACCAGGCACCCCTGCCCGATGCCGTGGCCGGCGATCGCGCGGCGCTGGCCCGGCTGGATCGGGCGATTGCGGCACTGCCGCTGGCGCTCCGCACCCCGCTGGTGCTGACGGCGATCGAGGGACTGAGCCAGGCAGAGGCCGGCGCCCAGCTCGGGATCAGCGCCAAGGCGGTCGAGACCAAGGTGTCCAGGGCCCGCCGTGAGCTTCGCCGCGTTTTGAACATTGTCTGAGGGGCGCGCAACTTCGGCGCGTATGGGGTCTGACCGAAGCCGAAACGAGGATGCCATGCACCGCGCACGTTCGATGTTGACCGCACTGTTTCTGACGACCGCCGTCTCGGTATCGACAGGTGCATATGCCAAGGCCGTTACGGTCGACCTGGTCACCAAGCGCGAGCGGCTTGAGGTGAACCCCGGCCGCCGCGACACCGTCGTCACGCTGAACGGCAGCGTGCCCGGCCCCGTGCTGCGGTTCCGGGAAGGCGACACGGTCACCGTGAACCTGAGGAACGAGCTGCCGGAGATGACGGCGATCCACTGGCACGGGCTGCTGATCCCGGGCCATCACGATGGTGCCCCCGGCTTCAACGGCTTCCAGGGGGTCCGAAGCGGCGAAACCTACACCTACCAGTTCACGTTGCGCCAGTCGGGCACCTATTGGTACCATAGCCACGCCTCGACGCAGGAGCAGGCGGGGCAATATGGCGCCCTCATCATCGATCCGAAGGACGGCCCCGAAGTCGCGGTCGACCGCGAACATGTGATCCTGCTGACCGAGCACACGCCCGAGAACCCCGAGCGCATCCTCCGCAACCTGAAGGCGGACGCCGGCTACTACAACTGGAACAAGCGCACCACGCCCGAGCTTCTGCGCGACGCAGCAAAGTTCGGGCTGGGCAAGACCCTTGCCGATCGCGCGGCCTGGGGCCGGATGCGGATGGACCCGACCGACATCGCCGACGTGTCCAATTACACCCTGCTGGTGAACGGCCAGCCGACGGCAAGGAAGCCCTGGTTCGAGATGAAGCGGGGCGAGAGGGTAAGACTGCGCTTCATCAACGGCTCGGCGATGAGCTTCATGGATGTTCGCATCCCCGGCCTGACGATGACGGTGATCGCAGCCGATGGCCGCATGGTCGAGCCAGTGAAGGTGGACGAATTCCGCATTGGGGTCGCCGAGACCTACGACGTGCTCGTCGAGCCGAAGGACGACCGGGCTTATCCGCTGTGGGTGGAGACTATCGACCGCCGGGCCAATGCGCTCGCCGTACTTGGCGCGAACGCCGACATGGCGGTGGCAGCACCGGAACCGCGCCCGATGCAGATCCTGATGATGGGCGAGATGGGCCATGCCATGGCGGGCGACGCCGCGCCGTCCGCAGCCGCCGGCGGGCACGCCGGGCATCGGATGGCCCGTACCGACGGCATGACCACGACCTTGAATGCAGCCGCCGTGCGGCAGCCTGCCGCGATGGCGGGAATGGAGTTGGCGCAGGCGCAGCCCAACGCAAGCGCGTGCACCCCCGAACATGCCGCGATGGGCCACTGCAAGATGCCGGATGCTGCGCCGGCGCCCGCAGCCGCACCGGCCTCGACCTGCACTCCTGAACACGCGGCTATGGGCCACTGCACCATGCCGCCGCCACCAGCGCCGAAGCCCGCTGCGGCTTGCACGCCGGAACATGCGGCCATGGGTCATTGCACGATGCCCGCCACAGGGCCCGCCGCACCTGCTGCCGACCCCAAGTGCCCGCCCGAGCATGCGGCGATGGGGCATTGCACCCCGCAGACGGAGCCCAAGGCCGGCGGGCCGCGCACCGGAACGGCCGTCGCATTTGCGCAGAAGCCCGAAGGCGGCACTGCCTTCCCGCGGGTCGACTATGGCTACGGCCGGGACCCGATGGCTGGCATGGACCACAGCAAGATGGACCATGGCGCCGATCTGGGCCGCGAAGGCGATACCGACGGCTCCGGCCGGGTGTTCGGCTGGGCGACCGGCGCACCCTACGGCAGCCGGGTGCTTTCCATGAACGATCTGGTCGCCGCGGCTCCGAACCGCGATGCTCGCGCCCCCACCCGCGACATCGTCATCCGCATCACCGGCAACATGGAGCGTTACCTGTGGTCGCTGAACGGGGTGCCGTTCGATCGGTCGCCGCCGGTCGACGTGCAGTTCGGCGAACGGGTGCGGATCACGTTCGTCAACGAGACGATGATGGCCCACCCGATGCACCTCCATGGCATGTTCTTCGAAATCGAGAATGGCGCGCCCGCCGACCGGATGCCGGAGAAGAATGTGATCGCCGTGGCCCCCGGCCGCACCCAGTCGGTGATCCTGACTGCGAACGAACCCGGCGAATGGCCGCTGCACTGCCACCTGCTGTTCCACATGGATTCGGGCATGATGAAGAAGCTGGTGGTGGCCAAGGTGGCTGCCCCCACGGCATCGACAGCCGGCCTGCACGCGGCCCATTGAGATGATGCGAACCCTCGCCGTCGCGGCCCTGCTGGCCGCCGCTCCCGCTGTTGCACAGGATCTGGGCCGGCCGAACCCGGAGCCCGGCGAGACCGGACAAGACCTTGCCGAGCATTTCCATGGCGGCCGGACGCTCACCTTCACCCAGGCGCAGCTGGACTACAGCCGGCAGAACGGCACGGATGTGGGGAACTGGGATGCCGAGGGCTGGGTCGGCGGAGACGTCCACAAATTCTGGTGGAAGACCGAGGGCGAACAGGCCGGATCGCGTACCGAGCAGGCCGAGATCCAGGCGCTCTACAGTCGCAACGTCTGGAGCTTCTTCGACGTCCAGGGCGGCATCCGCACCGATCTCGAGCCCGATGCGCGTGCCTATGCCGTCGTCGGTGTTCAGGGGCTGGCCCCGCAGCTCATCGAAACCGAGCTGCATGCCTTCATCGGTTTCAAGGGCGACGTCAGCATCCGGTTCAAGCAATCGTTCGACCTGAGGCTGACAAACAGGTTCGTGCTGCAGCCGCAGCTGGAGACGGACTTCTACCTGAACGACGTGCCCGAACGCCTGATCGGTTCCGGCTTTTCGACGATCGAGACCGGCGTGCAGGCCCGCTACGAGCTCAACCGGAAGTTCGCCCCGACACTCGCTGTCATCTACGAAAGCCGACTGGGAAAATCCGCCCGCCTGGCCCGCGCGGAGGGTAAGGACACGGGCGGCTGGTCGGTGCGGGGCGGCGTTCGCTTCTGGTTCTGAATCAGTCAGACATGGAGCCCAGCAAGGTCGATGCGGGATGAGTCCCAGTGCTGCGTAAATGAGTTGTCACTTTGAAAGGACGAAGACCATGACGAAGAGCATTATCCTGATGGCGTTGGCCACGCTGGTGGCAGCCCCCGCCGTGGCGCAGCAAACCCCGGCCGAACCGAAGAAGTGCTGCTGCGACAAGGATAAGATGGACCCCTCGAAGATGGACCATTCCAAGATGGACCATTCCAAGATGGACCACGGCTCCATGAGCAAGGGCACCGCGCCCGCACCGGCCACCCCTCAGTAACCTCCGTGGGCACGGCATGCTGTTCCTGTGCATCAGGAACAGCATGCACGTCTGACC
>JANPJJ010000111.1:0-4772 GCA_031425455.1 Sandaracinobacter sp. | reverse complement strand
GAAGGGTTGGTGCGGTTCGAGGCCGAGTTTTCCATCCTTGTGGCGCGCTGCCCGGCCGGGCACGAGCGGCATTACCCGGCCTGCCGGAACCGCCACGACGGCGGTATCCTGGCGCAGAGCCGGGTGCCGGCCGACGGGCTGGACCCGGCGCACCTTGCCGCTGCCACCGATCTCGTCGTTCGCATCTCCGACGCGCTCGACTATGTCGGCGTGCTGGCCTGCGAATTCTTCGCCTGTGCCGATGGCCCCGTCTTCAACGAGATGGCGCCGCGGGTGCACAACAGCGGCCACTGGACGATCGAGGGTGCCGAGACCTCGCAGTTCGAGCAGCATGTGCGGGCAATCTGTGGCCTGCCGCTGGGGCCCGTCGGGCTGCGCGCGCCCTCGGTGGAGATGCATAACCTGCTCGGCGACGAGGTGCTAGGGTGGCCGACGCTGCTGGCCGATCCGGCGGCGCACCTGCATCTCTATGGCAAGTCGACTCCGGCCCCCGGGCGCAAGATGGGGCACGTCACGTGGTTGGGGGGGCGAGGGCCACGCGACCGCTAGGCAAGGCGTACGGATATGCTATTCTGCCGGCCGGGAGATGGAGGACAGCATGCACCCGATCAGAACCCTGAAACTGGCCTTTCTGGGCACGGCCCTGGCGATGTCGCTGCCCGCGGATGCCGCCGTCAGCATCATCGGCGGCGGCCTTGGCCGGGAATGTTTTCTGGCCGCCGAGCTGAAGCGCGAGACCCGTGCCAGCCTGGCCGTCTGCGGCCGTGCGCTGAGCGAGGAGGGATTGTCTCGCCGCGACCGCGCCGCGACCTTCGTGAATCGCGGCATCGTACATATGCAATCGCGCGAGCTGAAGCAGGCGATCGCGGATTATGAAGCGGCCGCGAAGCTGGAGCCGACGCTTGCCGAGGCCCATGTGAACCGGGGGATCGCGCTGCTGCACCGCGGCGGCGCCGATCGGGATGCCATTGCGGCCCTTACCAAGGGTCTGTCGATGAACCCCTCGCGGCCCGAAGTCGCCCTCTATACCAGGGCAGTTGCGAACGAACTGGTCGGCGATGTGAAGGCCGCGTTCGAGGATTATCAGGCCGCCGCCGCCGCCAAGCCGGACTGGACGGCGCCCGCCGAAGAGCTGAAGCGCTTTTCGGTAGAGCGAAAGGAAGTCGAGCGCGGCTGATCGGCCGGATCCTGCCGGCCAGGGTGCCGGCCAGGGTTAGGGGCGCCAGACGGCACCGCGATCCGCCGGCGCCTTCCCGTTCAGCAGGGCATCGAAGGCCTCGGCATGGCCCTGCGGCCCCTTGTAGGTCTCGATGCGCAGCCAATCGGGCACGGTGGCCAGGAAGGCCTGCAAGGCCGCGGCCAGTTCTGCCTCGAACGTAGCCGGCCCGACCTCGGCGGCGCGGGCTTCCCAGGCGGACGGCGCGAAAAACAGGGCGGGCGCCGGGCCCGGAAGGTCGGCTTCCCCGGGTGCGGCCCAATGAGTGTCGCCGACGATATGGCTTGCCACCAGGCCTTTGAGATGCGTGTGAAGTCGGCGTTTCAAGGCGCCGTTTCCGGCGAAATCGACCAGCACGGACGGCGCTCCGTGGTCCAGTCGTTCGATCTCATCATAGGTGAGAATATCGGTGTAATATTCTGTTTTCCTGACGAACTCCAGGTTACCGGCTGAGGTCAGCCCGATCAGCTTCAAGCCATGGCGACGACCGAGATTGAAGGCGGTCCCGAGGGCTGTCTTGGAGGATGCGCTGGTCATCACGATGCTGGTGCCGGGCGCCGCCTGGCCCAGCACATGGTCGAGCA
Organism: Sandaracinobacter sp.; assembly: GCA_031425455.1. Lineage (GTDB taxonomy): Bacteria > Pseudomonadota > Alphaproteobacteria > Sphingomonadales > Sphingomonadaceae > Sandaracinobacteroides. The sequence continues at coordinate 2,972 of JANPJJ010000111.1, read as the reverse complement.
CGAATGCAGTGCCGAACAGCGGCTGGAACGTTGCGACGAGCGGGGCTTGCTGGGCCGTCACCGCGTCTGCGGCACGGTAGGCGTTGTAGACGGGAGCGAGGCCCTGACGATGTGCGGACTGGTCGGCAAAGCCGCCATGCTTCGACGGGCCCGGCACCAATTTTACATGGGAGGCGCTAGGCCAATAGCCGTAGAAGCGGGCGCCGACGGCAACGTCCGCGTTGCGGCTCTCGATTATTTTGCCATAGCCCCACAGCGGCACCACCGACCAGGCCGGGTCTGCCGCAGGGAAGAAGCGCGCATAGTGCAGAGGCGGGCCGCCGTGCACGGCGTAGGTCACATTGTTCGCAGTCAGGGCGGCGAGTTCGATTTCGGCAATCACCTCGCCCTCGGCGGCCACCAGCGGGTCGGGGAGTTGGCGCCATTCGGCCAGCGCATCTCGCCGGCGTTCGATCCTGTAGCCCGTCATTTTCCGGTCTCCCCATTTTAGGCTTCACAGGCCCCCGATTCGGGCAGAGACTGCCTCCGTTCCGATTGAGGGAGGTCTCGATATGGACGTGCGTGAGCTGGCGGCAGACTATGCCGCGATGGTGGCAGCGGGCAAGATGGAAGAGGCTGCCCTGAAATATTGGGCCGACGACCTGGTGACCCGGGAGGCGATGCCCGGCGAAATGGCCGAAACGCGGGGCAAGGCGGAAGCGATCCGCAAGGCCGAATGGTGGATGGCCAATCACGAGGTCCATCATTTCCGGTCCGAAGGACCGTTCGTGAACGGCGATATGTTCCTGATCCTGATGGAAATCGACATGACCCCCCGGGACGGCGAGCGGATGCAGATGCGCGAAGTGGTCGGCTATCGGGTGGCCGGAGACCGCGTGGTCGAGGAGATTTATTTCTATTGAGCAGGGCGGGTTATACAGCCGGGCCTGCCAGTGCGACATCAGTGCACGCTGACCCTTTGCGGCAGTGGCTTGCCACCGCCGTGCCGGCCCGGCATTCCTTCAACGGGGGGCGGTAACGTTAACCGGGGAATCAACATGACAATGAAGACGGCAAGCGGCCTCGCGGCCGCACTGGTGCTGGGCGCGCCGGCAACTGCGGGTGCTTACGCTGGTGGCTGGACGGTCGTGAACGACATCGTCGGCCAGACCTCCACGGCAACCATCGCCGGCGGCGGCAACCCGATCTACATTCCGCCCAAGCCGCAATATAGTGGCGCGGTCGGCATCTTGATGGACTACGGCTCTGCCGGTGCGTTCGTCTGCTCGGGCAGCCTGATCAGCGCGCGTGCGGTGGTGACGGCGGCACATTGCGTCAGCGATGGCACATCGGCCCGGCCCCTGAGCACCACGGTGTTCTTCTATGGCGGCCCGGACGACATCGCGGTTTATGCCCCGGGATCCGGCGCGACGGCCGTCGCAGTCGAGAGCTATCGGGTCAATTCGCTCTATTCGGGCGAGGTGGTGGACGAGAACGACATCGCCATTCTGAAGCTGGCGACGGACGCGCCGGATTTCGCGCCCATTTATCGCTTGTCCAACCTCGCCGACCTCACCGGTGTGGACCATACCATCGCCGGCTACGGGGTCCGGTCAGACAGTGGCGGCGCGGTTGGCTCCAACCTCGGCGTCGGGCGCCTGCGCTATGCCGACAACCGGTTCGATTTCCGCTTCGGCGACGATGATTTCGCAGGTTATTGGGAAGGCGCCTTCGGCCCGCAGTCAATCGACAATGTGTGGATCTCGGACTTCGACAACGGCACCGCGTTCCGGGATGGTTCGTGCAATGTGGGAATCTTCGAAGGCTTTGCCGATCCGATCTTCTCCAGCTCCAAATATTGCGATCTGGGGCGCGGCGAGCGTGAAGGCATCGGCGGCGGCGGCGACTCGGGCTCGGCCTATTTCGTCGATGGCGAAGTTGCGGCCGTGCACTCCTTCGCGCTCTGGTATCGCGAAGACGAGTCGATGAACCGCTTCGGCCAGTTGAAGGGCGCAGTCCCGATCTATCTGCACCGCGAGTTCATCTCGGGCGCAGTTCCGGAGCCTGCGACCTGGGCGATGATGATCGCCGGATTCGGCCTGGTCGGCGCCTCCGCACGGCGTCGTCGTGGTTTGACGGCCTGAGACGGGCCGATTGCCGGCGACTCTTGGGGCGCCGACCTGAAATTGCCCTCCCCCGGCATCCCGGGGGAGGGCTTTTTCGGTCGCACCCGAAGGTACGTTGGGCCAAGGATCAGCCGATCGCGCCTTCGAGGGCCGGGGCTTCCTCGCCGCCGATCTCGACCTTGCGGGGCTTCTTGTGCTCGGGCACTTCGCGCACCAGGTCGATGTTCAAGAGGCCGTTCTCATAGCTGGCGCCGGTCACCTTGATCACGTCGGCGAGCTGGAAGCGCCGCTCGAACGCGCGCTTGGCGATGCCGCGATGCAGGAAGCTGCGCTCGGCCGGCTGGGCTTCGTCGGCGGCCTTGCCGGTGACGACCAGGGTGTTCTCCTGGACGGTGAGGTCAAGCTCGGCGCGGGTGAAGCCGGCAACAGCCATCGTGATACGATAGGCGTCGGTGCCCACCTTTTCGATATTGTAGGGCGGGAAGCTGTTGTCGCCTTCGGCCGCGCGGGTTGCGATATCGATCAGCCGGTTGATATTCTCAAAGCCGATCGACGAGCGAAGCAGCGGCGAGAAGTCGAAGTTGTTGCGCATGGAACCAATCCTTTCAAAGCAATGGGTTCAGGTTGTGCCCGCCGTTCCGGCCGGGCGATGCGCCGGGGCCCCATAAGGCTGCCGCCGGCACGTCCGATATCTGGGAACCGGCATTTCGGGTTTCAAGATCCTCGGCGGAACGCCGCAAGCGCGACCGCGCGCCGGCCGTCAGGCCGCTCCCAAACAAACTCCCGGCGGAACGCCGCAAGCGCGACCGCGCGCCGGCCGTCAGGCCGCTCCCAAACAAACTCCCGGCGGAACGCCGCAAGCGCGAC
>JANPJJ010000110.1:0-21593 GCA_031425455.1 Sandaracinobacter sp. | reverse complement strand
GTTCGGGTACGACGAATGGCTCCAGGTGGGCGGCACCATCACCGGGCGCGTCGCCGACTTCGAGATCACCTATGCCGGCTATTACATGAAGCGCACGATCGACAGCCAGAACGACTATTCGGACTATGGCTATTTCTACGACCTGGTGGCGGGTTCGGGCGCGGGTGTCGTCAACGACGCCGGCCAGTTGATCGACCCCTCGCAGCTTAACATCCGCGACTTCAGGCTCAGCAAGGTCAGCCAGGAGCTGCGGGTGGCGCTTCCCGACATGGGCCGGCTCAGCGGGCAGGTCGGCCTGTTCTACCAGCGTCAGGTGCAGAACGACGACGAGGCCTATATCACGCCCGGCTTCGCCACCCGCCTGTCGGTTCCGGGACGGCCGGAAACGGTATGGCTGACCCGGCAGGAGCGCATCGACCGCGACTATGCCGCTTTCGCCCAGTTCGATTTCGACGTGACCGACAAGCTGCTGCTGACAGGGGGCGTGCGGCGCTACCGGTTCGACAACACGCTGGTCGGATTCTTCGGCGTCAACACCACCTATTTCGGCACCGGGGTGCGGCAGTGCCTGGGCCGCGCCGGCGGCGGCGGACCTTATGGCGTCGGTGTCGCGGTCGTCCCCGGCAGCCCCTGCACCAACCTCGGCATCCTCAATTCCGACGGTTCGATCAGCCCGAAGCGTTCGGAAGGCAGCGGCTGGACGTGGCGTGCGAACGCGACCTACCGCATCACCCCCGACAACATGGTCTATGCGACCTTCTCGACGGGGTTTCGCCCCGGCGGGATCAACCGCGCCGGCGCCGCCGAGCCGTTCGACGCCGACGAGCTCACGAATTACGAGATCGGCACCAAGAACAGCTTTCTGGACAAACGGCTGACGGCGAACCTCACGGTCTTCCTGCAGGACTGGAAGGACGTCCAGGTCTCGTACCAGCCGCCCGGCGGCAGCGGCGTCGTGCTGGTCGGCAATGTCGGCAAGGCACAATCCAAGGGAATCGAGGGCGACCTCACCTGGCGCGCCGACGGGCTTTCGCTGAGTGCATCGGGTACCTTCGTCGACGCAACGCTGAAGGAGCCCTTCATCCTGTTCGGCGGCGTGACGGCGCCGGCTGGCGCGCGGCTGCCGCTGACACCGCGGTTCAAAGGCAATATCATCGGTCGCTACGAGTGGGACATGGGCGCCGGGCGCAGCCACATCCAGCTGGCGGGTGCCTATATCGGCGAGCGCGACCCCGTCATCACCACGCGCGACCTGGCCAAGACCGGCAAGCTGCCTTCCTACGCCACGCTCGACGCCGCCGCGGGCTATGCCTGGGACGGCTGGAACGTGGAGCTTTACATGCGCAACGTCACCGACACGCGTGGCCAGCTGAGCCGGGCGGCGCGCTGCAACATCAATTACTGCGGGCCGTCGAGCGCGGACCCGATCGGGCAGATCTACCGCATCTACAACCAGCCGCGCACGCTGGGCCTAAGGGTGGGCAAGCGCTTCTGACCGGGCGGTCATGGCCCGGCGGAACGCCGCAACCCGAAGGTCAGTCTCTGGCTGAACCGCGATCGCGCGCCGACCGCTAGGCCGATCTCGATGAGGCTTCCTCATTGGGCCTTGGTATGGGGCGGCGTCAGCCGCCGCCCGACTGCACCGCATCCATCCGCGCCAGAACGTCCAGGCCCTGCATGTTCAGGAAATGCAGCATGTCGATGAACACCCAGTTCTCGGCAAGTTTGCCGTCCTGTTGGCGGTAGAGGTCGATCAGGCGCATGTCCGCGGGCCCGGAGACGCCTGTCATCCCCATGTATCCGCCGGCGTTGGTCATGCGCATGCTCGGATAGCCCACGAACCCACCGAACGCACCTTCGGCGATGCTGGCGATTTCTCCCAACGATTCGCAATGCGCCCAGAAGGCCTTGTCGAACGGGTCGCTGTGCTGCTGCAGATAACGATGGATCGTGTAGGCCGCGCCGATCCCGGCCGGGCCCCACCAGACCATGTCGTCGCGCCAGGCTTTGGCCAGCAGGGCCGCCGCATCGGGCACGAAGAAGCCACGCCCCGGGTTCGCCAGCATGGCGTGGATGGCCGCGTGGGTCGCGCGCCCCCGTGCGGGATCCTGGGGTTCATACATCAGCCCATCGTGGGTTCGGGGGCCCGGTTGGACCAGATGCGCCGCGGTCTGCGGCGGCAGCGGCCATTGCCCGGCCTGCATCATCAGGTGCGGAAGGTCGACGAACATCAGCGTCTCGGCGATCCGTCCTTCCTCGATCCGGTTGAATTCGGCGAAGCGCAGCATGACAATCCGGCCGGTCGGGCGGATGCCCAGCAGCGGCCGATCGAACAGGCCCAACAGATGGCCCATCTGGACCACCCATCGCCCCGCGCCGCCCTTCACGTCGGCCCCCACCACGTTGTTGTCGCCTGCCATGAAGATGTCGGGCCGTCGCTGCATCCTGGCGAGGGCGGTGCGCAGCGGTTGCCAGAAACCGGCGGCCACCGCATCGGCTCCTTGCAGCTCGTCGAACGGGTGAACGCCGCGCCAGCGCCAGCCCTGGGCGACATGGGGCCGTACCGCATCGGCAATCGCCTGCGGCCCCGCCCGGTCCAGCGCGTCGTGAAAGCGCCGGACGACGGCCTTCTCGGCCTGGAAATCGCCCGACTTCATCCGCCGCCCGACTGCACCGCGTCCATGCGCGCCAGCACGTCCAGGCCCTGCATGTTCAGATAATGCAGGATGTCGATAAAGATCCAGTTCTCCGCGAGCTTGCCGTTCTCGTGCCGGTACATGTCGATCACCCGCATGTCGGCCGGGCCCGGCCCGGCGGTCATGCCCAAATAGCCGCCGGAGTTGCGCAGGGTCAGGTTGGCCCAGCCGAAAAACCCGCCGAAGTCCCCTTCGGCGATCTTCGCAATGTGGCCGTTGAAGCGGTAGCCCACCGACAGCCCCTTGTCGAAAGGGGTGCTGTGCTGGCGGATATAGCGCTCGATCGTATAGGCAGCACCAATCCCCGCCGGGCCCCACCAGATCATGTCGTCGTGCCACACGCGTGCCAGCCGGGTCGCCTCATCCTGGTTGTGGAACTTGGCACCGGGGTTGTTCAGCATTGCGTCGATGGCAGCCAGTGTTACCTTGCCCATCGCCGGGTCCTGCGGCTCATAGCAGAGCCCGGTGTGGGTTCGCGGCCCCGGCTGCACCAGATGCGCGCCCGTCTGGGGCGGAAACGGATTTTGCCCCGCCTGGATCATAAGGTGCGGGATATCGCAGAACATCGCGCTTTCCACGATTTTGCCGTCCTCTACCCGGTTGAACTCGCAGTAGCGCAGCATCGCGATCCTGAGGGTGTGGCGGATGCCCAGCCAGGGCCGATCGAACAGCCCCATCAGATGCCCCATGCTGACCACCCAGCGGCCTTCGAAGCCGTCGATCGCATTCAGCCCGGCGATGAAGATGTCGGGGCGGCGCTGGAGATGCTGCAGCGACGTCTTCAGCGGCTCCCAGAACACGCGTGCCACCGCCTCAGGGCCGCGCTGCTCGTGGAAGGGGTGCATCCCGCGCCAATGCCATTCGGGGTGCACGAACCGCGCCAATGCGTCGGCGACGCCCAACGGCTCCGCAGCTTCGATGGCCTCGTGGAAGGCACGGACAATGGCCTTCTCGGCCTGGAAATCGGACATGCTCGGCCTCCTTTGGTTCACAGTTATCGGTGGGGTCAGCTGCCGCAGGCAGCGCGCAGGGCAGCCGCGCCCACGCGCAGGAAGACGTGGTCAGACCCCTGCAGAAAAAGGGTGGCGCCGTGCCCGCGCCAGTGGGGCACGTCGCTGTCTCGCGGCACGAACATGCCGACCGGGCGACCCGCCGCGCGGCCCGCAGCACAGATCCGCTCGACGGCGGCGATCACCTCGGGCGCATCGGGCGTATCGGCGGCCAGTGCGACTGTCAGGTCGATGCGGCCTACGAACACTGCGTCAATTCCGGGCACCGCGGCGATTGCCTCGATCTCGTCCAGCGCTTCGAGATCCTCGATCTGCGCCACTACCACCGTACGCGCCTCGCTCGCGGCCCGGTGCGCCACCATGCCCAAAGTGCCATAGCCGGCAGCTCGGCTGGAACCGGCATAGCCGCGCCCGCCTGGGCCATAGTGGGCCGCAGCCGCCACTGCGCGAGCTTCAGCGGCGCTCTTCACATGCGGCACCAGCACGCCGTCGGCACCGCAGTCCAGGGCGTTCAGGATATGCTCGGGCGCGGCGGTCGGGGTTCGCACCAGCACCGGCAGCCCCCCGGCGCGCGCTGCCAGGATGCAGGCGTCCAGGCCGGCGCGGTCGAACGGCGCATGCTCGGCATCCAGGCATAGCAGGTCGAGCCCGGCGTCTGCCAGCACCTCGACAAGGATCGGCGACGGCGTCTTCAGGAAGCTCCCCAGCAGATAGTCGCCCGCCGCGATCCGCGCCTTCAGGGTCATGACCGCACCATCGCGGCGCCTTCGGCCAGCGTCGCCAGCTTGGCCCAGACAATCTCGGGATCGACCGCGCCGAAACCGGCGAAGGTGGAAAAGCCGCAATCGGTTCCGCCGATCACCCGCTCGGCGCCGAACAGCCCGACGAACGCCTCGATCCGGTTGCGCACGACCTTGGGATGCTCGATGAAGTTGCTGGTCGAATCGATCACGCCGGGGATCAGGATCTTGTCCTCCGGCAGCGTGTCGGCAATCGCGGCAAAGGCCTCGATGTCGGCCTGGTGGCGCGGGTTTGCGGTTTCGAACAGCAGGCCGGCCGGTTTCGCGCGCATCAGCGTGGGTAGAATCGCCTCCATTTCCACGTCGCAATGGTGCGGCCCCTCGTAATTTCCCCAGCATACATGCATGCGAATTCGGTCCGCCGCGATGTTTCGCAGCGCATGGTTCAGAACATCGACATGCTTGCCGATGCGCCCGAGATAGGCATCATCTGAAAGACCCTTGAACATCATATGCCGCCCCAGCCCGAGATCCGGGCTGTCCAGTTGCAGGATGAGGCCTGCGCCGGCGATCGCCTCATATTCCGGCCGCATCGCTTCCGCCACGGCCTCCAGATAGGCATCTTCGGTCGGATAGAAGTCGTTCGGCTGGAACAATGCAATGACACCCGGCGACGCGGCGTTCATGAAGCCGGCCGGGCCGCCCGCGCTCATGCGGGCGTCGGCGAAACGGCGCAGATCATCCTCCAGCGCTGCAAGCGTCAGGGGTGCCACGGGCCCGACACAGCGCGGGCGGCGGTAGCTGGGCGTGCCGCCCCCCTTCGCCTGCCGTTCCAGAAAGGTCGGGAAGGCTTCGAGATCCGCCGGCGCCGTGCGGGGTGAATCGCCGTCGAAGCCGCTGATCCGGTCCTTGATGTAGGTTGCATAGCTTATCTTCGCCATCTCGCCGTCCGACACGATGGTGACCCCGGCACCCACCTGGCGACGCACCACATCCAAGACCGCTGCGCCGACCACGGCATCGAACTGTGCTGCGTCTACTGCGTCACCGCGCTCAGATGCGAAGATCAGGTCGGTCACTGCGGCGGATCGCGGCAGCGATCCGACGTGGGTCGTTGCAATCATCTTGCCCTCCACTGCGCGATTATGTCTGCCAGCCGCTCCGGCTGCTCCAGCGGCAGCATATGACCTGCCCCCTGCACCACGTGCAATTCCGCAACGGCGACAGACTCTGCCATTTCCGCATGCCGGTGCGGCGGGCAAAGCCGGTCTTCCGATCCGCAGGCGATCAGCACGGGGACGGGCAGCGTGCCGAGCACCTCGCGCTGGCACGGGCGGGTTCGCAGCGCCTCGCTCTGGGCGATAAAGCCGTCCGGGCCGATCGCAAGCGCCATGTCCCGCAGCAACGCCAGCAGCGGCGCGTTCACCCGGTTGGCGGCTGCCAGATAGTTGGGCTTCAGCTCCCCGACGACGACCTCTTCCAGCCGTCCGGCGCGGACATCGGCCTGCTGCCGGGGCCGCTCGCGCGCCCGCTCCGGCAGGTCGGCACCGGCGTTCGTGTCCAGCAGGACGAGCCCGGCAATCCGATCCGGCGCCCGCCGTGCCATGGCCAGCGCCACGATCCCGCCCATCGAGAAGCCAACCGGCAACAGCGGTCCAGGCGCCGACGCGAGTGCGATCTCGCCCAGTTGGTCGATGTCCGCCGCGCCCGTCAGCGCCACATCCACCGCTCCCGGCATTGCCGCCCGCACTGCGTCCGGCCACATCCGCGCGTCGCACATGTTCCCCGGCAGCAAAAGCGGCGTTGCCATGATCATAGGCGCGGTGTCACAGGCGCGGTGTCCAGGCCCGCTTCCACAACGGATCGACGATCGTCGCCACGCCCCGGTTCCCCGTCGACACAAGGCCGAAGCCGAAGCCGCCCTGTCGCGCCGTTCCGCCGGCCAGCCGGTGCACCGAGGCCAGGACCGCCATGCTGCCTGCATCCGCCACGACCCGCAGCACGAACAGCCGCACCCGGTGCAGGCCGGGGCCGCGGGCGGCGTCCAGCAGCATGTGCGCGGCTGCCTCGGCAGCGGTACAGCCGGCCGCGTCGAGCAATGGATGGTCCGCGCCCCGAAACAGCACGTCGCCGCGACGCTGGTGCAGATCGGGATCGAACGGCACATCGAGCGCAGGCTCCTCGCCGGGGCAGCTGCCGCCGCCGATCCGCCACAGCCGACCGATGTAGTCGCCGTAGAGATCGGCGAACAGCGCATCGCCGCTGCCGATCAGTGCCAGGCCCATCGGCGTCGCGATCGCCTGCGCGTCGGACGCGCCAGCCAAGGGCTCCAGCGCCATGGCTTCCCATATTGCTTCCTGGCCGATGGTGTCGCCACCGCGGCATTCGTACCGGCAGGTGGAAAGCAGGGCGTCGCCGTCCGGGCGGTTGCCCAGCGCAAGCGCCTTCAGTGCCGATGTCGCACTCATGCGCCAAGCCCCCCCGCAATCTGCCTGAGCGCCGAGACCTCGTCGAACATCGTTGTATCCTCGACGATTGCACCGCCCCGTATCCGCAGGTGCGAAACCGCCAGCAGCAGCAGTTCCCGCCCCGAGGGTGGCCCCCACGGCCCGATGCCGTCGTGAAATCCGGCCAGCGTCCAGCGCAACGCAACGGCAGTATCGCCGTGCGGCAGCGGCCGCGCCGCCACAAGCTCCAGCCGGAAGGTGCGTCGGTGCAGCATCGCCGAAAGCTGCATCACACAGCCGATCCAGTAGCCCCTGCCCGCCCCGCGCCGATTGGAAGGCCAGCGTATGTCAACCGCTGGTGACAGCGCCTTCGCAGCCTCGCCGTAGAGATCATCGGCAAAGGCCGTCCGCAGCATGGCGGCCGGCAGGATCGCGGGATGCCCCTCCGGAACTGCAATATCGCCCTCGGTCCGGGTCCGGTCGATCCAGCTTCGGCGCCAGTCGTGCCGCTGCGGGTCGCCCTCGCGGTCCGCTTCGGCGGCGACAGCTGCAAAGGCGTGCGGGTATGCCCCCACCTGCCAGAGCGCTCGCGCATTGTCGCGCACCAGCCATTCCTCGACGATGCGGTTGCCGACCACCTTGCAGTCGGCGATGGTGGTGACGCCGGCGGCACGCAGGGTGGCGGCCCCCACCAGCGCCTCGTCACCCATATGGGTCGAGCGGCTGGTGATCCGGTGGGAACTGTAGAAGGTCTGCGGCTCGTCCTCGCTCCAGATTACATCCTCGCCGATCACCATCCGGTCGGGATAGGCGCCGAGCGTGCCGATGGTGTTCTGCGTGACGATCCCGGCGCCGACCGCCGGCCCGGCAAGCATGTGGAGGACGCAATCCGCACTGTAGTGGTTGCGGCACAGGCCGATATTCTTCTCTTCCCAGATGCGGTGGGTGCAGCGGATGATATAGTCCACGAAGTCGCGATACACCGGCTCGAAGCCTTCCAGCCGCTGGCGGCGGGGGCCTTCTTCCAGCAGCGTCTCGATCGGCTGGCCCACAGGCGAGAGGACAGCCGGATCCTGGTCCCAAATCATCGGCGCACCTCCATCAGCGATAGGTCTGAGCGAGTACGCCCAGTTCATCGAACAGCATCCATTCCTCCACCACCTTGCCACCCGCCAGTCGCAGATGGCTCATGCCCATGATGAAAACGGCCTTGCCCGGGGGGCATTCGCCCAGCACGCCGCCGGGCGCCGAATGCCCTTCCAGCACCCAACGTACGGCGACGATCACGCCGTCGGCCTCTTCCGACCAGCAGACATTTTCCACCCGCATGACCGCATCCGGCACGGCCGCCAGAAGGTGCAGGACCAGAGCTTGGTAATTTCTGAGGCCCTGCGCCGTCCGCCCCCCGCCGGCATGGGCCACGACATCGACAGCATAGTGACGTTGGAGCCAGTCGAGTCGGCGCAGGTTCCAGCAATCATGGAACAGAGCCTGCGCCCAGCCTTCGACCGTCGATTCATCCGCCGTGAGCCGGCCACGCGGCACATGCCCTAGCAACCGGGTCTCCGGCGACAAGACAGGCAGTTCCAGCGGCAATGTGGCAGCCGCGCGGCGGGCGACATCGTGCAGGTCATAGCCCAGCTGGCGGACCGCGGCGCCGTTGTCTCGCACCAGCCATTCGGTGTGGATGCGGTTGTCGCGGCTGACACAGTCAGCAACGAAGCGGATCGATGTGCGCCGCCCCGTTCCCGGCCCCCAGGCCGTGCGGCCCACATTGGTCGAGCGGCTATGCCCGAGATGCGAGGTATAGAAGCCTTCTGTGTCGTCGCCACTCCACGCCACGTTGAGATGGTGGATTTCGCCATCAGGATAGGCATTCAGCGTGGTCACGGTCGAGGCGATCACCTCCTCGACCGACCGGACGACGCCGTAGCTGGAATAGATGGTGCAGCTGGCATCGTAGGTATCGTAGATGTAGCCGACCGCGCGCTCCATCCAGATCTCGTCGGTAATGCGCACGATATAGTCGACGATGTCCGTGAATCGTTCCTCGAACCCCGCCATCGGCTGGCTGCGCACCCCCGTGCCGGCCGCTGCGCGGCGCGCATCCTGCTGCCGCAGACGCGTGACGGCGGGGCGCGCAGGGAGAGCGAAAGGCAGGCTGGTCATGATGTTTTGTAGGCCGGTGCGAGCAACAGCGCGTTGCCTTCCGCAAGACTCAGCGCCGAGCCGAGCGCCTGCTCGACCAACACTTCGCCCGATGCCATGCGTGTCACAAGCCCCGCAGCGGCGCGAAAGCCGGCGCCTTCTCCGGCCGACACCAGCGCCGGTTCGCCGCCTTCGGCGAAACCCGCGCAGCGCACCGGCGCGGCTTCCCGCACGGTGCGGACAGCGTCAATCCGCGCGACCATTGTCGGCCCGCCGTCGAAGATGTCGACATAGCCATCGTCGACGAACCCCTCGGCGAGCAGCATGGCATATGCCGCGCGCCCGTCATCGTGCGGGCGGCCGACAGCCTCCCGCGCGGAAGACGGCAGCATCGACAGGTAGATCGGGTAGCGCGGCCCCAGATCGACGATGAACTGGTTGCCGGCAACAGCCCCGTGCCGATCCGCCTCGGCAAATTCCATGTCGTAGAAATGCCCGCCGATCGCATCCCACACCGGTGACCGGCCTTCTTTGTCCTGGTAGCCGCGCAGTTCGGCGATGACGCGCTCGCCGAACCAGTGTCGGTGCCGGGCCATGAACAGATAGCGCGCCCGCGCCATCGTGCGCCCCGTTGCCATGCCGCGATGGGCCGGATCGACGAACAACCCGCCGACCTCGCATTCACCGTCGAAATCGTTGACGAGGTTCAGCAGTCGCTGGGACCGGGCCCGCCCGACCACGCGCGACACGGCCGCCTGGCGAGTGATGCGATAGCTGTAGAACGGCCATTCCACACCAATGCGGGCAAACACCAGGCCGGTTGCCAGCAGCTTTGTGCCAAGTTCGGCGACCAGCATCACCGGCGAGCCGGCCTCCCGCTGCTCAGCATCCACCAGCGCCTTCTCGGCAGCCGCGATGCGCGCCGCAAGCGTCGGGCGATCGGGCGGCAGGTTGGTCATCCCGCTTCCGCCGTGCGCCACAAGCTCCAGCACGGCGTCGAGGTCCGCAGCCCGGGCCGGGCGCATAACCGGGATGTCACTGCCCATGCTTCGGATGTAGCATGTTTGCATTCCCAGTCAAACCGCCGTGGGCATTTCCGACCTAATGGGACGTCCTAATCTGCGGCCGCAATGGTTATGCAGAAAATCCGCTTGCACAATTCGCTGCGGGGCTCCAGCATCGTGCAAGTTCGTTCAAGCATCCGCAGTCAGCGAGGAGCCGGTGTTGGCGCAGCATTCAGGGATGCCGGCGTGAACGCTCCACCGCTCGACGTCCGCGAGAAGATTTCCTATGGCCTTGGCAGTACTGCCGAAGCGCTGGCGTTCACCGTCACCAGCAGCTTCCTCATGCTGTTCTACAACCAGGTGCACGGCATACCCGCTCACCAGGTCGGCGCGGCGCTCGCTGCCGGTCTGATCGTAAACGCGGTGTTCGATCCGCTGGTCGGTTCCTGGTCGGATCGAACCCGCAGCCGCTGGGGTCGTCGTCACCCGTTCATGTTCGGCGCCATCCTGCCTGCGTCGCTATTGTTCTGGGCGGTATTCAACCCGCCGGAGGTCGGAAATCTCGGCCAGCTCATCTGGCTCGGGGTCGCCAATACGCTGCTCCTCCAGGTGATGACGCTGTATCACACGCCGCATATGGCTTTGGGAGGCGAGCTCTCCAGCGACTATCTCGGCCGCACCAGCGTGATGGCCTACAACACCTTCTGCCTCTGGATGGGCGACACCATCGGCTGGCTGCTGGCCTTCCGCGTCTTCTTCTATGCCACGCAGGAGTACCCCAACGGTGCGCTGGATCCCGCACGATGGCCGCTCTTTTCGCTTTCCATCGCACTCATCATCCTGGTGCTGCTGGCCTACTCGAGCTTCTCCACGCGCCACCGGATTCCCTATCTGCCGCAGCCGGTTGAAGGCCAGCCGGGGTTCGGTGTGACGGAGTTGTTTCGCGACATAGGCCGCGCGCTCAACAACCGCAACTATGTGATGCTGCTGATCGGCATGTTCTTTCTTTCGCTCATGACCGGTGTGCGAATGGGCTTGTGGCTCTATGGCGCCACCTTCTTCTGGCAGCTGGACAGCAACCAGATCAGCCTGTTCGTGATCGGCAGCTTTTCCGGCTACCTCTTTGCGGCTTTCGCGGTGAAGCGGCTGCATGCCCGTTTCGACAAGCGGTGGACCGGGATGGCGGCGCTCATGCTCTACAGTGTCGGGCCAGCGCTGCCGCTGGCACTGGGTTATTTCGGCATCCTATCCGCCGATACGCCCAACATCCTTGCCATCCTCATCGCCTTTTCGGTGCTGCAGCATCTGCCGTACAGCCTGATGATGACGACTGTGACCTCGGCACTGGCCGACATCGCCGACGAGAACGAGCTGAAATACGGCCTGCGGCAGGAAGGCGTGCTCTATGCAACGCGCACATTCTTTGCCCGGGTCGATCAGGCGCTGGGCACCGCGCTTGCAGGCTTGGTACTGACCTGGATCGCCTTCCCTGCCAATGCAAAACCGGGCGAAGTGCCCGATGCCGCGCTTATGGGCCTGGCGGCGGCCTTTGCGCTGTCGGCAATCCCGGGCCTGATTGCCGGTGTGTTTTACGGCATGCTTCGTGTCACCCGCGACTCCTACGACCGGACCCGCGCTGCGCTGGACGCAAGGCAGACCGAGATGGGGTCAGCGGATTTTCCGCCGCCTACTGGTGCGCCAGCCGCAGGCCCGGCCGGGCCCAGCGCGCCCGTGCCAGTCGGCCGGTTCCGGAAAGCGTGACATAGACATCCCGCATGTCGGCACCCCCGAAGGCGATGTTGGTGGTAAAGGGGTCGTCGGTCGGGTGGAACGCGACCGCTGACCCGTCGGCCGCGAACACCTGCACGCCGCCGATGCCCAGCGTCGCGATGCAGATGTTGCCGCCGGCCTCCATTTTCAGGCTGTCGAACCCTTGCTCCACGCCGCCGCGCGCGATCCAGTCCCCCGTCATCCGTCGCACGCCCGGTTTGAGCGTCAGTCGGCCCGGTGACGCGACTGCGAACCGCCACAGCGCGCCGGTCGGCGTTTCCGCCACATAGATATGGCTTCCGTCGGGAGACAAGCCGATCCCGTTCGGTCCTTCCATCGGAAACATGACCTCGCGGCAGTCCGATCCGTCGCAACGCCCGTAAAAGATGCCGGTGAGATCCTTCTGCCGGCCGACGATCTTGCCGTTGTCGGTGAACCAGAAGCCGCCATGGCCATCCAGCACGATATCGTTCGGCGCGCGGAGCGGCACCTCGCCGGCGGTTTCGTACAGCAGATCTACCTTGCCGGTCGCCAGCTCGACCCGCTGGATCGACCCGCCGCGCCAGCCTTCCGGCGCGGGACCCACCAGCGTCAATCCCTGCCACGGTCGCGTCGTGATTCCGCCGTTGTTGCAGACGTAGAGGAAACCGTCGGCCGACAGCGCCATGCCGTTCGGCCCGCCGCCGGTGTCCGCGATCCGTTGCTTCGCACCTCCCGGCTTCACCCGGGTGATTTCGCCTCTGGGAATCTCACAGACCAGCACGCTGCCATCGTCCAGCGCCACCGGCCCTTCGGGAAACGCCAGCCCGCTTGCCATGTCCGTCCACATCATCGTGTCTCCCAGGCAAGCGCCATGGTCGGCGCGGACCCGGCTTCTCCGCGCCGCCTGACGAAGCGGCCGCCCAAGCCGAATCGGTCCAGCCGGTAGGGCGCGGCCGGGATATGCGGTGTCGCGCCCGTCAGCAGTTCGGAAACCAGCCTGCCGGTCGCCGGCGCACCTGTCATGCCGTCATGACCGTGCCCGACGCTTGCGAAGATGCGCGGGTGCCCCGGCACGGGTCCGATTGCCGCAACGCTGTCCGGCAGCGAGGGCCGTGCGCCCATCCAGCGCGTCGAATCGGCAAACCGCAGCGCCGGCAGCAGCGCGCGCGCCTTGGCCAATATGGTATCGGCCCGCTGCCATCGCGGGGGCGCATCGGGATCGGCGATCTCCACCGTCCCCGCCAGCCGCAGCCCTCCGTCCATCGGCGTCAGCGCAAAGCCGCCGGCGCGGTGGATCACCCCCATTGGAAGCGCGACCGTCGGTTCCGCCAGCTGCACATGATAGCCGCGCTCGGCCGCCAGCGGGATCATAACACCCAGTCCGCGAAGCAGCGCCCGGCTGGCAATGCCGGCGGCAATCACCGCCCACCCGGCGTCGATCGGCCCGGCATCGGTCAGAACGCGGCAGCCGGTCGCGGTCGACGACAGACCCGTGGCCCGCCTGCGCTCGAACCGGCCGCCCTGCGCGAGCACACGCGCGCCGAGCGCCGCCGTCAGCGCCCCCGGGTCCGGGCAATGGGCATTGCTGGGAAAGAACAGTGCACGGCGAATGGCAGGGGAGAGACCCGGCAGCACGGCATCGAGCATGCGCCGATCCAGCATCTCCGCTGCGATGCCGAGCCGCGCGCGAATGTCCGCCGTCAGCGTCTCGGCCGTGGTCGGCACGTCCCCGGTCAGCAGCGTCAGCCCGCCGGCTTCGATGATGTGCCGCGGGTATGTGTCGCCCAGGAGAGCGCGATAGCGGGTGCGCGCATCCCGGTGCAGCGCTCGCAGCGCCGCAATGTTCCGAGCGGCAGCCGCCATCCGGCTTTCGGCCAGCCAACGCCACAGGAACGGCAGCTCGCGAAGCGCGTCGGCGGGCCGCACCGAAAGCGGGGAGTCGGCCGCCAACAGCCATCTCGGAACCTGGCGCGGCATACCGGGCATGGCAACCGGCAGATGCGCATCGGCATTGATCAGCCCGGCATTGCCGAACGAGCAGCCCTGACCGCAGCCCTTGTCGTCGAGCAGACGAACACACAATCCGCGCGCCTGCACCTCGAGTGCGGCGCACAGGCCGACAATGCCTGCACCGATGATGACGACTTCGGCTGCAGGCGAGGCCCCCATGCCTCAGCCGAGATAGGCCGTTGAGACGATTTCGATCCGCATCACCGGGTTCAGCAGCGCCTTCACGACCACTGTGGCGCGATTGGCAAAGGGCTGCGGCATGAACTCGCGGTACACCGCGTTCATTCCCGGCCCGTCTTCCAGCTCGATCAGATACACCCTTGTCTGGACCACGTCGGCGAGCGTGCCACCCCCCGCCTCGACGGCCATCTTCAGGTTCTCCAGGCAGCGACGCGTCTGCACCGTAATGTCGCCCGCCAGCATTTCGCCGGTAACCGGGTCTTTGGGGGTGTGCGCCATGAACAGGAACGGCCCGGCCCGCACCGTTCCATTGACCGGCCCGGCAGACGGCACAATCCCGGTGTTGACGACTTCGAACATCATCCTTGCTCCCTGCAGCAGCCAGCCACCTAGCGCGTCTGGAGCCACCGGTCCATGATTTCTTGCATTCGGATGCAAGCAGATTCTTGAAGGGGAATGGGCAAAGGGATTACAGCACCGCGTGTTAAGCCGTGCGCAGCGTTCAACGCTGGCGTCCGGGCAGTTTCGCCATGCCTGCCTTCACAGCCCCATCCAGCAGGGACGACAGATCGTCAGATTGCTGCACCGGCTGGGTGATGGTCGTCTCCCATACCAGCTGCTTGCGGGTCGCATCCACCAGGTCGATGCTGAGCGTGCCTTCTTTGTACTGCCGGACGTCGGTGCGCTCGGCATATTGCGGCCAGGGTTGGTAGAATCCGCCGCGATAACCATAGTAGCCGCGGGCGCCGATGGCCGACACCGGCTCGGAATAGGTCGAGACACGGAGCTTGTCGTCCAGGCTGGCGCCGAAGTTGATCATGAGGTCGGGATTGCTGTCGACATGGACGAAGCCGCGCGCCTCCATCTCGCGCCGGGTCGACGACTTCAGCTGGCTGGACACGACGGATTGATAGCCCTGCCGATCGGTGCCCAGAGGATCGGCGAATGCGAAGGTCCGATACCGGCTGATGTCGAGCGAGGGGTCTGCCAGGGTCCGGACGGTCGGGCTGGAGGCGCACGCCCCGAGTGCCAGGGCCAGGGCGATCAGGGCGATACGGTGCTTCATCGGAACAGCTCCACTTTCATTGATCAGAAGTCATACACCAGCGTGAATCGGGTCGTGGTGTCGGTCGGTTCCCGCCCCGGGGGCGGTTCGGTTTCGTGGCGCAACTCGAAGCCGGCGCGGGCCGCGAGGGCGCCGCTGATCCGGGCTGTGAGAGCGGTGGCCAAGGTGAGGGTGGAGTTGCCGCCTTCGATAAAGGCCGAGGCGCTTTGCGTCAGGCTGGTGGTGGGCGCCAGGCGCCACTCCAGCGTCTCCGCCAGCCGCAACGCCAGGCTGTTTTCGTTCGGCAGGTCGATGAAGCTCGTCTGCCGCAGCGCGGGCCCACCCTCCAGATCCAGCGTAACCCGTTTGCTCTCGATGGCGCGCCAGCCAAGCCCCACGCCTTCGGCAAAGCGGCTGTTGAATCCGGCAAAGCGATCGCGCTCGGCCGAGAGCAGCAGCCAGGCATAGAGCCGATCGGCGAACTTATAATTGCCGTTGTAGCCCAGGAAGAACCGCTCCTTGCTGGTCTCGCCGTCGCTGCGCTGCCAGTCGGCAATGGCTTCGATGCCATGGCGCCAGTGTCGGCTTTCCTTCTTGAGGGCAAGGCCGAGCGCGATGCCGCTGTCGGAGGTGTTGCCGCTGCTGGCGAAGGCGCCGGCCTGCCCCTCGCCGCGCCAGCCTTCCAGAAAACCTTGCGAGGCCAGCTTTGCCGCCTGGTCGGCTGCCACCTTCGCCTCGATGCCGGCCACCATTGCGTCGATTTCGGCCGTCGATCCGGGGTGCGCCTTGCGGGCGATGTCGGACACGAGCTTCAGCGCGGCCGGATCGGGCGCTGCGGCGGCGATCATCGCTGCTACGTCGGGTGGAACGGGGGCTGCCGACAGGGGTGCCGCAAGCGCGAGCATCGACAGGCTCGCCGCAGCGGCGATGGCTGCACCGGGCTTCGATCTCGTCATGGGCCGCCTCCTTCTTTGCGAAGGGAGGTCTAGGCGCCGCCCATCGGGTGCATTGCCCAATTCGGGGCAAGCCTGCGTTCGCCGGTCTGCGATGGCGTCGGCAGTCGCTTGAGGAGCACGTCGTGCAGGCAGAAGCCCTTCCGGAACAAGGTGGCCGTGCGGACCTGTTGACGGCGCTGATCCTGACGGTGGCAGGGCTGCTGTCGGCCTGGGCCAGTTTCCAGGGCGGCATGTGGGGCGGCCTGGAAGCGGAGCATTTCCATCGGGCGAATGCCGCGCTGACCGAAAGCAGCCGCCATGCGATCGCCGCCGGACAACAGGAAGCGGAGAATGCCGCCCTGTTCATCGCCTGGCTGGGCGCGGTGGCGGAGGGTAAGGAGGTTCGCGCCCGCTATCTCGAGAAGCAGTTCGACCCGAGTTTCGCCGATGCGTTTCGGCGCTGGCGCCGAACCCTTCCGGACAAGCCAGGCACGACAGCCGGCGCAATCGGACGGCCCGACTTTGCGGGCCTGATGTCGGGACCGTCGCAAGCGGCGCGCGCCCAGGCGAAGGTAGAGACGGCCGAGGCGAACCGGACGGGGAACATCGCCGACCGCTATGATCGCTGGACGGTGGTGCTGGCGACTGCGCTGTTCCTGGCAGGCATGGCTGCCGTGGTGCGCGCCCGCACGGCACAGAGACTGCTGATCGGGCTGTCGGCGACACTGACGCTGTGCTCGCTGGTGGCGCTGGTGCTGCTTCCCGTCAGCTTCAACGGCTGACGGGTGATAAGCCTCGCCGATCAGGCAAACGGCCCGGCGCGGGCGGCGATGCCCAGCACCGCCAGCAGGCCGAGCAGCAGCAGGAGCAGGGCCGCAAGATGGATCGCCGACCGCGGCAGGGGTTCGTCGGGGGGCAGAATTCCCTGTGCCACCATGTTGTCGCGGCGCCGCTCCAGCCGGGTGCGGAACGCCCGTTCGGACCACAGGCCGTGTGCCAGCACCAGGATGCCGAAAACCACCAGCGCCAGGCCGAAGCGCGCCGGCGCGTGCACCGGAACTGC
Organism: Sandaracinobacter sp.; assembly: GCA_031425455.1. Taxonomy (GTDB): domain Bacteria; phylum Pseudomonadota; class Alphaproteobacteria; order Sphingomonadales; family Sphingomonadaceae; genus Sandaracinobacteroides. The sequence goes on along the minus strand of JANPJJ010000110.1, from coordinate 4,563 downwards.
CGTGCCCAGCAGATCGTCGGCCTTGATCGTGCGGAAGAAGGAAAACAGCGTGAAGCCGAAGCCGATCATCGAGAAGGCGGTGCGGAGCGTTGCCATCATGGTTCGGTCGGTCGCCATTCGGGTTCGCTCAATGGCGAGCGCGGTTCGCGCCTGGGCGAGCTGCGTGGTTGTGGACGGATCGCTCATGAGGTTCGCCTTGCACAGTGAAGAGACGGATGGGGAGAGCGGATGATGGAAGACCTGTTTGTCGAAGCGTCCGGCCTGGTGGCGCTGGGGATCGAGGCGATCGTGGTGCTGATCCTGGCGGTAGCCGCAGCGTTTGCGGTGGCACGCTTGCTGCGACTGGCGCTTGCCGGCGCGGATGCGCTGCAGATGCGCCGCGAAGTCTGGTTGAAGTTCGGCGTGGCAATTGCGCTGGCGCTGGAGTTCTCGCTGGCGGCCGACATCATCCGCTCGGTGATCGCGCCCAGTTGGGAGGCCATCGGCCAGCTCGGCGCGATCGCGGCCATCCGCACGCTGTTGAATGTGTTTCTGATGCGTGACATCGAGACGCTCGGGCGGTCGGAGCCGCCGGTGCGCGAAGGGCCCTGACCCGACGTCACAGCCGGCCCTTCGCCCACTTCGCATAGGGCGCGCTCAGCATGGCGCCCGCCAGAAGGTAGAGCAGCACCACGGCGACGATCGGCTGTTTCGCCACCAGATCGGTCGCCGACGCCAGCCCGATGGCGACGCCCGGATGGCGGGAGGCCGTCGCGACCGCAAGCGCGTGCCGATTGCCTGCTTCGGGACCGCCCAGCGCATGGCCGAGCGCCAGCCCCGCGGCCGTGATCAGCACGACGGCAAGCAGGGTGGGACCCGTTGCGGCGTCGCGGATGCCGGGCGCCGCCTTCCAGATGATGATGACAAGCCCGACCGCGAGCATCACCGTGCCGACAAGCCGGATCGGGCCCGCGAGCCGCGCGGCCAGTGCCGGGAGCAGCGCCGCCACCCCGATTCCGGCCCCGAGCGGCGCGATGATGGTGACGAGGATGGTGCGGGAGACACCGACGGGATCGAACCCGTGCCGCTGCCCGAAAATCTGGACCGCCAGCAGGATCAGGAGCGGCGCCGCGACCAGTGCCGTGACCGAGGCGGCCACCTGGATCGCCAGCGCATAATCCATGCCGCCGCCCAGCTTCGATTCCTTCATCGGCAGGATCGGCGGCATCGGCGACACGGCGAGCGCCAGCAGCGCAACCCGTGCCGCAGGGTCGAGCGGAAGGGCCCAGGTGACCAGAAGCGCGACCAGCGGCAGCGCCACGAACATCGAGAGCATGGCGCGGCCGATGGCCGCCGGCTGGCCGAAGCCGGTGCGGATGCTGCCCGGCGGTGCCGACAGCCCGATTGACAGCACGATGAGGACGATGCTGCCGACGACGGCGAGCTTCAGAAGGGTGGCAGGATCCATGCTGTGACGCCTTTGTTCGATCGCCTCGATTACTTCGGGAACAGGAAGACGAGGTTCGCGCGTATGCCCCAGTCCGGGCCGCCGGCGGGGCTCTCGACATAATATTTGACGCCCGCACCCAGCTGCACCGGCTGCTTGCCGAAGCGGGTCAGCTGCGCGACCGACAGGTTGAGGGGCACCAGCCAGAGATCCGATCGCCAGTCGTAGCTGATCTCGGCATTGATGCCGTAGGTGGTGGCGCTTTTGGTGGCGTAGCTGATGAAGGGCTGGACGAAGGTGGCGGACACGTCGTTGCGGCTGTCGCTGCCGGCGAACGACCAGATATGGTTGGCGAGCCCGCCGACCGTCAGCTGGCCGCTCTGCTTCAGCACGACCGCCGTGGGCCCGACGCCCCATTTGCCGGAGCCCAGCGCGCGGTCGGTGCCGGTCGGGATGAGGAACACCGGCCCGGCGCCCCAGATGATGCCCGATGCGGTGGACTTCGGGCTCAGGAAGATGCTCTGCACGGTGTCGCCCAGCCCGAACTGGCTCTGGCCGGGCCCCGTCAGGCCCTCCTGATAGACGATCGGCAGGATCGTGCGCGAGATCAGGTTCCAGTCCTCGCTGATCGAGACCGGGATGACGGGCTGAAGATTGGTGGTGGATTTCCAGCCGTCGCCGTTCGCGCCGAAGCCGAAGTCGAAATTTTGCTGGATCGGCACCTGCACGAGGCTCGCGATCGGGTTGGCGAGGGCCTTCGCCAAATCCTGTGAACTGGGGTCCTGCGCTGCGGCACCGCCGGCAAGAAGCGCGGCCACACACAGCCCTCCGAGAAGGTGTCTTTGCATTTGTGTCTCCGACAGGGAAGATGCGCGGCAGGCCTGCCCGGGGGAGCAGGCCTGCCGTCGCGACGGGTCAGCCGCCGCCGGAAGCAGCTTCCGTCATCTTGGCCATCACGCCTTCCAGGTTGAAGCTCGCGGCCTTCTGGCTTGGCGGGAACTCTTTGAAGGTGCCTAGGAATTCGGCAATCCCCGCCTGTGCCGGCACCAGCAGATAGACGCGGCGGAACATCCAGTCGTAGAAGGTATTGGATGTGATCTGCGCGAACTCGTAGGGGTCGGTGCGCAGGTTCAGGATCGTCGGCGCCCGCAGTGTCACGAACGGCTCTGCCCACAGCCCTAGCGTTCCGGGGCTGCGCTGCTCCATGAAGACAATCTTCCAGTTCTGGAACCGCAGCGCGACGATGTCGCCGTCATCCGAGAAGTAGATGAACCCCTTGCGTGGGCTTTCCTTCACCTCGCCGGTCAGGAACGGCACCATGTTGTGGCCGTCCAGATGCACCTTGTAGCTAGTTCCGGCGAGCTCGGTCCCCTTTTTCAGCCGCTCGGTGACACCGGTGTCGCCAGCGACTGCTGCCAGTGTCGGAAACCAGTCGAGGTGTGCGACCAAGTCGTTGCAGACCGAGCCCGCCTTGACCTTGCCGGGCCAGCGCACCAGCGCCGGCACGCGGAAAGCGCCTTCCCAATTGGTGTTCTTCTCCGAACGGAATGGCGTGGTCCCGGCATCGGGCCAGGTGTTGCAGTGCGGGCCGTTGTCGGTGGAATAGAACACCAGCGTGTCTTCGGCCAAACCCAGCTCGTCGAGCAGGTCGAGCAATTGCCCGACATGCTTGTCGTGATCAACCATGACGTCGTGGTAGATGGACTGGTTTGGCCCCGCCTGTCCGACACTTTCCGGCTTGGCGTGGGTCCAGGCGTGCATGTGGGTGGTGTTGAACCACACGAAGAAGGGTTCGTCGTCGGTCTTGGCCTTCTTGATGAAGGTCTTGGCGCCTTCCAGAAACTCCTCGTCCACCGTCTCCATGCGCTTTCTGGTCAGCGGGCCGGTGTTCTCGATTTTCTGGCCACCCTTGCCGTCCGCATGGCAATGCAGCACGCCGCGCGGGCCGAAGCGCTTTTTGAAATCGGGGTCTTTCGGATAATCCTCGTGCTCGGGTTCCTCCTCGGCGTTCAGATGGTAGAGATTGCCGAAGAATTCGTCGAAGCCGTGCATGGTCGGCAGATGCTCGTCACGGTCGCCCAGATGGTTCTTGCCGAACTGGCCGGTGCGGTAGCCGTTGTGCTTCATGGCGCGGGCGATCGTGGGGTTCGAGGCCTGCATCCCTTCAGCGGCGCCCGGCAGGCCGACCTTGGTGAGACCGGTCCGCAAGCCGCACTGGCCCATAATGAACGACGCGCGGCCCGCAGTGCAGCTCTGCTCGGCGTAGTAATCGGTGAACAGCATGCCTTCCCTGGCGATGCGATCGATGTTGGGCGTCTGATAACCCATCATCCCGTGGGTGTAGCAGCTGAGGTTCGATTGACCGATGTCGTCGCCCCAGATCACCAGTACATTCGGCTTGCCCTTGGGCATCGCGGTTCTCCCCATTGCCCGTAACTGACATCGGTGCGCCCGGACCAGGCCCTATCCGGCGGTCGCTCCTGCTCGATGGGACCGGACTAGGCCGGCATGGCGGGACGGGTTGCCCAATTCGGGGCAATGCCGCACAACCTGCATCGAGCCCTGCAATCGGTGCAGTTCGGGGGGGGGAACGATGGTCAGTCGCGGGGAACTGCTGCATCGGATGCCCGGCCGGGTTGCTGCCGGGCGCGACGTGCTGCTGACCCGGGGCTGGCTTTCGACGACGCCGCCCGCCTTCCAGGAAGCGCTGCTGGGCATTGCGATCTGGCACACCGCCCGGCCCGGCGAGGCGATCACCCGCGCCGGCGATGCCGAAGGCGGCTTGATCGCGGTCGCCAGCGGGACGGCCGAAGTCGCCGCCGAGGTCGGGCATCCCGATACCCGCTTCGTGCATCTGGTCCATGCCGGCTTCTGGGGCGGCCATCGCCCGCTCCTCGGGCGGCCGCGAAACGCGACGGTGGTGGCCCGGACCGACATGCTGTGGGTGCTGGTGCCGCAGCGCGCGATCGAGCAGCTGCTGAAGGAAGAGCCGCTTTTCTGGCGCTACATCGCGCAGCTCTCCGACCTCATCTACACGATGGTGGTTCAGATCATGGTCGATCTCACCCGGCAGAACGGCTTGTCACGAACCGCGGGCGCCCTGCTGCGGCTGGCGGGCTGCCGCGACCATGAACTCC
>JANPJJ010000109.1:0-5378 GCA_031425455.1 Sandaracinobacter sp. | reverse complement strand
CCGGCCGCCTGCCCGAGCCGCCCGCGATCCTCGCCGCGATCGCGGCGGCGCTGACCCCGGCGACACGCCCGCTCGACGGACGCCATGTTCTGGTCACCGCCGGGCCGACGCATGAGCCGATCGATCCGGTGCGCTACATCGCCAACCGGTCTTCGGGGAAGCAGGGTTTTGCGCTGGCGGCGGCGCTTGCCGCGCTGGGCGCCCGGGTGACGCTGGTGGCGGGGCCGGTGGCGCTGGCGACGCCGGCGGGGGTCACGCGAGTCGATGTGGAGACCGCGCGCGAGATGGCGGCGGCGGTGGATGCCGCCCTGCCTGCGGACGCGGCGGTGATGGTGGCGGCGGTGGCGGACTGGGCGGTGGACCCGGCGCCGGCGAAGATCAAGAAGGACGGCTCGGGCCCGCCGGCGCTGGCGTTACGGGAAAATCCGGACATCCTTGCCGACCTGGGGCGCGGGGCGAGGCGACCCCGGCTGGTGGTGGGGTTTGCCGCCGAGACCGATGATGTGGTGGCGAATGCCCAGGCCAAGCTGATGCGCAAGGGGTGCGACCTGATCGTTGCCAACGATGTGTCGGGCGACGTGATGGGCGGTGACCGCAACCTGGTGCACCTGGTGTCGGCGACAGGGGTAGAGAGCTTGCCCGAAGGATCGAAGGCGGAGGTCGCGCGGGCGCTGGCAGCGCATATCGCAGGGCTGCTGAATGGCTGAAGTGCGCGTCGTGCGCCTGCCCCATGCCGAGGGCCTGGCATTGCCGTCCTACGAGACAGACGGCGCCGCAGGGATGGACGTGCTCGCCGCGGCCGATATCGAGCTTGCGCCGGGCGGACGTGCGGCGGTCCCCACCGGGCTGAGGATGGCCGTGCCGGCGGGTCATGAAATGCAGGTCCGCGCTCGCTCCGGCCTGGCGCTGAAGGACGGGCTGGCGGTGCTGAATGCGCCGGGCACGATCGACAGCGACTATCGCGGCGAAGTGAAGATCATCCTCGCCAACCTGGGGGACCGGCCGTTCCTGGTGACGCGCGGCATGCGGATCGCCCAGCTGGTGCTGGCACCCTATGTTCGCTGCGAATGGTCCGAAATAGAGCGCCTGGACGAGACCGCACGAGGCGAGGGCGGGTTCGGATCGACAGGTCGGTTGTGACCGACCTTCGGTCAGATGGTCGGGTTTGATGCTCTCCGACGCGGAGCTGGAGCGGTATCAACGCCATATCGTGCTGCACGAGGTCGGCGGGCAGGGCCAGGTCGCGCTGAAGGCGGCGTCGGTCGCGGTGGTGGGCGCCGGTGGGCTGGGCAGCTCATGCCTGCAATATCTGGCAGCGGCCGGTGTCGGACGGATCACGATCATCGACGACGATCTGGTCGGCCTCTCCAATTTGCAGCGCCAGACGCTGTTCGCCACGGACGATGTGGGTCGTCCCAAAGTGGCGGCGGCGGCGGCGCGCCTTGCCGCGCTGAATCCCGAGGTCGAGCTGAACCCGGTGGCGGCGCGGCTGGAGACCGGCAATTCGGAAGCGCTGCTGGCTGGACATGATGTCATCGCCGATGGCTGCGACAATTTTGCGACCCGCTCTCGGGTCAACCGCACGGCGGTGGCGCTGGGCATCCCGCTGGTGTCGGCCGCGATCGGACCGTTCGAGGGGCAGCTGGGGGTGTTTGCCGGGCATTTGCCGGAGGCGCCCTGCTATGCCTGTTTTGCCGGCTTGCCCCAGGATGCACCGGGCAACAGTTGCGCCGATGTCGGCGTGCTGGGCGCGGTTGCCGGGCTGGTGGGCGCGGCGCAGGCGCTGGAAGTGCTGCGGCTGATCGTCGGGTTCGGCTCGCCTCAGATCGGCCGGCTTTGGCTGTTCGAGGGGCTGAGCCTTGCCGGCCGCAGCGTGCGTGTGCCGAAGGACCCAGCGTGCCCGGTCTGCTGATGATCGTGTCCGAAGCGGAGGGCGAGCGTTTTGCCGGCGCGATGGAGCTTGCCGCCGCAAGTGCGGCATTGGATCGGCCGGTGGCCGTGCTGTTGCGCGGCGCTGCGGTGAAGGCGCTGGGACGCCGGAACGTTGCCACCGCGTTCGACCTGCTGTTCGAACTCGGGGCCGATGTCGGCATCTGCCAGACTGCGATGGCGGCACATGGCCTCGCGGCGGCGGACTTGCCGCCGGGTATCGAAGCGCATGGGATGGTCGGCTTCCTGTCGGGCCGGGCGGGCTGGCAGATCGTGATCGTCTAGGCGTCGACGCTGCTGCTGCGCAGGCGGCCATTGCCCCAGGCATAGGCCGCCAGCAGCATCAGCCCGGCCGCGCCCAGCCAGTAGGGCAGCTCCGGTTTCAGCTCGTAGAGGCCGATTCCGATGGCCGGCGCCAGGATGAAGCACGCGCCGTTGACGGCCGTGACCGCGCCGGCGACGCCGCCCTGTTCGGCGCGCGAAACCGCAAGCGAGGAACCTGCGGTGAAGCCGGGGCGGGCGAAGCCGAAGCCGGCGCAAGCCAGCGCGAACGCGATGACGAGGGCGTGGAAATCCGGCGCGAAGGCGATCCCCAGCGTGCCCGTACCGGCCAGCAGCGTGCCCCAACGCATCAGCTGGGACGGGTTCAAATGCATCATCCGAATGACGCCCCACTGCACCAGCAGGGTGGCGCCGGCGCCCGCCATCAGGGCAATTCCGATCATCTGCGGCGCCGCGATGCCGGTTCCCGCCATGCGGTCGATGATGAAGAAGCCGAGCGCCTGGCCGGTCGCGGCCTGAAGCGACCCCGCCGCGAAGCCGTATATCATGAAGGGCTTGATCCTTGGGTCGGACAGCGCGAGCCGTTCGCGGCTGCCCGTCGCCATTACCTCCTCGGCTGCCATCGCGCTGGCGCCGCTGGGCATGCCGCCGACGGTGGGCATGGCGGCCGCGGCGCCTCGCCCCTCGGCCATCTGCGCCGGGCTGTCGTCCGGCAGGCCGTATTGCAGCGCCACGACGACGATAAGGGCAACGATGGCAAAGGCGAACATCGGCCCGGCGAGCCCGACCACGGGCAAGATGAAGAAGGGTGCGACCGCCGGGCCCAGAATGGTGCCGAGCCCGAAGGCCGACGACAGGGTCGCGAGCGCCGTGGTGCGCTCGGCCGGGGTGGTGCGCCCGGCGACGAAGGCCTGGGCGGCCGGGTTGGCGGCGGCGCCGAAGATGCCGAACAGGCTTCGGGCGCTGGTGAACAGCGCGAAGGTGAGGAGCGGCGCGATGAGGCCCATGATACCCGCCAGGATCACGCCGGCGCAGAGCAGCATCGAAACGCCGAAGCCCATGACGCCAAGCTGCATCAGCCGGCGCCGGCCGCGGATATCGGACTGTCGCGCCCAATAGGGGGCACTGAAGGTCCAGAACAGGGCGGAGAGCGAGAAGATGACGGCGATCGCCATGTCGGGGATCCGGATCTCGCGCCCGATCACCGGGAGCACCGATTGCAGCGCAGTGTTGCCTGCCGCCGTCACCAGAAGCGCGGTGAAGACCAGGACGAAATGCCGGCGGGGCAAGGCGGGAGTCGCGGGCGTCACGGACCCTTGCTAGAGCGGCAATGTTGGAATTGCACCCGCGAAGGAGACGGATTTTGTACAAGCTGCATTATTGGCCGACGCCGAACGGTCACAAGGTGACCCTGTTCCTGGAAGAGAGCGGACTGCCTTACGAGATCATGCCGGTGAATATCCGGATCGGGGACCAGTTCCAGCCCGAGTTCCTGAAGATTTCGCCGAACAACCGCATGCCGGCGCTGGAGGATGCGGAGCTTGGCGTGAGCCTGTTCGAATCGGGGGCGATCCTGCTGTATCTCGCCGACAAGCATGGCCGGTTCATTCCTTCCGGCAGCCATGCGGCGGGCCGGGCGGAGGTGTTGCAGTGGCTGTTCTGGCAGATGGGCGGGCTAGGGCCGATGATGGGGCAGGCCGGGCACTTCAGAAACTATGCGCCGGAACAGATCCCCTATGCGGTGGAGCGCTATACCAACGAGTCGCTTCGGCTGCTGGCCGTGATGGACAGACGGCTGGCCGACCGGGAATTCCTGGCGGGCAAGGAATATTCCATCGCCGACATGGCGGCTTATCCCTGGGCCAAGCTAGGCTCGGCGCTGGCGCCGGGTGACACGCCGATGCCGAACCTGGCGCGCTGGGTGGAGGCGATCGCTGCACGGCCGGCCACGGCGCGGGCCTATGCGATCGCCGACCGTCCGGAGGTGCAGCAGGGGGAGATGACGGAGGAACAGAAGAAGATGCTGTTCCAGCAGGGGGCGGGGACGGTTATCCGCTAAGCTCTACCGTAGATTTTGATTGTTGGTTTTGGGCTAGGGCCGCGTCCCCGGTTCCCTGGCAACAATGCACGATCCTATTTCCTGCATATTTTCCATTTTAGAGGCATCAGTCATTTAGCAAATGCGCCGCTATGATTTCGAAATCGTCTTGCATCATCAAATGCGCAAACTTTGGCGGTATTTCCAATGAAACGGAAATCACCTCTATAATCTGATCCTTGATAAACTGGTCTCTTAGCTGTTTTCTCCGCGCTTCTTGGCAAAGAACCATAAGTGCCCTGTAGACGGCCTTATTCTCCGCACGGAATTGCGGAGTTGACTCTTCTGTCGGATCGGAGAATTCGCTTACCTGCTTATCAAAGGAAGCTTCATCAGAGGCCTTCTCGTCCTCGGTGTCAAAAACGTGCATCAACTCCTTAGTGTACACAAATCGCCGCCAATATTCCCCATCTGGGGCCGTACACATGGATCGAGACAATCCAATTAGACAACCATTGCTGGGGACCGGAATTGGTTTCGATGCTGGCCCCTCCATATAGAAACCGCGGACAAATTCGTGATCCATAGCGCCCGACCACATTTCACGCACACTTACTATGTCGCTGTGTTCGATTGCGAGAGTCTTTAAAGCACGAGTGCTGACACGTCCGTTAATCTTCTGAGCAGCCTCATAGAGCTGTTTAAATGACATAAAAAAGGCGCCTTTCCAGGCGCCTTTTTAAAAGCCGACAACAGTGCGTCAAGCGCAATGAGGCTCAGCCTCTACCTCCAAGGGAGACTTTGCGGGGTCAGCAAAAAACTTGTTAATCTCTCTAGCCATGTCTTCCGGCGTCGAGTCGCGGCTGTGGCCAGGGAAAAACTTCACGTTTTTCACCTGATTATCCCTGTACAGCAGCCTCTTGAGTGCTTAATGGTTTTGCACGGCCAAAATATCCCTTCGCAGTTGTGCACGGACACTCATAACGCTGGTATCCGCCTAGCTCCGCACGCGTAGAACCGCTGAAAGCGACTCAAGTTTCTTGTGCGTCCATCTACCTTATCTAGGAAGTTCTGTGCAATAAATCTTGACATAGGGAGCGTGCACTGGATATCGGCGGTGCCGATATCC
>JANPJJ010000108.1:0-64397 GCA_031425455.1 Sandaracinobacter sp. | reverse complement strand
GGATAGGTGACGTGCATCGCCGCGCGCGCCACCTCCACCTCCCCGCGCTCCAGCGGCTGGCGCAGCGCGTCGAGCGCGCCGCGCTGGAACTCGGGCAGCTCGTCCAGGAACAGCACGCCCAGATGCGCCAGGCTGACTTCGCCGGGGCGGGCGCGGGTGCCGCCGCCCACAAGTGCGGGCATCGAGGCTGAATGATGCGGCGAGCGGAACGGCCGGGCGCGGGCGATGCGGCCGCCTTCCAGCGTTCCCGCCAGCGAGGCGATCATCGCCACTTCCAGCGCTTCGGGCGTGCTGAGCTCGGGCAGGATGCCGGGCAGCGCCGCTGCCATCATCGATTTGCCCGCACCCGGCGGGCCGCACATCAGCAGGTTGTGGCCCCCGGCGGCTGCGATTTCGAGTGCGCGCTTGGGCGTTTCCTGCCCTTTCACGTCGCCGAGGTCAGGGCCGGAAAAGGGCTTTGCCGCCAGCATCGCCGGATCCGGTCGAGGTAGCAGCGCACTGCCTTTCAGATGCGCGACGAGTGCGTGCAGATCGGGCGCGGCGAGCACCTCCATCCCGTCTGCCGTGCCGCCCGCCAGCCAGGCCGCCTCTGGCCCCTGCGCGCCGGGGCAGATCAGGCCGAGGCCCCGGGCGGAGGCGTGCATCGCTGCCAGCAGCACGCCGGGGGAGGGCGTAATCCGGGCGTCGAGCGACAGTTCGCCCACCGCCACATAAGCACCGAGGCTTTCGGCATCGAGCACGCCCATCGCGCCGAGCAGGCCGAGCGCAATCGGCAGATCATAGTGCGAGCCTGCCTTTTCCAGATCGGCCGGGGCCAGGTTCACAGTGATCTTCTTGGCCGGCATCGCGAGGCCAAGCGCGGCAAAGGCCGCCGTCACCCGATCGCGGCTTTCCTTCACCGCCTTGTCCGGCAGGCCGACCACCAGGAAGCTGACCTGCCCCGAGGACAGTTGCACCTGCACGTCGACCGGCCGCGCCTCCAGCCCGACATATGCGACCGTTGCCACCCGCGCGACCATGCGCCTGCTGCCCCCACCATGGTCCGACCCAGATGAAGAACCTGGCCTAGCGGGCAAAGACTTGGCGGGGAAGCGACTTCGCGCCTATGCTGCACATGCGAACGGAAGGACCGACCGATGGCAAGCCAGGCCGCGATCATGCAGAACCCGGATATACGGACCCTGGGGCGGATTCTGGGCGACGTGATCCGCGATCATGGCGGCGAGGCTCTGTTCCAGGGCACCGAGGCGATTCGCGCCGCGTCGGTCGAGCGGCATCGCGGGCGCGGGTCGGTTGCAACGGTTGCGGCGGCGCTGGGCGCCTTGAACCTGGACGACACCCTTGCCTTCACGCGCGGCTTCATGCTGTTTTCGATGCTGGCGAACCTGGCCGAGGACCGGCAGATGGCAGGCTCTGCCGGCGTGGGGCCGGAGGCGGGGTCGGGACTGGCAGATGCGGTTCGCCAGCTGGAGGCGCAGGGGGTCTCGCGCGGCGCCATCCTGCAAACGCTGGGGCGGGCGAAAGTGATGCCGGTGTTGACGGCGCATCCCACCGAAGTTCGCCGCAAGAGCATGATCGATCACAAGACGCGGATCGCCGAGCTGATGGCGCTTGCCGACCGCGGCGCCACGCGGGCACCGGGGGGCGAAACCATCGAGACGGCCATCCGCCGCCAGGTAGCGCTGTTGTGGCAGACCCGGCCGTTGCGCCGCGAGCGCATCCGGGTGACCGACGAGATCGACACCGTGCTTTCCTGGCTGGAGGAGGATTTCCTGCCGGTAATGCCGGCCTTGTTGCAGGGCTGGGCCGACGTGCTGGGGGAGGCCCCTCCGCCCTTCCTGACGGTGGGCAGCTGGATCGGCGGGGACCGCGACGGCAACCCGAACGTGACGGCCGACGCCCTGAACGCGGCGATGTCGGGCGCGGCGCGGACGCTGTTCCTGTGGTATCTCGACGCCGTTCATGCGTTGGGCGCCGAACTTTCGCTGTCGGCCGAGCTGGCGCCGGTCACCGATACCGTCCGCAGGTTGGCGGAGGCGGGCGGGGACTCCTCGCCCGCGCGCGCCGACGAGCCCTATCGCCGCGCGCTGACCGGGATCTATGCCCGGCTCGCCGCGACCTGCCGCCTGCTGGCCGGAGTGGAGCCGCCGCGACCGGCGCGCGTGCCCGGCGCGCCTTATGCCAGCCCCGGCGAATTCCGCGCCGATCTCGATGCAATTGCCGAGGGCGCGGACCGCGCCGGCGCCGGGGGCGGCGCGCTCGACACGCTTCGCACTGCGGTCGGCCTGTTCGGATTCCACCTCGCCACGCTGGACCTTCGCCAGAACAGCGACGTGCACGAGGAAAGCGTCGCCGAGCTGCTTTCGAGCGCGGGCGTGGAGGCCGACTATCGGGCGCTGGACGAGGCGTCGCGCGTGGCGCTGCTGCTGGCGGAACTGGCCGACCCGAGGCTGCTTTCCACCCCCTACGCCGTGCCGGGGGAGCGGACCCGGAGCGAGCTTGCCATCTTCCGCGCCGCCGCCGAGGCCCGGACGCGCCACGGCGAGGCGGCGGTCACGACCGCAATCGTCTCCAAGACGACGAGCGTGTCCGACCTGTTGGAGCCGATGCTGCTGATGCGCGAGACCGGCCTGCTGGCGCCGGGTGCGACGCCGCGCGCCGCCCTGATGGTGGTGCCGCTGTTCGAGACCATCGCCGATCTGAAGGCCGCGCCCGACATCATGCGCGCCTTTCTGGCACTGCCCGGGGTTGCCGATGCGGCGCGGGCGCGAGGGTGCCAGGAAGTGATGATCGGCTATTCCGACAGCAACAAGGACGGCGGCTATCTCACCTCCACCTGGGAATTATACCGGGCCTCGTCCGCGCTGGCGGGGGTGTTTGCGGATGCCGGGGTGCCGATCCAGCTGTTCCATGGCCGCGGCGGCTCGGTAGGGCGCGGCGGCGGATCGTCTTTCGCGGCGATCCGGGCGCAGCCGCCCGCGACCGTGAACGCACGCATCCGAATCACGGAACAGGGCGAAGTGATTGCCGCCAAATACGGCACGCCCGAAGCCGCCGCGCGGACGCTGGACAGCATGGCGGCTGCGGCACTGCTCGCGACGCTGGATCCGCCGCATCTGGCGGACGCGGACCGGCACCGGTTCGGCGCGGCGATGGACGAGCTTTCGGCGCGGGCGTTCGGCGCCTATCGCGGGCTGGTGTACGACCAGCCGGGATTTCGCGCGTTTTTCCGCGCGATGACGCCGGTGTCCGAGATCGGCACGCTGAAGATCGGCTCGCGCCCGCCCAGCCGCACCGCCTCGGACGCGATCGAGGATCTGCGCGCAATCCCCTGGGTGTTCAGCTGGGCCCAGGCGCGCGTGATGCTGCCGGGCTGGTACGGGGTGGGGGACGCGTTCACGGGCTTCGTCGACAAGGGGCTGCTGGTGGCCATGGCGGCGGAATGGCCGTTTTTCCAGGCGATGCTCGCCAATATGGAGATGGTGCTGGCCAAATCCGATATCGGGATCGCGACGCGCTATGCCGAGCTGGCCGGCGCCGACGGTTCGCCGTTGTTCGAGACGATCCGGCGCGGCTGGGGCGAGACGGTGGAGGGCCTGCTGGCGATTACCGGCCAGTCCCGCCTGCTGGAGCGCAACCCTGCGCTCGACAGCTCGATCCGCCTGCGCCTGCCCTATATCGAGCCCTTGAACCTACTGCAGGTGGAGCTGCTGAAGCGGCACCGCAGCGGCGAGAGCGATCCGAGGATTGCCGAGGGCCTTCAACTGAGCCTGAACGCGATTGCGACGGCGCTCAGGAATTCGGGTTGACCCTGACGTTGCGATACGGCGCGGAGTCGCCTAGTCAGGCGCCCGCGCCGGCTTAGCTCAGTTGGTAGAGCACCTGATTTGTAATCAGGGGGTCGCGGGTTCGATTCCTGCAGCCGGCACCATGTTTTCAATGGGTGAAAGCATGGCGGTGGTGCCGGGGCCAGCTCGATGGCAAACCGTTTTGCGCAACGGTCTGGAACGGCGATGTTGTCGCTTCGCGAGGTGCTCGCGACGCCTCAGGAACCAACGGGACTTATATTCCGCGCCATGAACCGGCCGTTGTCACGAAGCGGCTCCGATTGGTCGATGTAAAGTCCGACCTGCAGCTCAGCCGGCCGAATCGGGCGAAACTGCCCTGCTATCCGAAGATTCGACCAGGAAGATCGTTGATTGAGGCAAAATCTCCGTCTGGATTATGCGATCAACGTCTGGCTGACGAGATAGGGCAGGCATGAGGTGGCGGTGTGCCGAAGCGTGCGCAACGGCCGGATAATCAACAGAGGCGTCGTTGCCGCGAACGCACTCGAACATGGGCCGGCCGCGGGTGCGCTCGGCAAGGGAGCTGGATGATGCCGCTGGTCTATCTTTCGGAGACTGTCGCACGCGAGGTTACGCGGCAGCAGGCGGTTACCGAGGCGGTCTCTGCGCTTTATGTGGCCATGGCGTCGGGCACGGCGTGGCACTATCCGGTCGTGCGTGGCCCGCTGGGCGCACACGACGCCATTTTCGGTTTCAAGTCGGGCTATGATGGGGCGACCGGCGCGCTTGGCCTGAAGGCGGGCGGACTGTGGCCGGGCAATATGGCGCGGGGGCTTGCCAATCATCAGTCGACGACGCTGCTGTTCGATCCCGAAACCGGTCTGCCGACAGCGCTGGTTCGGGCGGCGTGGCTCACAGCTCTGCGCACCGCGGCCGCAAGCGCGCTCGGCGTGCGCCATCTGGCTCGGCAGGACGCTGCGACGCTCGGGATCATCGGCGCCGGCGGCCAGGCGGCGCACCAGCTTCGCGCCGTGCTTCCCGAGCGGGCCTTCAGCCGCCTGATGGTACACGACGCGGATGCAGGCCGGGCCGAGACGCTGGCCCGGGAGTTCAGCGCCGGCAGCCTCGCCGCCGAGGCGGCCGACGCCGAAACCCTGGTACGGCGAAGCGACGTCGTGATCACCGTTACGCCGGCCTTCGGCGCCATCGTGAGGGCAGACTGGGCACGCCCCGGGCAGCACTACAACTGCATGGGGGCCGACACCCGGGGGAAGCAGGAAGTGGAGGCTGGGCTGGTGGCCCGGGCGCGGCTTTTTGTCGATGACCCCGAACAGGCCGCGACCATCGGCGAATGCCAGCATGCGGTCGCTTCAGGGCAGGTGCGCCCGGACGACTTGACCGCAATCGGACACGTGATCGGGGGACTTGCGGCCGGCCGCAGCAACGACATGGAGATCAGCCTGTTCGACAGCACGGGCGTCGGGCTGCAGGACGTTGTCGCCGCCGAAGTGGCGCTGGCCGCTGCGCGGTCGGCCGGCCGGCTTGTGCTGCTGGACGATTGACGCCCGAGCGGTTGCGGCGGCCGGCCGTGTCCCCGGGAGGTCAGGGCACCCGGCCGATCAAAGCTTCACCATCCGTTGAAGCGTGGCCAGACGGCTGCCACTCGGCCCATGGGGTCGATCAGATGATAGGCCTCGTGCTGGCTGCCGGTCGCGCAGGCATGGTTGGGCAGGATGCGCAACCGCTGTCCGATCGGGAAGGCGCTGAAGTCGATGGGAAGCTGCGAGCGTCTGCCGATCGTGCCATGCTCCTGGTTGGTGGCTTCCACGACAAGGTCTCCGACCGGGTTGCCGGCAAGGTCGCAGACCAAGCCGAAGCCCTGGTCGACGGCCTGCCGGCTGGTGCCGCGATCGCGCGACAGCGCGGTCCAGCCCGCATCGACGATGATCCAGTTTCGATCGGGCTGATGGCCGATAACCGTGGTCAGAACCGAGATGGCGATATCGTCAATCGCGCAAACCCCGAGGCCTGCCATCACCAGATCGTGGAACATGTAAACGCCCGCTCGCACTTCCGTCAGCCCTTCGAAGCTCGCCGCATTCACCACCGAAGGGGTGGCACCTGCACTTACAATCCCGACCGCCATTCCGGCATTCCGGATCGTTGCGGCGGCCGCCACCAGACCGGCGCGCTCGGCCTCTGCGACGGCAGCGATTTCGGCGGGCGACCCCCCGCCATAGGATCCTCCGGAGTGGCTCATGACGCCGGCGAACGCGCCGGCCCGATGGAGAATTCGGGCGATCTCCAGCAGGGCGGCACTATCCGGTCGGATGCCCGCCCGCTGGCCGTCGGTGTCGAGCTCGATCAGCGTCGGCAGGGCAATTCCTTCGGCTTCGGCAAACCGGGCGATCGCGGTCGCGCCGTCGACGGTGTCGACAATCACGCTTATCGAGACACCGCTGCGGGCCAGTGCCGCCGTCCGCGGCAGCTTCGGCGCACTGATGCCGACAGCGTAGAGAATGTCGCGGTACCCTGCGGCTGCGAACATCTCGGCTTCGCGGAGGGTCGAAACGGTGATCGGCCCCGGCGTGCTGCCGAAAATGGCGCGACCTACATCAATGCTCTTGGCAGTTTTCATATGCGGCCGCAGCGCAACGCCGGTGCGTGCCACCAGGCCATTCATGGTCGCTACATTTCGTTCGAACCGTTGGGCATCGAGCAGCAGGCAGGGTGTGTCCGGGGTGTTCAGATCCTTCATTCGTCGTGCTTCCTTCTGCCTTCGTCGGGGCCACAAGCTTTGTCAGGGCACATCACGGGACTGGAATAGCCGGCTGCGGATGAAGAGGCTGCTGGAGTGCGGGGGCCGAGACGAATGTTTCTTCGGCGCTGGACGCCCGTTACTGCTGGGTGGATAAAAGATAGGAGGTGAGGATCGGATCGTCCTTGGTGCATTTTTTCACGACGAGCGAAGAGTATTGCTGAATCCCGCCGTGCGTTTCCAAGATCCATTCAATGATCCGCATGTAATCGTCCATATCCCGCGCTACGATAGCCAGCAGATAGTCGTAGCTTCCCGTCACCTGATGGCATTGCGTGACTTCGGGGATACGAGCTACGAGTTGCTCGAATCTGGAGTAAGCTGCCAGTTTGGCAGTTTCGATGTTGATCTGCACATAGACAACGACGAAGGATGCGATTGCCGGCTGATCGATCAGCGCCCGATAGCCCAGAATAACCTTCTGCTGCTCCAGCCTGCGAAGCCTGTTGAAGCAGGCGCTTTCGGACAGCCCCACCTCGAGTGCCAGCTTCGCGTTCGAAAGACGGCCCCGCTTCTGCAGCGTATCCAGCAGCTTGCGATCAAAGGAGTCGAGCGAGATTTTCTCTCGGCGCATGAGGCTCCGTTTCGTTGCTGATCCAGTCAAGCCGAAACGTTCATCATGTGTGCCGTGCCGTCAAGCCGGCCGCCTGAGAGGCGGGACAGGCGATGCCGCACCGCTCGCTCATCCATCCTGGGCAACGACGTTGCGGGAGACGGGGGCGGCCGCCGTGGTCGATCGTTTGCGGAACCAGAAGTAGAGCGGCAGCCCGGACAGGATCAGCCCGATCCCGATCAGCGATTCCACCGGCTTCACGAGCAACGTATTGAACCCGAGCAGGCCCATCACCCCTGCAAACACAAGCGGCACCACCGGATAGCCCGGGGTGAGATAGGGGCGCTCAAGGTTCGGCCGGCGAACCCGCAGGATCACGACGGCAAGCCCGGTAAGCGTGGAGAACAGGGCAACCCCGACCATCACGAAGGTGTAGAGTTGCTCGTAGCTTCCGCTCAACGCGAGCACGATGGCCCAACCGCCCATCAGCACGACGGCCGTGGCGGGCGTACCGTAGCGTGGATGTAGCCGGCCCGCTGCCGGCATGAACAGACCGTCACGCGCCATCGCGTAGAGCATGCGGGCACTGACGAAAATCAGCGCAGCGTTGCATCCCGCTGTCGACAGCAGGGCGATAGCCGTGAAAATGGCGGCTCCGCTGGAGCCTCCCAGTTCGCCGGCCGCCGCCTCGCCGATGCGCACCACGCCGGCCATGTCCTCGATCGACAGTGCACTGAGATAGGCGAGATTGACCAGCATGTAGATCAGCGTCACCGCGCCGATGCCCAGCGTGAGGGCCAGCGGCAGGTTCCGGCGCGGCTGTTTGATCTCTCCGGCGGCAAAGCTGAGGTTCGCCCAGCCCTCGTAGGTCCACAGCACCGGGATCATCGCCAAGGCGAGTGCCGCGATGAAGCCCTGTGAGGCCGGCATTTCAAAGCGGATCGGCGGCAGCGGGTTGCCCGCGCCGAGCGCGAGGCCCGCGATCAGCACGAGGACAAGCACCTTGACTGCAGTCAATGCTACCGCGAACCAGCGGCTTCCCGTGAGGGCGGCGATGTTGATCGCACAGAGAATCAGGATCATGGCGGCCGCGACGAGCTGACCCCCCGACAGCGTGCGCACGCCCAAACCCGGGATCGTGACTTCGCTCAGCACGTTCGTGGTGCTCGCGGCGGGCCAGAATACCGAAAGATACTCGGAGAATCCGATGGCGATGCCGGCGATCTGCCCGGTGAGGATGATTGTGAGCGATGCCCAGCCGAACAGGAAGGCAGTCATCGGCCCATAGGCCTCGCCAAGATAGGCATAGAGGCCGCCGGATCGCGGAAAGGTCGCCCCGAGTTCGGCGTAGCTGAGGGCGCCGAGCAGGGAAATGACGCCGCCGATCAGCCAGGCTGCAAGCAATCCGCCTGTAGAAGGGAGGTCGCGGGCGATCAGGCCCGAGGTGAGGAATATTCCCGACCCGATGACGTTGCCGATGACAAGAAAGATGGCGCTTGTGAGCCCGATATGGCGGGGCATCGCATCGGCGCTGCCCCGGGCATGCCGCTCGGCACCGTCGGGATCGCGCGGCCCGGCAACCGGCATCAATCCAGCGCCAGTCTGGAGGCGGCGGACGGACTGCGAACCGGGCGTGCCATGATCCGGTGGACCATCGGCTCGAAGGTCTCGATCGGAAAGCTGTCATAGCTCGGGTCGAACGATGCCTGGTCCCAAAGCTCGCAGAAGCTGGCCGTCGCCTCGAACGCCGGGTGGCCGCGAAACTGTTCGCGCCCGTTCCGGTCGAGCCCGATCTGACCCATATAATAATATTGCTGGAACACCCCGTGATGCCGGAGCAGCCAGACCGATTGCTCGCTCACATAGGGCGCAAGAACCATCGCGGAAACCATGCCGTGATCATGCGGGACAAGGAGGTTCCCGATATCGTGGAGGAGGGCAACGACGACGGTTTCCTCGGACGCCCCGTTGCGCAGCGCACGCGTCGCGCACTGCAGGGAATGTTCGTAGACGTTCACGGGATAGCCGAGCGGGTCCGCATTCCGGATGCTCGCCAGCAGGGTCAGCGCTTCGTTGGCGACTTCTCCCCATTGGGTCGCCTGCTCACGATCCAGGACGCGAGCCCATTCCTCGCTGTTCCCTTCCTGCATCGACTTGAAACGCGCCTGCCAAACCATGCCACGCTGCTCCTGCAAACCGACCAAACGCCACAGCATGTTTGAACGAGACGGCGCCAATTATCTTCCGGCAAATGTTGCTCCCGGCGTAGGAATCCACTCAAACGCATGGCATTATCGAAATCATGTTCTGCCGGAGTTCCGTAGCTTGATCCATCGATAGGCAATCTGGATACGATGCGATGCGGATGATCGGGCGCGGTGCGATGTTTCTCGGGGTGCTTGTCGCGGGTGCGTGCAGCGCCGCCGCGGCGCCTGCCCCACCGGCCGCCCCGATGCCCGTCACCGGCAGCTCCGACATTTCGGCCGCGGAACGATATTCGGCTGAGCAGATGCGCAGGCTGGTTGCCGACCTCGGGGTGTCGCCCAACTGGATCGCTGGAACCGACAATTTCTGGTACCGTTTTCGTGATACCTCCCGGGTTCGGTTCGAGCTTGTGGAGCCGCGCAGCCGCAGCAAGCGGCCATTGCTGGACGCGGTCGCGATCGCGCGCGCGCTGTCCCGCCGTCACGGCATTGCGGTCGCGCCGGAAACGCTCGTGCTGGATGGCCTGACCGTCTCCGGCGACCTTGCCCGCATCGCGTTTACGTTCGCCGGTCGGCAGTACCGCTGCAACGTCGGCGATTGCCGGCCCGTCGAAGGCGTCGCTGTTGCGCCCGAACCGGCGTTGCGACCGCAGGGCAGCCGGTCGCCGGATGGTCGTTTCCAGGTGTTCGTGCGAGATCATGATCTTTATCTGGTTGACGAGGCCGGGGGGGAGCAGCGGCTGACGACCGATGGTGAGCCGCTGAACAGCTTCGCCATCGATGCCAGGTCGCCCTACGATCAGCGTGGGGCGTCGCCGGTGCGGTGGTTCGGGCCCGGCTCGTCGCAATTCTATGTGCAGCGCTGGGACTGGCGCGGCGTGCCGATGGACCACGCGATCGATTCGCTCGCGCGACCGCGCCCCGTCGTCACCAGCTGGCCGACTTCGCACCCCGGGGAAGCGACCCTTCAACGGCACGAGCTGTGGGTGTTCGATGCGGAGACCGGCCGGGGAAAGAAGATCGAAGCCGATCGATGGCCGGGCCAGATGATCGGTCACACTGATCTGGGCGGGGGCTTCGGACGCGCTGGTGTGACCGGCGTCTGGCCGTCGGCAGACGGCCGTTCGGTGCGATTCGTGCGGATTGCGCGCGGCTATCGGCAGCGCGAGCTGGTGAGTGCCGATGTGGCCACGGGAAAGGTTCGAACCCTGATCGCCGAGGCGGACCCGGTTCACATCGACATTCGTTATGCGGAGATGACGGACATCCCCGGCGGGGATTTCGTCTGGCTTACCCAACGCGATGGATGGAAGCATCTGGACCGTCACGCCGCCGACGGCAGGCGGATCAGCGCAGTCACCCGGGGCGATTTCGTTGTGGAGCAGATTCTTGGCGTCGACGCCGTGCGGGGCGACGTGTTCTTCACCGCCGCGGGCCGCGAAGCGGGGGAGAATCCACATTATCGCCATACCTATCGGGGGGCAATCGACGGATCGGGGGTGACCCTGCTGGACCCCGGGGAGGGCAACCACCGCAACTTCGCCGGCGCCTTGTCGCCGAGCCGCGATTATCTTGTGGACACGGTCTCGCGCCCGGATCTGCCGACGCGATCGGTGCTGCGCGACCGCGCGGGCAATGCCATTCTGGACCTGGAAACCGCCGACCTCGGGCTGCTCGAAGCGGCCGGCTGGAAGCCGCCGGAAAGGTTCGTTGTGAAAGCCGCGGACGGCAAGACCGATCTGCACGGCGTGATGTACAAGCCGTTCGATTTCGATCCTGCGCGGCGCTATCCGGTGATCGCCCATGTCTATCCCGGGCCGGGAACACAGGCGCCGTTCCTGATCGATTTCGATCCGCTCAATCCTTACGACATGGCCATCCCACAAGCGCTGGCACAGCTCGGCTACATCGTTGTGCAGCCCAGCATGCGGGGGAGTTCCACCTATCGCCACCGCGACTTTGCCCTGTTCGGCCATGGCAACCCGCGGGACTTCGCCATGCCGGATCTGGAGGCCGCTCTGCGGACACTGGCCGCACGCCACCCGTTCATCGATCTGGGACGCGCAGGCATCACGGGCTATTCCGCCGGGGGCGTGATGACCGTGACGGCGATGCTGACCTACCCGGACCTGTTCCAGGTCGGCGTGGCCGGCGCCGGCAACGACGACATGAACATCTACGAGCAGAACTCGACCGAATATCAGTTCGGCTTTCCTCCAAAGGGTGCGGGGCGGCCGGGCTATTCGACGAACGCCGAACTCGCAGCCCGACTGAAGGGCCGGCTACTGCTGGTGCATGGGGACCAGGACCGCGACGTCACGCTCGCACATACGCTACGGCTGGCAGATGCTTTCATCCGCGAAGACAAGCGCTTCGACATGATGATCGTGCCGGGTGGCACACACAATTCGGTCGAGAACTCGCCCTATTACCGCCGAATGCTGTTCCGCTATTTCACCGAGCATCTGCCTCCCTGCTGCAAATAGCGATTCCCGACAGCTTCAATCGAGAGAGGTTTCTGTTCAATATGGCGATGCTTGCAACCCGAAACATGTCTTTGTCTGCGGACTGTGCCCCGGGGCCGGCGGCCAGCGCGGCGATGCCGCTGGAGGGCTGTCGTTCGGCTGTCCAGGATCTGGCGAGCTGGCCGGTCTATGCCCCTACCCGCATGGTCGAGGCGCCGGGCCTCGCCAGGCTTAGCGGCGTCGCGCGATTGTGGATCAAGGACGAAGGCCAGCGCCGTCCGCTGTCCAGCTTCAAGGCGCTGGGTGCGGCCTATGCGCTTGGGGAGCATCTGCGCGACGAGGTTGCGGCACGGGCCGGCGTGAGGCCGGGATATGACGCCATCTGGGCAGGGAAGCATCGCGCCGACGCGGCGAACATACATGTTTGCGCCGCCTCCGACGGGAATCATGGCCGCTCGCTGGCGTGGGGTGCGCAATCGCTGGGTGCGCGGTGCACCATCTATCTTCCGCACGGGGTGTCGCAGGCGCGCGCCGATGCCATTGCCGAGTTCGGCGCCCGGATCGTTCCTGTCGACGGAAACTACGAAGATGCAATCGCCCGCGTATCTGCAGACAGCCGGCGCGACGGCATGATCATGCTGCAGGACACCTCGTTCCCGGGCTATGTCGCCCACTGCCAGCGTATCATGCAGGGCTATACTCTGCTGGGCGAGGAGATTCTGGATCAGCTGGCTGAAGAGGAGCCGCCCACGCACATCTTCGTGCAGGTCGGCTGCGGCGGGCTGGCAGCGGCGATCGCGATGTCGGCGTGGCGGCGCCACGGTGCCACCAGGCCCAGACTGATCGCCGTCGAGCCCGATGTCGTCGACAGTCTGCGTCGCAGTCTTGCCAGCGGCGAGTCCGAGATCGTCGGCGGCGAACACCCCACGATCATGATCGGCATGGCGTGCGGCGAAATCTCCATGCTGGCATGGGATGTTTTACGCACTGCAACCCACAGTGGAGTCGCGATCGGCGATGCCGCTGCGGCCCGGGCAATGCGGCTTGCCGGGCGCGGCGCCCATGGCGATCCGGTGATCGAAATGGGCGAAACCGGCGCCGCAGGGCTCGCGGCCCTGATCGAGGCGGCAGACCATCCTGAGATCGGTGCCTTGCTCGAGCTCGATCGGTCGAGCCGCGTCGTCGTGATCAATACCGAAGCGGCAATCGATCGGATTTCCTACGACAGGATTCTGGCCGCTGCGTGAACGCCGAGCCGGTATCGGGCACAAGTTTCTTCTGACTGCGCCCCGTTACAAGAAGAGGATCGCGCGATCACGGCGCCCCGGCACGTAGCTTCTTCCGACAGGGAGCTTCAGTATCGCGACAGTGGCCCGGCCGATGGCGCACGCATCAACGATGCGCCGCTGCTGGGGGGAAGGGTGCCCAACGACTGCACCCTTGGAGGCGATTTTACGGCGTTCGGAGGCCTGCGTGGTTTCCGTCCAGGCACAAGGGAGGAATATGATGATGCGAACGGGACTGGTTTCGGTATTGGCGATTGCCTGGGCTACGGCTGCGGGTGCGCAGACAACCGACGAGCAGCGCGACGACATTGTCGTTACCGCGTCGCGGACCCCGACGACGGTATCGGAAGTTCCCGGCTCGATTTCCATCCTTTCCAGCGAGCGCCTGAACAGCCAGGTCAGCGTATCGACCGATCTCTTCGATGTTCTGGGCAAGGGAATACCCGGCCTGATCGCAAACAACGAAACATCCTTCAGCGGTGCGACCGGCCCGACGATCCGCGGCCGGCCGGCCTCGGTGCTGGTCAACGGGGTTCCCGTGAACCAGCTGCTTCGCAGCTCGGGCTTCGATCTCGGGCTCATCGACCCGATCGCTGTCGAGCGGATCGAGGTCAATCGCGGCGCCAGTGCGGTCTTTGGTTTCGGTGCATCGGGGGGCGTCATCAACCTTTCCACCCGGCAGGGCCGGACCACCAGCCCGCAAGTCATTCTGAACCTCGCAACCAGCTTCAATCCTCAGGCACTGGGGGACAGCCTGTCGGCGCGCGGCTATATCGGGATCGGTGCGGAGCCGGGGAATGGCTGGGATTATTACATCGGCGCCGGCTACAACCGCTCGCGGCCGACGCACGACTCCCGCGGGCGCAAGAACCTGTCCCAGGACGTTCACATATTCAATGTGGACGCAAATGTCGGTTACGCAGTGACCGATACATCCGAGCTTCGGGTCACCGGCAATTTCTTTCGCCGCAACTTCAGCCAGGAATATCTGCCGCCGGGTTACACATTCTACTCCTGCGCTGACGAGGACTGCGCAACGCTCAAGCTGCCGGCCGGGCTCGAGCATCCCGATGATTTCCTGACGGCGACGCCGCAACCCTTTGCCGAAGCAGAAGATCAATTCCAGCAGAACCTCATTCTGAGCGCCAGCTATACGAATGAGAATTTTCTTGGGCAGCTGCTGGACGTCAAACTATTCTTCCAGCAGAATAAGCTGTTCTACGTTCAGATATATGGAGACGGCGGAGACGTTCCGGAACTCAGCAGCTTCACCAGCCCGATGACAGACGAGCGTGTCGGTTTCCGCAGCAGCCTCACCGCCCAGATTCCGGTCGGGCTCGAGACCCCGCTCGAAGTCACCTACGGGTTCGACTATATCAACGACTCCCTGATCCGGACGTCCGAATTCGGCGGCTCCGTCAAGCGGCCGGTAACGTACAATCCGGGAGTCGCACCGTTCTACAACACGGGTGGGCCCAATCGGCCGATTTCGCCGCCGGTCCGGCTGAAGGGCTATGCCGGGTTCGCCCAGTTCAAGGTCAAGACGGGTGATGTCATCTTCACCGGCGGTATCCGCCATGAGGAGGCCCGCCCCAGTGCCGAGCGGTTCGTCGTCACCAACATCTTCGAATCGGGCGACGATCTTATCTACAATGGCGGCCCGATGCAGCCGTTCAATGCAACGCTGTTCAACGCCGGCGTTGTCGTGTCTCTGGCACCGTCCAGCGAAATCTATTTCGGACTGTCTCAGGGTGTCGAGATTTCGGAGCTCGGACGCGCCTATGTCGGTCTGGCGGAAATCGGCCAGCCGGGGGACCCCAGCCTCGTAAATGCGCAGGCGGCGATCACGACCCAGTACGAGATCGGCTTCCGGCACAGTCGGGGTCCGGTCAATGCCACGGGTGCGGTCTTCTATACCAATGCACCGCTTTCGGCGCAGACGATTTCCGATCCGGATCCGGCCTGCTTCGAGCCGGGCGCCCTGCCCTGTCCTGTAATCAACCTGCGTCAGCGCGAAAAGATCTGGGGCGTCGAGGCCACGCTCGATATCGAGGCGTCCGACAAAGTTTCGGTTGGCGGCATCTTCACCTACCAGAACGGCAAGTTCCGTCGCGATGACGACGCCGACCCGGTGTACAAGCGCCTGACAACGGATCGCATCACTCCGACGCGGCTTACAGGCTATGTCAGCTATCGTCCGAACCCGGATGTCAGGCTGCGGCTACAAGGGACACAGAGCTTCCGTCGTGGCGGCTTCGGCGCGGATGTGCCCCTGGTTCCCTTCGGCAACTACGAGACCCTGGATACCAATGTTCCTGGTTTCTTCGTGCTCGATGCCCTTGTCGAAGTCGACGCCTGGGGCGGAACGTTCGCCCTCGGCGGCGAAAATATCCTGAACAACCGCTACATCACGCCGCTGATCAAAGTATACAACGACCTCTACGCAACGACCTATGCCGAAGGTGCCCGCGTGACCCTTGGGTACAAGCGCACCTTCTGAGGCTTGGGTCGGCGTGATGGGCAAATGGATGGCCGTGGCTGGCCTGCCGGCGGGACTGGAACAATGAGTCCGGCTGTGCCGGATGCGCTCGCCGAAGGTATCACCGAGAGCGTGCTTCCACTTCCCCGGCAATGGGCTGCCGGGATCGACCGGCTGCTGGCGCAATCGCGGGTACCGGGTGCCGCGATCGCCCTGATCACGCCGCAAGGTCGGTTCGTGCATTGTTACGGCCGCAGGAAAATGTCGGAGGATGGCCCGGTCCAGCCGGACACATTGTTCAACATCGCCTCCATGACCAAGGCCTTCGTTGCAACGCTCGCGCTTTCGCTCTCCCAGCAAGGCAAGCTCGATCTCGACGAACCGGTCGCCCGGCTGCTGCCCGAACTCTGCTTCGAGCCCGACTGGATCAACGGGGAGATCAGCTGGCGCGATCTGCTATCGAATCGTCTTGGGCTGCAGCGCGGCGGCCTGGCCGACTATGGCCTGGCGGTCGGTTTTGATCCGGCCGAACTGATCCGACGCTTCAGCGCGATGCGCCGCAGCGGACCGTTCCGCGCCACCTTCAGCTATTGCAATCCTGCATTCGATGCAGCCGTTCTCGCAATGGAGCGGCTGACCGGTCTGTCGATCGATACGCTGCTCTACGACCGTCTGCTGGGGCCGGCCGGGCTCGCACATGCGCTTGCACGAGACCCCGCGCCCACGGCACGGTTCGCCACCGGCCATGTGTTCGATCGCACCGACCGGCTGATCGAAGCGGAGGCCGCCGCATGGACCCGGCCGGGTGCCGGCGGGTTGTTGTCCTCGGCGGCAGACCAGCTGCGCTGGCTTGCGCTCAATCTGGGCGAGGGCAGCATCGACGGGCAGCGGGTGTTGCCGCGCGCAATCTGGCAGGAGCTCTGGACGCCGCATATCCATGTGCCGGTCGGCGATCGCGAACTATGGGTCGGAACCTGTGAATCGGGCTTCGCCGCCTACGGGCTCGGCTGGTTCGTCACCGAACTCCACGGTCGTCCGATGGCGGTACACAGCGGCGGGGACATCGGCTGGCGTTCGCGCATCGCATTGCTTCCGGATCAGGCGATCGGCCTGTCCGTGCTCATCAATGGGTCGGGTTCGGTCGGCACCGCGGTCCAGCACCGTCTGCTGGAGCTTTGCCTCGGTCTTGCGCCGCAGCCCTGGTCGGGGCTCATCGCCGCCAGGGCGGCAAGGCAGAGGGCGGGTATGCTGGCAGAGCTTGAGACGGGCTGGGGCCGATCGCCCGATGCGGCGGCGAGGCCGACGGAATTCGTCGGAGACTATCGCAATCCCGAATCCGGTATATTGACCCTTACATCTACGGATGCGGGGATGGCCCTCAGCTTCGTGGACGGACCGATCTGGAACGGTGTGCTTGCACCGCTGGGCGGCGATGTCTTCGACCACGCGATCGGCGGCCCGATCGCCACCTATGACGGCCATGATGCCCCATGCCCTCGCGTCCGCTTTCTTCGGACAAACGGCCGTGTCGCGGCGCTGGACCATTCTTCGATGGGCGTCTTCGAGCGATGTGCGAGTTCGACGTTCGGAGCAGGAGGCCGGAAATGACAAGACGCAACTTCATCTGCACCCGCCATACACTTCGTCCGGGTTCCCGCGATGCGGTGCGGGCCTGGGCAAAAATGATGAACAGTCGTTCGGGCGACGTCAGCCAGACGCTTCGGGACGAAGGTGTGCGAATGGAGATGGTGTTTCTGGAAGAATCGGATGAGGGGGACAGCCTATTGTTCCTTTTGGACACCGACGATTACGACCGGGCAGTCGAGATATTCATGCAGTCCGACCATGAAGTGGACAAATATCACCTGGAATTTCTGACGCAGAACTCCGTTGCGCGCAAGCGCCTGACGTTGATCTCCTGTCATGAGGACGATGGATGACAGTGCCGCGGCGACCATGATCAATGATGCCCAGCTCCGGCTTTAGCTTGGCGAGCGCGGACATGCCGTTCGTGTTCATGCAAGAACCCCGAGTTCGGAGCCGGCCAGGACAAAGGCTTCGACGGCGCGGTCGATATCCATGGCGGTGTGAGCTGCGCTCATCTGCGTGCGAATCCGGGCCTGACCGCGGGGGACGACCGGGAAGGAGAAGGCGGTGACGTAAACCCCGAGCTCCAGGAGCCGTGCCGCCATGCGCTGCGCGAGCAAGGCATCGTCGAGCATCACCGGGATGATCGGATGGCTGCCATCCAGCAGACGAAAGCCTGCGGCCGTCATGGCGCTGCGGAAGCGCGCCGCGTTTGCCGCCAACTGCGCGCGCAGCCTGTCGCCATCCGCGCTGTCGGAAATGCCGATCGCAGCCAGCGAAGCGCCGCAGATCGCGGGCGCGAGCGCGTTCGAGAAGAGATAGGGTCGGGCGCGCTGCCGCAGCAGCTCGATAACCGGTGCGCGGCCGGCGACGAAGCCGCCCATTGCGCCGCCCAGCGCCTTGCCGAAGGTGCCGGTGAGGATATCGATGCGCCCGTCGACGCCGCAATGCGCCGCAGACCCGCGTCCCCGTGGACCCAGAACACCGGTCGCGTGACAATCGTCCACCAGCGTGAGCGCGCCGTAGCGATCGGCCAGAGCGACGATCCGATCCAGCTTTGCTATATGCCCGTCCATGGAGAAGACACCGTCGGTTGCAATGAGGATGGTCCGCGCACCCTCTTCCCGTGCCTCGCGCAGCCGGGATTCGAGCTGGTCCATGTCGCCGTTTGCAAAGCGATAACGGCGGGCTTTGCAAAGCCGGACGCCGTCGATGATCGAGGCGTGGTTCAGGCTGTCGGAGACGACTGCATCCTGCTCGCCGAGCAACGGCTCGAACACGCCGCCGTTTGCATCGAACGCCGCAGCGAACAGGATGGCATCCTCATATCCGAGATAGACGGCGGTTGCATCCTCGAGGTCCTTGTGCAGCTTCTGCGTTCCGCAAATGAATCGGACGGAAGCAAGGCCGGCACCCCAGCGATGCACAGCCTCTATGGCGCCTGCCGTGACACGCGGATCCTTGGCGATGCCGAGATAATTATTGGCGCATAGATTGAGCGCGGGCCCGGCCGTCGTTTCGATGAGGGGGCCCTGAGGCGTCGTCAGGACGCGTTCGGCCTTGAGCAAGCCTTCTGCCTGCAAGGCTCGAAGCATCTCGGATACGCGCTGATCGAATTGCCCATCAGCCACCAATCACCTCCTTTGGCGCCCGATCGCCGGGCCGGGTTGGGGTGGGTTCGGGATAGCTATCATAGGGCGGGAATTCTCCGCGTGGCGGCAGCCACGTCGACGCAACTTACACCAGGCTGGCCAGCCTGTCTAAACCGGGCCATGCTGCGATCCAGCTGAGCAAGCGAACGGACAGGATAGGAATCGCCGGGCCCGCGCTGCCCTCACCCCACTCGTCTGTGGGCGGTCCCCAGCGTTGGCTACGCCCGTCCTTCGGACCGCTGGGGTCGGCGCGCCCTTTCCTGAGGGCGAGGGGTTGCTTGCGCCGGTTACGCGGTCCCCATCCGCCGCCGCCTTGCCATGCCGCCCACCAGGCCGAAGCCGGTGATCATCAGGGCCCAGGCGGCGGGTTCGGGGATGCCGCCGGTGCCGCCGTCCCCGACCGTGAAGGTGAAGTTATCGTACGTAACGCCGTTGCCGTCGTTCGAGCTCATCACCAGGCCGATGATGTTGGACCAGGCGGCGAGATCGTGGGTGTCGAGGGTGGCGAAGATGTTGTCGTAGCCGAGCTCGATGTCGGTGCTGCCGCCGCCCTGGAACAGGATCTGGACGAACAGGGTGCCGGGGGCGTTCTCGCCGCGGGTCTGGAAGCTGAGATCGTAGACGGGGGCGGCGAAGGTGACGGTGAGGGTGCCGTCGCAGGTGCCCGGGGAATAGGTGCAGATGTCCCTGCTGAGGACGCCGGCGCCGTCGATGGCGAACAGGCCGGTGGACGAGGCGAAGCTGACTTCCGGGTAGGCGAGCGGGCTGGCGACGGCGGCGCCGAAGGACTGCTCCTCGAAATCGATGGTCACGGCGGCGGCAGGCATGGCGGACAGGCCCAGGGTCGTGGCGGCGGCTGCGGCTGCCGCGAGGTTGCGCAGTGGCATGGATCGTCTCCTGGCTTGGTGATCGTTGCACCGGGGGCGCGGCCCATGAGTTCTACGTGCAATATTCGTGCCGGGGATGATGTCTTGCAATTCGTTAAGGTTAACGTCGGGAGGCGGGTCCGGGGTGTAAGGTAGGGCTTACAGGGTGCGGGAGAAGGTCGTTATGCTCGGAAGTTGGGTCGAGCGGGACGCACCCACCCCCAGCCCTTCCCTGGAAGGGAGGGGAGCTTGATGGCCGTGCCGCTATTCGGCGGCTTTGGCGACGTTGAGGAGCGGTTTCAGATAGCCTGCGGTGAAGCTGGCGGTGGATTTCGCGACCTGTTCGGGTGTACCTTCCGCGACGATGAGGCCGCCGCCGCTGCCGCCTTCGGGGCCAAGGTCGATCACCCAGTCGGCGGTCTTGATGACCTCCAGATTGTGCTCGATCACGACGACGCTGTTGCCCTGGTCCACCAGAGCGTGGAGGACTTCGAGGAGCTTGCGGACGTCTTCGAAATGCAGGCCGGTGGTGGGTTCGTCGAGGATGTAGAGGGTCTGGCCGGTGGCGCGGCGGCTGAGTTCCTTGGCGAGCTTCACGCGCTGGGCCTCGCCGCCCGACAGCGTGGTCGCCTGCTGGCCGACATGGACATAGCCGAGGCCCACTTCCTCCAGCATGCGAAGGCGATCGCGGATGGGGGGGACGGCTTCGAACAGCTTCACCGCGTCGGCGACCGTCATGTCGAGCACGTCGGCGATCGAGTGGCCCTTGTGGTGCACCTCCAGCGTCTCGCGGTTGTAGCGCTTGCCGTGGCACACGTCGCACTGGACATAGACGTCGGGGAGGAAGTGCATCTCGATCTTGAGCATGCCGTCGCCCTGGCAGGCTTCGCAGCGGCCGCCCTTCACGTTGAAGCTGAACCGGCCGGGCTTGTAGCCGCGGGCGAGGCTTTCGGGGAGGCCGGCGAACCAGTCGCGGATGTGGGTGAAGGCGCCGGTGTAGGTGGCGGGGTTGGAGCGCGGGGTGCGGCCAATCGGGGACTGATCGATGTCGATCACCTTGTCGAGATGTTCGAGGCCGGTCAGGCTGTCGTGCGGGCCGGTGTGGATGCGGGCGCCGTTCAGCGCGCGGGCGGCGGACGGGTAGAGCGTGTCGACCACGAGGCTGGACTTGCCGCTGCCGGAAACCCCGGTGATGCAGGTGAAGGTACCGAGCGGGATGGTGGCGGTGACATTGCGGAGGTTGTTGGCGCGGGCGCCGGTGACGGAGAGTTTCTTGCCGTTGCCCTTGCGGCGCTTGGGCGGCACGGGGACGCTGCGCCGGCCGGCGAGGTAGTCTCCGGTGAGGCTGGCGGGGTGGGCCAGGATGTCGGCCAGAGACCCTTCGGCGACAACGCTGCCGCCGAGCTTGCCGGCGCCGGGGCCCATGTCGACGATATGGTCGGCGGCGCGGATCGCATCCTCGTCATGTTCGACGACGAGGACGGTGTTGCCCAGATCGCGGAGGCGCTTCAGAGTTTCGAGCAGGCGGTCGTTGTCGCGCTGGTGCAGGCCGATACTGGGCTCGTCGAGCACATAGAGCACGCCCGACAGCCCCGAGCCGATCTGGCTGGCGAGGCGGATGCGCTGGCTCTCGCCGCCGGACAAAGTGCCCGAGGTGCGATCGAGGCTGAGATAGCCCAGGCCGACGTTGCAGAGAAAGCCGAGCCGCTCGTTGATCTCCTTCAGGATGCGGGCGGCGATCTCGTTCTGCTTGGGGCTGAGCTGGGCGGAGAGCGCGAGGAACCACTGGGCGGCGTCGAGCACGGAGCGGGCGGTGGACTGGCTGATATGCTCGCCGGCGATCTTTACGCTCAGCGATTCGGGACGGAGCCGGGCGCCGTGGCAGGCCTCGCACGGAGCGCTAGCCTGGTAGCGCGAGAGTTCCTCGCGCATCCAGGCGGATTCGGTTTCGCGGAAGCGCTTTTCCAGATTGGCGATCACGCCTTCGAATGCCTTGGTGACTTCGTAGGTCTTGCGCCCGTCGGCGAAGGTGAGCGCGATCGCCTTGCCTTTGGTGCCGTGGAGGATGGCGGTGCGGGTTTCTTCGGGGAGCTTGGCCCAGGGCTGGTCGAGCGTGCCGCCGAACGCGCGGGCGACCGAGCCGAGAACCTGCATATAATAGGGCGAGGGCGGGCTGGATTTGGCCCAGGGCACGACGGCGCCGTCCTTCAGGCTGACCAGTTCGTTCGGGACGACGAGATCGGGGGCGAAGAAGAGCTTTTCGCCGAGCCCGTTGCAGGTGGGGCAGGCACCCTGGGGGGCGTTGAAGGAGAACAGGCGAGGCTCGATCTCGGGCAGGGTGAAGCCCGAGACCGGGCAGGCAAATTTTTCGGAGAAGGTGAGGGTTTCGCCTCCTGACCCACCCCCGGCCCCTCCCTTCTCCGCTGCGCGGGAGGGAGGGGAGTCTGCCAGTTCCACCGTGGCGAGGCCTTCGGACAGTTTCAGGGCGGTTTCGAAGCTTTCTGCAAGGCGGCCAGCCTGGTCCGGGCGGACGACGAGGCGGTCTACGACGACGTCGATATCGTGCTTGTATTTCTTGTCGAGCGCGGGCGCGTCTTCGATGTCGTGGATGGTGCCGTTGATGCGGATGCGCTGGAAGCCGGCCTTCTTCCACTCGGCGATCTCTTTCCGATATTCGCCTTTGCGGCCGCGCACGACCGGCGCGAGCAACAGGATGCGGGATCCTTCGGGGAGAGCGAGGACGCGGTCGACCATCTGGCTGACGGTCTGCGCGGTGATGGGGAGGCCGGTGGCGGGGCTATAGGGCACGCCGACACGAGCCCAGAGCAGGCGCATATAATCGTAGATTTCGGTGACGGTGCCGACGGTGGAGCGCGGGTTGCGGCTGGTGGTCTTCTGCTCGATGCTGATCGCGGGCGAGAGCCCCTCGATATGGTCCACATCGGGCTTCTGCATCAGTTCCAGGAACTGGCGGGCGTAGGCCGACAGCGATTCCACGTACCGCCGCTGCCCCTCTGCGTAGATAGTATCGAACGCCAGGCTGGACTTGCCGCTGCCCGACAGGCCGGTGATGACGATGAGCTTGTCGCGCGGAAGATCGATGTCGACCGACTTCAGGTTGTGCTCGCGCGCGCCGCGGACGCTGATGTGGGTCAGCACGGCGAAGCCTCGATGATGACGGCGAAGAAATTCAGCATGGTTTTGTTCTATCTCTGTTCTACACAAATGCGAAGAGGTGATTTCGGCATGGTTAATGCCTGTTTCCTTGACGTTCCGGACGATGATGACCAGTCTGCGACGGGCTTGTTGCAACATAGGGGGCGGGCATGCCGATTCGAGGCCTTATTTTGGGGGCGGCCGTGCTTGCCCCGGTTTTCTCCGTTCAGGCGGAAGTCGTGGACACCCTGGCCGGCTCCTATGCCGGGGCCTATGCCGGGTCGTTCTACGAGGGCGCGGTGGTGATCGATCCGATCAGCTGGGATTTCACTTCGGGCGAGACGGTATCGGCCATATCGGCCTATTCCTCGCCGCTGGCGCGGACCGACGTACGGACGCAGTCGGTTGCATGGCAGACGCGAGCGGAGATCCTTAGCACCGCCACGGGAGTGGGCGCCCAGGTCGGCGCCATCGCCTACAGCGGCATGTCGATCAACCAGGTGGTCGAAGGCGCGCCGGGAACGACGGCACGGATCACCTACAGTTTCAGGCTGGACGGCAGTTTTACGCCCGGGCCGGCAGCGTCGGCGACGGCGTTGGGTGCACCCCAGAGCGTGCAGGGCTTCATCGCCGCCTATCGCGGGCAGTCGCTGGGTCGTCAGTATGTTTCGGGGTCGGGCTGGCAGGACTATCGCGCCGTCGCCACGACGGGCGAGCTTTCGCTGCTGCTGCGCGACACGCACCCCGAGCATGTCTCGACATTGCTGGACAGCCGCATCGGCCTTGCATCGGTGTGCTTCGGCGACGGCTTGGGGTGCGAGGCCGCGGGGCCGATCGACCGGCAGCTGGACCTGAGCTTCGATGTCGAGGCGGGCGAGGAATTCTTCATCTCGACGGCTCTGTTCGCGCAGACCAACGGCCAGCTCGATTTCTGGAACACGATGGAGCTGACCTCGATCGTGGTCCCCACCGGTTTCACGCTGATCGTGGAGGATGGCGGGTTGCTGGAGCAGCGGCCGGACGGGAGCTATGGGCTGCCGGCTGTGCCCGAGCCGGCGAGCTGGGCGATGATGATCGCCGGGTTCGGGCTGGTGGGCGGCATGGCGCGGCGGCGGCGGGTCCTGGCCTGACCCGCGGTGTTGCGGGCCTGACATCGGGTTTGGGCAGACGTTTGAAGGGGCCGTCGCGGTTGCGCCGGCCCCTTCCCGACCCTGATCGGCGGGACCGCGAGGTCCATCCCATCAAGCTTGTCGTGTAAACCCGAGCGGGTTTGTGGCGCCACTCGGCGTCGCCGTCTTGGATGAATCCGACATATGCGGTTGACGCGCCGGCGTTGTCAGCGCCAGCTGACGGCGAGGCCGGCGGGGGTGTCCTCGACCTGGGCGTCAATGGCGAAGGCGCGCTTCAGCAGTGCGGGGGTGAGGACCTTGGCTGGCGGACCGGCAGCGAGCAGCCCGCCGTCTGCAAGGAGGAGGAGCTGGTCTGCCGACCGGGCGGCTGCCTGGAGATCGTGGAGGACGAGGAGGACGGCCGCGCCCGCCGTGGCGGCGGTTCGGAACAGCGCGAGCATGTCGAGCTGGTGGCGGGGATCGAGATTGGCGAGCGGCTCGTCGGCGAGGAGAACTGCGGGCTGGCCCGCCAGCAGGCGGGCGAGGTGGACGCGGGCTCGTTCGCCGCCGGAGAGGGTATGGACCGGCCGGTTGGCGAGGGTTTCGAGGTCTGCGGCGGCGATGGCGGCAGCGATGGTGGCGCGGTCTGCCGGCGCGGGGGCGGCGAAGCGGCCCCTGTGCGGTGTGCGGCCGAGGCCGACGACATGCGCGACTTCCATGTTCCAGTGCAGCGGGGCGGATTGGGGCAGGTAGCCGATGGCGCGGGCGCGGACGCGCGGAGCCAGCGCGGCAAGCGGGGTATCGCCGAGGGTGACGGCGCCGGCGGCCGGGCCGACGAGGCCGGCCAGCGCTTCGAGAAGGGTGGACTTCCCGGCGCCGTTGGGGCCCAGGATGATCGTGACGGTGCCGGGTTCGAAGCGCGCCGATATATGCCGAAGCACGGTCCTGGGGCCGCGGGCGAGCGCAAGATGGCGAGCTTCGAGGATCATGCCAGCCGCGCCCGGTGGCGCCACAGCAGCGCCAGGAAGAAGGGCGCGCCGACCAGCGACATGGCAATGCCGAGCTTCAGCTCGGTGGCGCCCGGGGCGAGGCGGACGGCGGCGTCGGCGAACAGCAGCAGGACGGCACCGCCGAGCGCGGAGGGCAGGAGGAGCGCCGAGGGTTGCTCGCCGGCAAGCGGGCGAAGCAGGTGCGGGACGATGAGGCCGACGAAGCCGATCACGCCGGTAACGGCGACGGCGGCGCCGACGCCGAGCCCGGTGCCGGCGATCACAAGGGCACGGGTTTGGCCGAGATCGACCCCGAGCGAGCGGGCGGTGGCCTCGCCCAACGCCAGCGCATCGAGCGCGCGGCCGGTGCCGGCAAGAAGCGCGAGGCCGATTGCGATGAACGGGAGTGCGACGGCCGCGTCGGCCCTGCTGCGATCGGTGAGCGCGCCCATCAGCCAGGTGACGATTTCTTCCAGCGCGAACGGGTTGGGCGCGAGGCTGATTAGGAGCGCGGTGAGCGAGGCCGCCAGACTGGAGAGGATGACCCCGGCGAGGATGAAGCCGGTCGGGCCGGTGGACCCGGCCAGCAACGCCAGCAACGCCATCGCTGCGAGCGCGCCCGCCATGCCGAAGGCGGCGACCACCAGCGGGGTGACTGCGAGGCCGAGGAACAGGGCAAGGACCGACCCGAAGGCGGCGCTCGCCGACACTCCGAGCAGCCCCGGGTCTGCCAGCGGGTTGCGGAGATAGCCCTGCAGCACCGCGCCCGATGCACCCAGCATGGCGCCGATGCCGAGACCCAGCAGCGCGCGGGGCAGGCGAAGCTCGGCCATGATAAGCGCTTGCGCGGAGCCCGAGACGAGGTTCCAGGGGGTGATCCAGACCTTGCCGGCGATAAGGCTGACCAGGAAGGCGAGCGCCACCAGGGTCGTGAGGGAAGCGAGGAGGGGGGCGCGGGTCAAGGCTGCGCGTCCCGGATTTCGGCCAGGCGGCGCGCGGCCGGGATCAGGCTGGGGCCGCCGCAATTCAGCAGGCGCCGATCGAAGCTGGCGATGCGAACGGGGAGCTTCCCGACGATCGGGTGCAGCGCGCCCGGACGGTCTGTGATGAGGAGCGCCGGCGGATGGAGCGCGAGCGGTTCGAGCGGCAGGACGCCGGCATGATGGAAGCCGTAGCCCGACGCCAGGCTGTGGAGGCCGCTGTTCGCCATCAGCGCTTCGGACAGGCTGCCGGGGCCGGGCACAAGGCCGGACGCCATGCGCATCAGCGCCGGCCGGGACGGGCCGGCGCGATGGGCTGCTGTCAGCTCGGCGCGGATGGCGGCGACCAGCGCGGCGCCGCGCGCGGGCTGGCCCGCGGCCTCGGCGATGGCGCGGACCTGGGCCAGCGACTGTTCGATCGTGGCGGGCACATCGAGCGTTACGCTGTTGACGCCGAGGCGCTGGAGGGCGGAACGGGTGGCGAGCGGGGTGAAGCTGTCGAGGAAGACCAGATCGGGGCGGCGGGCGACGATCTCCTCCGCAGTGCCGCCGTGCGCGGGAAAGCGGCGGGCAATATCGAGCGGGGCCGAGGTGCCGGCGGGGTCGTGCGACCAGTGGCTGAGGGCGGCGATCTGGCTGGGGTGCGCAACCTTCAGGAGGACAGCGTCGGTGCAGGGGTTGGTGCTGACGATCCTGATGGGGATTTTGGCTTGGGCTTGCGCGGCGAGGTGGAGGAAGGCGGCGAGCGCGACACCCCTCCACCACGCTTCGCGCGGTCCCCTTCCCCCGCGTGCAGGGGAAGATTTTCTACAGCTTTGCGCGGACACCGAGGAACGCCTGGCGGCCGGGTTGGCCGTACTGGAATGCGGTCTCGTACGGCTCGTCGAAGAGGTTGGTGATGCGGGCGTAGAGTTCGAGATTGCGCGTGACGGGGATCGCCGCGCGCACATCTGCAGTGACGTAGCCGGGCAAGCGGCGGCTGTTCGAGGCGTTGTCGAAGCTGGCCGAGACATGGGCGAGGGTGGCGCCGAGGCTCCAGCCGGCGTCTGCCGTCCAGTCGATCGTGGTGGCGAGACTGTGCTGCGGGCGGCGGGCGAGGAAGCGGCCGGCGTTGGGGCTGGCTTCGGTGCGGTTGCGGGCGTCGGTGTAGCTGTAGTGGGCGTCGACCCTGAGGCCGGGCGTGGGGCGCAAGCCGGCAACGAGTTCGAGGCCGCGGGTGCGGGTGCGGGCGATATTGTCGTAGAAGCCGAAGCGGCCGTCGTCGCAGAGCGGGTTTGCAACCGAGAAGCAGGAGACGAAATCGATCTGGTTCCGCGTGCGGCGCTCGAACCAGGTGGCGGAGGCGACAACGGTGCCAAGGTCGATCTCGGCGCCCGCGTCCCAGCCTGTGGCGCGTTCGGGGGCGAGCGCCTGGTTGCCGAATTCGGAGAAGAGCTGGAACAGGGTTGGTGCCTTGAAGCCCTCGCCGTAGCCCGCCTTCAGCCGGATCGGGGCGGCCCAGGGGCGGACGCTGGCCGAGGCGGCGAAGGTGGTCGCCCCGCCGAAGCGGCTGTGGTCGTCGTGGCGGATGCCGCCCAGCAGGTCGACGCCGGAGACGGGGGTGAGGACGGCCTGGAGGAAGCCGCCCACCAGCGTGGCGCGGGCAGTCTCGGGTTCCGGCGCGAAGGCGGAGCTGGTGTCCAAGCGGGAGACTTCGCGCTCCAGGCCCCCGGCGAGCGTCAGCAGGTCACCGGTTTTCCAGCTGGCCTGGGCGTCGAACCGCTCGAACCGGCCGGTCGATTGGAAGCTGGTTTCGGGGGTGTTGCCGGGCGTGAAGCTGCGGCGGCGCACATCGGCGATCTGCCAGCCCGCGCGGGCGGTGACGGCGCCATTGTCGAAGCGCAGCCCGGCGGCGCCGGAGGCCTCTCGGGACTTGCCTCGGTCGGGCGTGTCGCCGAACGCGAAGCTGGGGGGCGCGAAGCCGTCCACGCCGAATTCGGAGGACTGCAAACGGCCGCGCAGGTCTGCCGAGAGCGTGTCGGTGAGCCGGACGCGGGCGCGGGCGTTGGCGCCGACGGTTTCGAAATCGTCGCGCTCGGAGCCGCCGCGGCTTTCGGCGAACGCACTGATGCCGTCCGTGCGCCGCCAGTTGCCGCCGACCGAGAGCGCCACCGGACCGAGCGTGCCCGACCCTTGCGCTTCGGCGAGCCAGCTGTCGCGCGAGCCGCCTTCGGCGCGGGCGGAGGCCTGGAGATCGTCGGTGGGGGCAAGCGTTTCGATGGCGACGACGCCGCCGATCGCCTGGCTGCCCCACGCGAGCGACTGCGGCCCGCGCAGGATTTCGACGCGAGCGATCTGCGCCGACGCAAGCGTGCCGACATCGAACCCGGCGCCGGGGCTGGCGGGATCGGAGATTTTCACGCCGTCGATCACGAAGGTCGTCTGTTCGGCCTCGGCGCCGCGGATGCGGAGCGCGGCAAAGCCACCTGCCCCGCCGTTGCGGCTGAACGTGATGCCGGGCTGGAGGCGGAGGATGTCGACGAGGACCGGGGATTGCAGCCGTTCGAGATCGGCGCGATCGAGCACGGTGACGGAGGCGCCGATGGTGAGCGCCGTGACGGGCGCGCGGGCGGAGACGAGAATGCTGTTATCCGGGAGGGCATCCGCGGCGTGCGCCGGCGCGAGGGCGAGCAGAGCCAGCGCGGCGCAGACGGACAGGGAGCGGGGCAACATGGGAGTCGGCAGCATGGCCTGGGGCCTTCCTTCGCAACGGTTCGACTTTCGTCGCCCGTGCGATCGGAAGACATGCCTGCACCTCGATGAAGCGCGGGCACAGCTTCTTCTCGGTCGCCCCGGAGTCCCCGCCGGCGTGACTGGACGACCGGTGCAGGCAGGTCTCCTGGCTCCCGGCGTATCGGCCCTGCGCGCCTTCCCGTCCTTCCGGACAGTGGCAACATGCGCAGCTCCACGCCGGTTACAGTTGCGGGGACAGCGTCGGATTTGGGTTTCCCCGCACCGACTTCCCTTTTCACCCGGTCTTACCCGGGCACCTTCACCGATGCACGACGGGTAGCTTCTGGATCGGCCGGGCACAAGTCGGTTTCGCGCAGCACAGGGCCGGGCTACGCAGCGGCATGCGCCAGATTCTTCTTGTCCTCGCCCTGATCCTGCTCCCGGCGCGCGGGGTGGCGGCGCCGCCGACACTGTCCGGCCCCGGCGTTCCCGTCACGGTGGGATCGTCGTTCGAGCTGGCGTCTGCGGCAATGGGGGAGACGCGACGCATCACCATCGCGCTGCCGCCGGGCTATCAGACGGCGCGGCGCTATCCGGTGGTCTATCTGCTGGATGGCGGGCCGGAGCAGGATTTCGTGCACATCGCCGGCATCCTGCAGCTCGGCGCGATGTGGGGGAGCCTGGAGCCGGCGATCCTGGTGGGGTTGGAGAGCCGGGACCGGCGCCGCGAGCTGACCGACCCGTCTGCGGACTCCGGCGAGCAGCGTGATTTCCCGACGCACGGTCAGTCGGCGCGGTTCCGGCACTTTCTGGTGGAGGAGCTGAAGCCGGCGATCGAAGGGAAATATTCGACGTCGGGCCGGTCGGTGCTGATGGGGGAGTCGCTGGCGGGTTATTTCGTGGTGGAGACGGCGCTGCGCGCGCCGGGTGCCTTCACCGACTTCGTGGCGGTGAGCCCCAGCCTTTGGTGGAACCGGCAGACGCTGAGCCGCGAGGCGGCCGGGCTGCTGGCCGGCGGGCTTTTGAAGTCCGGGCGACCGCCCGCACGGCTGTGGCTGAGCATCGCCGACGAGGGCCGCGAAATGCAGTCGGCGATGGACCGGCTGGTGGCGGCGCTTTCGGCCGCGCCGGGCGTGACCCTGACCTACCATCCGCTGCCGGGCGAGACGCACGCAACGATCTACCATCCGGCGGCGGTGCTTGCGCTGCGCGAGCTGCTGGCGCCGGCAGCGCCCTAGACGAACTTACCTGGCACAGTTGGGTGGCTGGACGAGAGGCCGCCATCGACGGCGATGGCCTGGCCGTTGATGTAGCTGGCATCTTCGGAGGCGAGGAAGACGGCGACCGACGCCTGTTCGGAAGCGGGGGCGTAGCGGCGGAGCGGGTTGAGCTGGCCGAGCCTGTCTTCGCGGCCACGAGCCCGGGCGCCTTCGAACATCGGGGCGGTCATGCCGGTTTCGGTGAGGCCGGGGCAGATGGCGTTGACGCGGTTTCCGGTGCCGCCGAGCTGGTTGGCGCTGGTCTGCACCAGGTTGATGACGCCGGCCTTGGAGGCGGAGTAGGGCATGCCGCCCGCGCCCGAGCGAATGCCGGCGACGCTGGCGGTGGCAACGATGGCGCCGGAACCCTGGGGGACCATAACGCGCGCCGCCTCGCGGATGGCGAGGAAGACGCCGATCAGGTTGACGCGCAGCACCTTCTCCCACTCGTCGACGCCCACGTCCTTCAGCAGCGCCATGCCGCCCGAAATGCCGGCGTTGGCGAAGACGGCGTCGAGACGGCCGGTGTCTGCAACGGCCCGGTCGACCGCGCCGGCGATGAAGGCTTCGTCGGCAGCGTCGCCGGTGAGGGCGACCGCCCTGCCCCCGGCAGCGTCGATGGCGATGGCGGTTTCGCCGACGGCGTCGGACCAATCCAGTGCATAGACATGCGCGCCTTCGGCGGCGAACATCATCGCGGCATCGCGGCCAATGCCCGAGGCGGCGCCGGTGACGAGGACGGTCTTGCCGGTGAATCGCATCTCAACACTCCCCTGTTCGGCCTGCTTTCGGGCCTTGCGGTTGCGGGCGCAACCCGCCAGCAATGGCAGCCATGGGCGACCTTATCCTGGCGATCGATTCCGGAACCACTTCCACGCGTGCGCTGGCGTTTACGAGGCAAGGGGAGATCGTCGATGTTGCGCAGCATGGCCTGACGCAGCATTTCCCGCAGCCGGGGTGGGTGGAGCATGACGCGGGCGAGATCTGGCGGCTGACGAAGGCTGCCTGCGATGAGGTGTTGGGCCGGGTGGGCGACCGGGTGGCGGCCATCGGGTTGACCAACCAGCGCGAGACGATGGTATTCTGGAGCCGGCGGACCGGAGAGGCGCTGGCGCCGGCGATCGTGTGGCAGGACCGGCGCACCGCAGGGCGGTGTGCGGCGCTTCGCCAGGAGGGGCATGAAGCCGCCGTGCAGGCAATCACCGGACTGCTGCTGGACCCCTATTTCTCGGCGACAAAGATCGGCTGGGCGATTGCGAACTGGCCGCAGGTGAAGGCCGCGGCCGACAGCGGGGACCTGGCGCTTGGCACGGTGGAGAGCTGGCTGCTGTGGAAGCTGACGGACGGGGCCGCGCATCTGACCGATGCCACCAACGCGTCGCGGACGTTGCTGATGGACCTGGGGCGTGCCGAATGGTCGCCGACGATGCTGGACCTGTTCGGGGTGCCGGCGGGCGCGCTGCCCGCGATCGCGCCGACGGCGGGGCTGCTAGCGGAGACGCGCGCGTTCGGGCGGCCGCTGTTCGTGAGCGGCATGGCCGGGGACCAGCAGGCCGCCACCATCGGGCAGGGCTGCGACCGGCCCGGACTGGCGAAGTGCACCTATGGCACCGGCATCTTCCTGCTGGCGAACGCCGGCGACGCGCCGCCGATCAGCCGGCACCGGCTGCTGGCGACCTTTCTGTCGTCGAGCCCGCGCGCCTATGCGCTGGAGGGCTCGATCTTCGTAGGGGGCGACGCGGTGAAGTGGCTGCGCGACGGGCTGGGGATCGTGGATGCCGCAGCCGAAACCGAGGCGCTGGCGAAATCGGTGCCCGACTGTGGCGGCGTAACGTTCGTGCCGGCCTTTGCCGGGATGGGGGCGCCGCACTGGCAGCCGCTGGCGCGGGGCACGCTGACCGGGATTACCGGCGGGACGACACGGGCGCATATCGTGCGGGCGACGTTGGAAGCCATGGGCCAGCAGACCGCCGACCTGATCGATGCGTTCCGCGGCGACGGGGTGGTGCCGACGACTTTGCGCGTGGACGGCGGGATGACGGCGAACGACTGGCTGTGCCAGGACATCGCCGATGCGACGGGCCTTGTGGTGGAGCGACCCCGCAGCATCGAGACGACCGGGCTGGGCGCGGCGATGCTGGCGGGCGTGGGGGCGGGAGTGTTTGCCGACCTCGGCGAGGCGGGCGCCGCGATGGTCCATGCCGACCGGCGGTTCGAACCTGCGCAATCCGCAGACCAGCGGGGGCAGCGCCGAGCGGCGTGGCAGAAGGCGGTGGCGCAGACGCTTGCGGGGCTGTAGCGGACCCCATGCGCATGCGTGATCTTGAGAAGGCAGCCGGCGTCTCGCGCGAGACGATCCGCTTCTATATCCGCGAGGGGCTGCTGCCCGAGCCGGACCGGACCGCGCGCAACAGCGCCACCTATTCCGACGAGCATCTGGCCCGCCTGCTGACGATCCGGCGGCTGAAGGACGAACGGTTCCTGCCGCTGTCCGTCATCAAGTCGCTGTTCTCGGGCGAGCAGCCGCACTGGCTGGAGCCGCAGATGCTGCCCGGCATCGACCATCTGCTTCGCGCCCGGCTGGATGCCGAGGGGGACCGCGTGGATGCCGTCGCCTTCATGGAAGCGAATGGGGGGGAGCCCGATCATCTTGCCGATGCGGTTGCCGCCGGTGTGATCGCTATCGCACCCGACGGCACGCTGAGCCCACGCGACCAGCGCATCCTGCGCCTTCTGATCGACGGCATGAAGATCGGCTTCACCAAGGAGCGCGGCTATGCCGGCGACGGCTTCGGGCGACTGGCCGATGTGATGCACAGCCTTGCCGAGCTGGAAGTGCGGGACTTTTTCTCGCGGGTGGCGCCGCATGTGGGCGAGCTGGAGGCCGCCGACATGGCCGAGCGCGGGATCGGGATCGTGAACCAGCTGATGGCGGAGTTCTTCACCCGCGAAATCCTGGCGCTGCTGGGGGAACGGCGGCGGATCGCCAACGACAACGGCGGCACCGCGGCCCTTGCCGACCGGCCGGCCGGGTGAACGAGCCGGGCACGCATCTTCGCTACGACCGGGCGACCAACAGGTCTGTGCCGTGGCGCGGACTGGGCGCTGAGCTCTACCGCTGGGCTTCGATCGCGGTGCTGGGCCTGGGGCGGTGGAAGACGGCTGGCGATTTTCCGCTGCACGCGAAAGCTGTGGTGCTGGCGGCGCCGCACACGTCCAACTGGGACGGCATCTGGATGATCGCGACGGCGGGCAAATACCGCATCCGGCTGCGCTGGATGGGAAAGGCGAGCCTCGCCAGGCCGCCGCTGGGGTGGCTGGCGAAGGCCGCCGGGCTGGTGCCGGTGGACCGATCGGGCGGCAAGGACCTGGTTCGGGCGACCGTGGATGCGTTCGAGGCGACGGATGAGTTGCTGATCGCGGTGGCGCCGGAGGGGACGCGCGGCAGCGTGGGCGAATGGCGGTCCGGATTCTATCATATCGCGCGGCTGGCCGGAGTCCCGATCGTGTTCGCCGTGATGGACTATGGCGTGCGGACCGTGTTCATCAGCGGCGAGATCTGGCCGAGCGGGGATTATGAAGCCGATGTGGCGCTGATCCGGAGCCACTATGCCGACGCGCGGGGGCGGCATCTGGGGCGGTTTTCGCTGGGGGCTGGTGCTTAGGCGGGGTTTGCGTTGTCGAGCGGGGAGATCCCAGCTTTCGCTGGGATGACGGCGTGCTTCCTGCGCGCGTGGATCAGAATTCGCCGGACACCACCAACACGGGGCCTGAGCCGGGCAAGGCGTTGCCTGCGGCTCTGAAGCGGTAGTCGAGTTGGGCTGCGAACGGCCAGGGCTTTATACGGAACTTGGCCGACGGGCCGACATCGAGGCGAGACGCGGTCTCGCCGAAGCTGCGCTGGACTCCGCCCCAAAGGCCGGCGCCGGCGTCGAGATCGACCTTGCCGAGGCTGAACAGCGGGGTGGCGCCGCGGGCTTGTGCCCCGGCGTAAAGATCGGGGCTGGACTTGAAGCCGACCACGCCGGCTTCGCCATAGACCTCCAGATTGACGGGCCGGCCGGCGACCCTGGCGGCGGTGGCGGTGCCGCCGGAGACGCGGGCGGCGAACGCGTTGCGGGAGTAGAGACCGAGCGCGACCCGACGCTCCACGTCGAAGGCGATGGGCACATCCGGGATCGGCTGC
The DNA here is from genome assembly GCA_031425455.1 of Sandaracinobacter sp. Classification (GTDB taxonomy): domain Bacteria; phylum Pseudomonadota; class Alphaproteobacteria; order Sphingomonadales; family Sphingomonadaceae; genus Sandaracinobacteroides. The sequence goes on along the minus strand of JANPJJ010000108.1, from coordinate 30,308 downwards.
ACGCGCACGCCGAACGCGGCCTCGGCGGTCTCTCGGTCGATGCTGCCGCTGGGGCCTGCTGCGGCCGTCACCCGGGCGACCAGCGTGATCGGGCGGCGGGCGAGCGGATCGAGCGTGTAGCCGACCGCGGCGCCGCTCTGGCCGCCGCCGAGTACGGGGGAGGCGGCGAGCGGGTCGCCGAGCCCGCCGCTTCGCGCAAGCGTATAGGCCGCGACCGACCAGCGGCGGGTGAGGCGCCTTGCATCTGCGGCCCAGGTGCCGGCTTCGGGGGCGTCGGGTGCCATTTCGGCGGCGGCGGCGAGCAGCTGGGCGCCTTCGCGCTTGTTCCCCGCCTGCAGCGCCGCATAGCCCTGGGTGGCGACGGCGTGCGCCTGCGCGGTGCCCAGCGACGAGGATGCCGACGCTGCCGGCGGCGGTGCAGGGATCTTGCCGGCCGGAACCCGGGGTTGGCCGGGGGGCAGGCTGTAGTCCAGCCCGGCGAGCTGCGGGGGGGACTCGTGAACGATGCGCACGGTCGCTTCGGCGGGGCGGGCGCCGGCGGGATAGGCCGGCTGCTGGAGGATGATCTGCGCCGGCTGGCTGCGCGGGCCCCAGCCGGCGGCGATCAGGCGGGCGACGGTTTCGTTCGCGACCTGGGATGCAACCTGCGCGGCGACATCCGCGGCAAGGCGGGCGGTATCGATGTTGGCGGGCGCGGCGGCCGCGCTCGCAGCGGGGGCGATGGCGGCCATCAGGCCGGCTCGCTCGGCCGCCTGGTCGTCGAACAGGGCGGGGAGGCGCCCAGCGAGCCAGCCGACGCCCAGGATGATGAGAATCTGGTAGACGCGGAGCGCGCTGCCGTGGCGGGCGGGGGCTGCCTCAGCCATGCGGCGCGGCTTCTGCCGGGAAGCGGTGAACGGTCTTTTCCCAGGGGGCGGTCGAGCCGTCGGCCACGGTGTCTCGGTAGCGATCGATGGCGCGGAGCGCGGCGACGAAGTTGATGGCGTTGGCGACCACGGCCCGGGGGATCGAACGGAGTGCTTCGAGCGGGCCGTAGTGGCGCCCGGTGAAGCCGGCGCGCATGCTGAGCCGCCAGCCCAGCAGCCCCGCATTGAACAGGAGGAAGGCGGGCAGCAGCGCATCGGCCGGCCCCAGCAGCGGCGGGAGCGGGTGGCCGACGGATTGCTCGACCATGGCGCGCACGGCCAGCTGCGCGAGCGTGAGCGCGAGGGCGCCATAGGCGAGCATCGCGACGGCCGCAGTGAAAAGGCCCTTGCGGTCGCGCAGCAGCATCCAGCGCGTGGCGCGGCTGCCGGTCCATCCCAGCCGGTCCCAGCCGGAGAGCGCGATGCCGACCAGCCAGCGCGATTTCTGCCGGGCGGCGGCATCGAGCGTGGCCGGGAAGTAGGCGCGGGTCGCGACCAGTTCGCCTGCATGGCGGTGGCGGACCATGCGGCCGGCCAGCCCCATGCGGTGAATCTTGTGGCCGAGCTCGTAATCCTCGGTGAGGCTGGTGGCGTCGAACGGGGCGTCGTCCGGCCCGGCGAGGCCGGCGAGCACATCGCGCGCGATCGCGGTGCCGACGCCGGCCGACGGCACCGGGGCGCGGAGGACGGCGCGGACCATCATGTCCTTGGCGTGGTTCTGGGCGAACTCGTCGAGATAATGGCCGGCGATCCAGGGCGAAGCGCGATCGGCCAGCGGCAGGACCGGGATCTGCACCATGGCGAGCGCCGGCATGTGCCGGTCGTACAGGTCGAGCGAAGCCGGGTGAACCACGTCTTCGGCGTCGTGCAGGACGATGGCTTTGAACGGCTTGCCGCTGTCGTTTTCGGCCATTCGGGCGGCGCGCCACAGATGGTTGAGGCAATCGGCCTTGGTGGTGGGGCCGGGCCGGCTGGTGACGACGGGGACGATGCGGGGATCGTCTATGGCGAGAACGGCAGCACGGGTGGCGGGATCGTTCGGATAGGTGCCGACAAAGATGCGATAATCCGGGTGGTGCAGCGTGGCGACCAGGCGGCGCAGCATCGGGCCGATCACCTCGGCCTCGTCCCAGGCAGGGATCAGGATGGCGAAGCGGCCGGGGGTTTGGGGGCGGTCGGGCAGGGGATCAGGGCTGCGCAACGCGATGCCGCCGAGCCAGATCAGATCGACGGCGATGTCGTCCAGGCTGGAGAGCAGGATGCCGGCGGCGCTGAGCCACAGCAGTTCGCGGGTCAGGATGGCGAGAAGCGCCAAGGCGGGCACAAGTTCAGTCGGCGACATCCGCCCCCCGGCAACGCGATGCTCGACCCCGGACAGATTGTTCCACGGTCGTGAAAGGAGCGCAAGCCACTCAAGCGGTTAATCGGCAATATGGCTCGGCCGGAGGCCGCAAGCGCGACCGCGCGCCGGCCGCCAGGCCGTGCCAAAACAAGAAACGGCCCGGAGGGCCGCAAGCGCGACCGCGCGCCCGAGCCAGTGCGAGGAGGCAAGCGGAGCGCCCGCAGGGACCAACGAAAAAGCGGCCCGGAGGCCGCAAGCGCGACCGCGCGCCGGCCGCAAGGCCGAACTGGATGCGCCCTTGCGCATTCAGCCTGAGCAAGATGGGACCCCGGCGCCGGCGGACATTCGAACCACAGGGAGGGCCGTGGAACGGGTCTGGTGCCGGCGCCGGGGCGCCCGAGAACGGGACAGGCTTCGAACGGCGCAGGGTCGGAAATCGCCGCGGGAAGACTGCCCCTTTCTATGCCGTCAGGTCGAGCCGGAGCACCGGGTCGGCCAGATTGAACTTCTGCCGGAACAGCTGCAGCGTGGAGGCGTGAACATTGACCTGGAGCGCGCCCAGCATCTGCCCGCCGATCTCTTTGGGAAGGCCCAGCGGCTCCACGTCCCAGCCGGTCGCCAGCAACTGCGACAGATAGGCCATGTGGGTCATCATCGTGTAGCGGGTGATGCCCATGGTGAGGGCATATTCGATGAGCGCGGTCGCCAGCTGCTCGCGGATGCTGTTGTGCGCTTCCCAATCGGCGAGCGACGGCGACGTGCACAGCCGGGTGATCTCGAACACGTCGGGGCCGCGCGGCACTTCGCCGTCGACCAGCACGCCGAACACATCGCCGAGAAGATGCTTTCGCTGGGTGGGGAGCAGCCGGACCGAGCCGAGATGCGAGCCGGAGTCGTCGGGGGTGCCGGGGCGGGTCGCGATCAGGTAGACGGCGTGCTCGGTGTCGAACTCGTCCACTTCGTAGCGGCCGTCGAGGACCGGGACCTTCCACTTCAGCGTGTCGACGAAGACCGCCTTGCGATCGGCATGCATGGCGTTCAGCGCGCTCTCGCTGCTGCCGCGGTTCGTGCCGTCGATCATGCGGATCATTCGTCTGCTCCCTGGCGTCTTCTTCTTGCCTTCTGTTGGCGGACCTTGGCGCCTGCTGGAATATCCCCAACCGGGGATAGTGCCTCCGGCCCGGGATAGTGTCTTGACGCCCGTTTGCGCGGGGGTAGCAGGAGGCAATGGCCCCGCCCCACCCGGAACATATGATTCTCGACCTGATGCGGCAGGTCTGGACGAAGGGGAGCGAGCGCCGCGACCGGACCGGCGTGGGCACGCGGGCGCTGTTCGGGTCGATGCTGAGGTTCGATCTTTCGGATGGTACGGTGCCGTTGGTGACGACCAAGCGGGTGTACTGGAAATCGGCGGTCCGGGAACTGATCTGGTTCCTGAGCGGCGAAACCAATATCCGCCCGCTGGTGGCGGACGGTGTGCACATCTGGACCGACTGGCCGCTCGACAGCTATCGCCGGGCGACCGGCGACCTGGTGGACCGCGATACGTTCGAGGGGCGGATCCTGGGCGACGATGCCTTTGCGGCCCGATGGGGCGAGCTGGGCCCCGTCTATGGCAAGCAGTGGCGGCGGTGGCTGGGGCCGGACGGGCGCGAGCATGACCAGATCGAGGCGCTGGTGCGGGGATTGCGCGACAATCCGGCGAGCCGGCGGCACATCTTCACCGGGTGGAACGTTGCCGAGCTGGACCGGATGGCGCTGCCGCCGTGCCACATGACCTATCAGTATTTCGTGGCAGACGGGCGTCTTTCGGGCATTCTCTACCAGCGCAGCTGCGACCTGGGACTGGGGTTTCCGTTCAACATCTTCGAAGCCTCGCTGCTGTTGAGGATAGTTGCCCGGCAGGTTGGGCTGGCCCCGGGCGAAATCGTCTGGATGGGGGCCGATGTGCATCTTTACCTGAACCATGCGCATCTGGTGGAGACGCAGCTGGCGCGTGAACCGCGGCCCTTTCCCCGGCTGGAGCTGGCCGAAGTGGCCGACATCTTCAGCTACGGCCTGGAGGATGTGACGGTGACGGGCTATGATCCACACCCTGCCATCCCGGCGCCGGTTGCCGTCTAGGAGGACATGCCGTCTAGGAGGGACATGTTGACTGCCAACCCCGTGATCTCTGCCACCGGGCTGTTCACACCGCCGGACAGCATTTCCAATGCCGAGCTGGTGGAGAGCTTCAACCTCTATGTGGCGCGGTTCAACGCCGACAATGCGGCGGCGATCGCGTGCGGAGAGCTGGCAGAGCTGGCGCCCTCGTCGGTGGAATTCATCGAGAAGGCGAGCGGGATCAAGGCGAGGCATGTGATGTCCAAGGGTCCGATCCTGGACCCCGAGATCATGTGCCCACGCATCCCCGAGCGCGGCGACGAGGAGATATCGTTGCTGGCGGAGATGGCGGTTACTGCCGCGCGGCAGGCGCTGGACCGGGCCGGGCGGGACCCGAAGGACGTCGATGCAGTGCTGTGCGCCTGCTCCAACCTGCAGCGCGCCTATCCCGCCATCGCCATCGAGGTACAGGCAGCGCTGGGGATCGAGGGATTTGCCTTCGACATGAATGTCGCCTGCTCGTCGGCGACCTTCGGTATCCAGACCGCCGCCGATTTCATCCGGGCCGGAAATGCGCGAAGCGTTCTTGTGGTGAACCCAGAAGTCTGTTCGGGGCATCTGAACTGGCGCGACCGCGACAGCCATTTCATCTTCGGGGACGTGGCAACCGCGATTCTGGTGGAAGCCGACGAGATCGCGCCTGCCGAGCGCTGGGAAATACTGGGAACGCGGCTGAAAACCGAATTCTCCAACAATATCCGCAACAATTTCGGCTTCCTGAATCGAGCCGCGCCCGAAGGCGTGGGCGCGCCCGACAAGCTTTTCCGGCAGGAGGGACGCCGGGTGTTCCGCGAAGTGGTGCCGATGGTGTCGGACATGATCGCCGGCCACATGGGCGAGCTGGGGCTGGCCGCGGGCGACCTGCGGCGGATGTGGCTGCACCAGGCCAATGCCGGGATGAACCGGCTGATCGCGGGGCGCGTTCTGGGCCATGAGGCGAGCGAGGACGAGAGCCCGACCGTGCTGGACAGCTATGCCAACACCAGCTCGGCCGGGTCGATCATCGCGTTTCACCTGCATTCGGACGATCTGGCCGACGGCGACGTGGGGCTGATCTGTTCGTTCGGCGCCGGATACTCGGCAGGGACGGTGTTCGTGCGAAAGCTTGCCTGATGCAGGCTTGATGCAGGGCGGCCCGACTGCTAGGGCGCCCGCTCACCAGTCGGGAACCCGTTCCCGAGCAATCGGCGTGCGGTCGTGGCGGAACTGGTAGACGCGCAGCGTTGAGGTCGCTGTGGCCGAAAGGCCGTGGAAGTTCGAGTCTTCTCGACCGCACCATAAAGTCTGGGGGTGAACCGATATTCGGACCCCGGACTGCGCTCTCGCCAGAAAGTGTTCGGTGGTCCGAGGTTTTTTCAGCCAGCCCTTGTCGAGCCGGCGGCGACCGACGTGCTTCTCTGCCGGGGTAGCACAGCCCTTCATCGTACCGTGCCTTGGAACCATCCGCCCGCTTGGGCCGGCGGCCTCTCAGCGTGCCAGGGCCTCCGCCGCCGCGGTGGCCTGGTCGACCAGTGCCCGGCGGTCGACCTTGTGGGTGCCGCCGACTGGAAGAGCATCGACGAACACCACCGCGCGCGGATGTGCATAGGCCGGGCCATGTTGCAGCGCGAAACGCCGCAGATCTCCCTCCGAGACGGTGCAGCCGGGTGCTGTAACGACGAAAGCAATCGGGATCGCGCCCTTGATCTCGTCGTCGGCCGGAATGACGGCCGCCTGCAGAATGGCCGGGTGCCGTTCGAGAAGCTTCTCGACCTCGCCCGGATAGATATTTTCCCCGCCGCACACGAACATATCGTCTGCTCGCCCCAGGAAATGGAAGAACCCGTCGGCGTCGCGTCGAACCACATCTCCGCTGTCGTACCACCCTTCTTTAAGGCGCTTGGCGCTGACTTCGGGCAGGTTTAGATAGCCTTCCGTGACCGCCGGAGTCCGCGTGTGGAGGACGCCTTCGTCGGCCGTGCCGCCCACCAGTCGCCACTCCGCGCCGGGATAGGGATAACCGAGCGACAGCGGCGGACGCGGCTTTCCGCCGGGATGCGGGCCGAACACCGCCGGGCCCGATTCGGTGGTGCCGTAACTGTTGCGGATCTCAGCTGCCGGAAAGATGTTTCTGACCCTGTCGATCAGGGCTTGAGTGAGCGGCGCGGACCCGATCGTGAGCGACGTCACGGAGCCGAGGTCGAGCGTTGCAAGCAAGTCTTCCTGCCGTGCCATCATCGCCAGCATCGTAGGTATCCCGCTGAGGCAGGTCAGACGCTCGCGCGCCGTAACCTCCAGGAACTGACGCGGATTGAATGCGGGGACGGAATAGCTGCGCCAGCCAAGCGCCAGCGCAACCGTCGTGAAGAACAGGCCGTTCATATGGTAGGCCGGGGCGGCAATCAGTGTGCGCTCGAGGCGTGGGCCGATGGCGGCGAGAAACTGCTCCAGGGCCCACAATTGCCCTTCGTGAGACAGCGGCACGCCCTTCGGCCGGCCGGTCGAACCGGACGTGTAGAGGATCTCGCACCACTCGCCCGGGCTCGGACGGATCGGGTGAAGTACCTGGTCGCCGGCCAGTTCCTCCAAGCAATCGCCTTCCGTCGGGAAAACGGGGATGTCCGGTGGCACGAGCAGCGAAAACTCCGGATCAACAAACAGGGCGGCGCATTCGCTGTCGCGCAGCATGAAGCCGATGGTCTCGGCCGGCATTCGGTAGCTCAGGGGAACCGCGACAAGGCCCGCGCGCATCGATGCCAGGTACAGGCGTGTGAATCCGGCACCGTTGCGCGACAGGATACCGATACGGGTGCCGCGCGGGAACCGTGAGGCGAGACCGGCGGCGAGCCGGCCGGTGCGCTCGTCGAGGACCGGCAAGGTCAGGGTCGCGCCGGTTGCGAGATCGATGTAGCCGGCCTCCGGGTCCGGCTCGCGACAGATTATGTCGCCCAGGTTTCCGGTCGGAAAACGTCCGGTCATGGCCGGATCAACAGTTTGCCGACGACCTCGCGGTCTTCCAGCATTCGCTCCGCCTCGGCGGTCTTCTCCAGCGGAAGAATGCGGTCGATGGCCGGATCGAGGCGGCCCCGGGCGATCAACGCCATCAGCTCCTCCAGATCCGAGACGGCCCAGCCGTTGGAGCCGATCATGTGATGCTCGAAGGTCCACAGGAAGCGCATGTCGAGCCCGACATCATAGCCCGCGGTTGCCCCGCAGGTCACGATCCGTCCGCCCTGGGTGACGCAGCGCTGTGTTTCCTTCAGCGTGTCGCCCCCGGTGAAGTTGACCGCCATGTCCACTCCGCCCCCGCCACCGACGCGCGGCTTGCCGTACAGCGCCTTCACGCCGTCCAGCACGGACCCGGTGGCATAGTTGATCCCGTGGTCGGCCCCCAGCGCCCGCAGCCGGTCCAGCTTGCTGTCGCTGCTGGCGCAGGCGACCACCTCGGCGCCGGCCATCTTGGCGATCTGGATGCAGGCCGCGCCCACACCGCCGCTGGCGCCCAGTATCAGGACCTTGTCGCCCGCCTTCACCCGACCTTGGGTCATCAGCATTCGATAGGCCGTGCCATAGGCCAGGGGCAGCGCAGCCGCCTGCTCCAGCGACACGCCATCCGGAACCCTCAGCAGATGTTCGGCGGCGCACCTCATCCGCTCGGCACGACCACCATCGACCGTTTCGCCGATCATCCCAACGCCGGCTGCGCGGAACACCGGATCGACCAGAACCCGATCGCCCGGCTTCCAGGCGGTAACGCCCGAACCCACGCTCGCAATCGTTCCCGAAATGTCCGACCCGACCACGACCGGAAGCTCAAGCCGGATGCCCGGCATGCCGCGCCGGGTGAAGATGTCATGGAAGTTGACGGCGCAGGCGGCCACGTCGATCACCACGTCCTCCGGGCCCGCTACCGGCTCGGGCCAATCCTGCACAATATTGATCTGTTCCAGGCCGCCATGGGCCATCGTGAGTGCAGCGCGCATTCCTTGCTCCCTGTTCTTCAGCCGCCCACTCTTCAGATGCCGACGGCATGACCGCAGCGACCGACCGCGACCAGGCGCCCACCCGAAACCACCTCGACATCGACCAGCGCCGTTGTGCGTCCCGCCCGGATCACCCGCGCGGTGGCGGTCAACTCGGGTCCGGCAGCCGGGCGCAAATAGTCCACCCGAATGTTCATGGTCGGCACACTGCGCTGCACCTGCATGCAGCAGGCAAATGTCGCTGCGCTGTCGATCAGGGTCGCGATGGCGCCGCCATGGGCCTGAAGCGCGCCATCCGAACGGGCAGCATTGCCGTCGGCGGGCGCGCGAAGCACGAGCGTCGCCGCCTCCACATCGAAGGCTGCGACGCGGAATCCGAGCAGGCGATGGATCGGGCTGGTTTCCACCAGTGCCTGCAACCCTTCCAGGCTGCGGAAGTCAGAGTCCGTCTCCATGATGCGCGCTGGCCTTGACGTGGATCGATTTTCCCGAGGCTGGCCGCCCGGCGCAGGCCCCGCAAGCGCGGTTCGGGAAAGCAGGCCGATTACGTAATCCTTTCGTCCAATCCCACAGATCGCCGGCCCGTCAGTCCGCTGACAGTGCGCCGCCGGGGCTGGTGGACTGCGCGGCGCGGCGGCATGTTGATCCGATGGAAATCGAAACCGATGCGGCGGGGGGCCGATGGGCAGTGATGCCACTGGACGTACTGGACGGCACCGTCGATGCGATGGGCAAAGCCTTCGACCGGCTTGCCGCGAAGCTCGATCCGGGCGGCCTCGCAGGCCTTCGGCTGCGGATACCGCAGGGCGAAGGCAGCGGTCACTGGGACATCGTCCGCCTCTCTGCTTCGATCTATGTGCTTGCGGGCACGGTCGAGTACCATCAGACGCGGCGCATCTTCGTGGCCGACAGCCAGACGGTCAAAGTCCGCATCCTTCTGTCCGGCCAGCTTCTGCAACTGAGCAGCGGGGTTCTGCTCAACGGCACCGGCGCGTTCGTCGAGGCATTCCCGACGGGCGTCGAAAGCAACTATGAACTGACTGGAGGGGAACAGGTGAGACTGCTCGTCCTCATGTGTGCACCGGAATTCTTCACCACCGAACTGGGGCTCGCGGCCGAGGCGCTCCCGCTCCCGCTCGCCCACGTCTTTCATCGTGGCAGCCGGGAAACGCAGGGCAGCATCGTTCCGCTGGGCCCCGACATCCTGCGCGCCGCCAACGACATTCTGCGAAGCGCGAACAGCTATCCGCCGAACCTTCGCGCCGCATGGTTGCGGGCCAAGACCAGCGAGATCGCCTGCACCATGATTGCCGACCTCACCCGCCAGGGCCGCACGCCCGCCCTGGTCGCGGTGAGGGCCTCGGTACGGGACGTCAACCGGGTGAATGAAGCCCGCGACATTCTTCTGGATCAGTATCAACGACCGCCCAAGATCCCCCAGCTCGCGCGAATGGTCGGGATCAACCAGACCAAGCTCAAGGCGCTGTTCAAGGCCACCTTCGGGGCAACGGTGCATGAGTTCACCCAGAGGTGCCGGATGGAGAGGGCGCTGGACCTGCTGACCACAACGGACATCGGCATCTCCGAAATTGCTTACATGCTGGGCTATGATTACCCAGCCAGCTTCACCCACGCCTTCAAGCAATTCTACGGCCACGCCCCGAAGAAAACCCGGCAGACCAGCGAGCCGGGCCGCTGACGCCGGACGAGCCGCGCCCCTCATTTCGATATCAGACGGGCGATTTGTGCTGAGGGACGTTTGTTGACCCGGCGGGTGGGTGATCCGGCCGGCCTATGGAACAGTGACGGCGATCGAGAAGAAAATCGGGAGCTGATCAAATGGGGAATGTAATCGGACGGCCTGCGATGGCCGCAAGCCTGGTCTCGTTGACTTGGGCCGTGCTGGCGATGCCGGCGGTTGCGCAAGAGGCGGCCGCCGCGGCGGACCCGGACGAAGCGAAGGAAATCCTGATCACCGCGACCAAACGGTCGGAGTCCATCCTCGACGTTCCCATTGCCGTTTCGGTGATCGACGGCCAGACGCTCGAGAGAAACAATGCCGCCGGCTTTGCGGACTATCTGACATCTATTCCCGGGGTACAGTTCAATCCCGCCGGCAACCCGTTCGGCAATTCCATTTCCATCCGCGGTGTGAGCGATGGAACGAGCAGCTTCCTGACCCAGCAGCCGGTAGCACTCTTCCTCGATGATACGGCCCTGACCCTGTCGCAAGGTGCGATCAACCTCGACTATTCCGTGTTCGGGGTCGAGCAGATCAACGTCATCAAGGGACCCAACAGCACACTCTACGGGGCGTCGTCGTTGGGCGGAACGATCCGGATCATCACGCAGCGCCCCTCGCTTACCGAGACAAGGGGACGCGTGCGGGCCGGGATCGACATCACCCGAAGCAGCGATCTCAGCTACGCCTTGTCGGGCTCTTTCAACACGCCGCTGGTGCAGGACGTCCTGGGCCTTGAAGTGACGGGCTATTACAAGAAGGTGGGCGGCACATTCGACGACCCGTCGCGCGATCTCGAGAACATCAACGGCCGCGAAACCTATGGCGGCCGGCTGGCGCTGCGGTATCAGCCAACCGACAGACTGACCGTTGACCTGACCGGATACTACCAGAAGATGACGGGGGAAGGCCTGGATGTCTTTGCACCTGAAACCGTGGGGGACCTGCAAAGCCGTCCGCTGCTCCAGGATCAGTTCCAGCGCGATGAATTCCTGATGGGGACGCTCGCGATCAATTTCGATGCGGGCTTCGCCGAGATCGTAAGTGTCTCGTCTTACTATGATCGCAAGACCGAGACGCTGCAGGACCTGAGCTTCTCGTTTCTCAATTTTGCCCCCGGCAGCGCGAATGGATCCTCCATCAATGCACCGGCCCAGGTTTTCTCGCAGGAACTGCGACTGGTATCGAAGGGGGACGGGCCGTTCAAATGGCTGATTGGCGGCTATTATTCTAAGGAGGACTATGCCGAGTTCTCCATGCTGACCGCGGGCCCTCCGAACGTCTTCGACGCAACCTTGAAGTACAAATACGATACCTACGCCGTCTTCGGGGAAATCGGCTACGATATCACCGACGCGCTGACGGTGACGGCCGGAGGTCGCTACACCCGGTACGATACCAGTATCGACTTCGAAGGCGGCATTTTCTTCGTGCCGTTCAGCACGAAGGACGAGGACAGCGAAGAGGATTTCAGCCCGCGCCTTGCGGTCAACTACAATTATGGAGATGGCTCGGTTTACGCCCAGGCCAGCCGTGGCTTCCGGCTCGGCCAGGCCAATGTGCCCATTCCGTTCGGGCCTCAGAACGGCGTCCCCGACTTTTTTGCGCCGGACAAGCTGTGGAACTACGAGGTCGGGGCAAAGACACGCTGGCTGGATGACAGCGTCCAGATCAATGTCGCTGCCTACTATATCGACTGGTCCGACATCCAGCTGACCCGCACCTGCTTTGCCTGTGGGGGCTTCACCTTCATCGACAATGTCGGGTCGGCGCGGATCCTGGGCTTCGAGCTGGAGTCGGTGGCCTACCTCCTGCCCGATACCATCTGGACGGGGAACTTCGGCTTTATCGATGGGGAGCTGACCGAAACGGTGCCCGGCGTGGCAGACGAAGGCACGCGCCTCCCCGGCTCACCGCGCTATACGCTCTCGACGAGCCTGCAGCAGAACTTCCGCCTGGGCGGGAACGAGGCCTTCGCACGGGTCGATTACCTCTATTACGGCCCCTACGACGACGCGTTCCAGATCGGTGGAAGGCCGGCCGTGAACGGCGACTACAGCAAACTCGACATCCGTGCCGGACTCACTGCGGGCATGATGGATTTCACCGTCTTTGCGACCAATCTGCTTGATCAACGACCGGTCCTGACCCGCGCATTCTTTTTCGGCGAGGACAAGACGACGATCCAGCCCCGGACCTTCGGGGCCACCGTGCAGGTTCGATTCTGATCATTTGGCGCCAGATCGGGGCCGATGACACAGGCAAGAGGACAACAGCGATGATCCATCGTCCCGTGGGCGCCGATTCATACTGCCCCTGCCACCTCCACCAGCTGATGCGGATGCTGCCGATGGGCATGGGGGCCGACAGCGGGGCCCCGATGCCCGAGGGCCCCATCCCCAGCTTCGTGGACGGTACCAGGCAGGACATCACCGCCTTTGCCTTCCGCGGCGACGCCCACACGCGGGATCTCTACGAAGTCGCCGCATCGGGTCGGATGATCGCGATAACAGGTGCGACCGTCATCCCGGTCGGCACGCCCCATCCGCTTCCCGACCATGATGTCCTGATCCGCAACGGCGTGATCATCGATGTGATGCCCGGGGGTGGCGACACCCCCGACGACGCGCTCATCGTCGATGCGACCGGAGGCTTCGTCATTCCCGGCCTGTCGGAGATGCACGGCCATCCGACGGTCAATTCGACAGCTGCCATGTGGGCTCCGTTGATGGGCGAAAGCGTGAGCGCCGATGCGCTGACGCTTCCCTACGACCTGCTGATGTTCCTGTACCTCGCGGCCGGGATCACCCGCATCCAGGTGATGGCCGGCACACCTGAATATCTGGCGATGCGCGATGCAGTCCGGGCCAGGCGGATCCGTGGCCCGGCCATGCGGGTCGCCTCGCCGGTGATCGACGGCTACCCCCCCATCTGGGCGCCGGACATCTCCTGGCTGGTCGGAGACCCGGATGGTGCACGCCATGCGGCCCGCCTTATCGTCGAGCGGGGCTATGATTATGCCAAGCCGTACACCAAGCTAGATGCGCGAGCCTACCACGCGCTGGCGGCGGAATGCCGGGCCCTCGGCGTGGAGATCACGGGGCATGTCCCGAAGTCGATCCGCGCCGAGGAAGCCCTGGCGCTGGGCCAGCGGGGCATCGCGCACACGTTCGAGCTGTTCTCCAACCCGAACGATCCGGAGCGGTTCGACCTGGAGGCTTTCGCCCGCCGGGCACGCATGTGCGCCAATCTGGATGTCACGGTGCAGTCCACCCTGTTGGTCGCCTACACGTTCGAATATGATGTCGGACTGCGCCCGGATGGCTGCGATCCGGAAGCCTTCCTGGACCCGGTCATGCGGTTCCTGATGAACGAGCAGTCGGCCTTCCTCCAGTCCTGGCGAAATAACCCCGAAATGGTGATGCAGGGGAAGGACAATGTGAAGAATTCGATCGCGATGGCGCAGGCGCTGGTCGCGGAAGGTGTCCGCTATGTAACGGGTACCGACGTTCCCAACCCCAACGGAGTCGCCCGCCAGTCCCTGCACGAGGAACTGGAGATCCTCACCCGGGAAGTGGGCATGAGCCCCTTCGACGTGCTGAAGGCGTCCACGATCCACGCGGCCGAGCATATGGGCGAAGCGGCGCGCGCGGGAACGATCGCCAGGGGAATGCGCGGGGACCTCGTCGTGCTCGAACGGGACCCGACCGCCGACATAACGGCAACGCGCGAGATCCGCGCCGTTGTGCTGGGCGACGCAGTGCTGCGGCGCAGCGCCATCGACATCGGCTTCGCCCGGGCAAAGGCTCTGTACGACGCGATGCCGGTTCCGGCCTACCCGCCCATATCCTGAGAGCGGGCTGGCCGTCGGAGGGGTATGGCCGGCGGCAGTCCCGCGGTGTCCGGCGTTTTCGAGCTACCGCTGCCTGAGCGGCAGCGCGGTCGTGGACTTGATCTCCGAGAGCGCCACCGTCGAATTGATCTCCTGCACGCCCGGCACCCGGCTCAGCCTCTCGAAGAAGAACCGCTCATAGGCCTCGACGTCGCTTGTCACAATCCTGAGCAGGAAGTCGACCGGCCCCATCAGCACAAAGCACTCCATCACTTCCGGGAAGCTGGCGATTGCCCGGGTGAATTCTTCGAGGTGAGCGCGGCCGTGCGCCGACAGCTTGACCTGCGCGAATACCTGAGCATCGAGGCCGATCCGTCGGCGGTCGAGCAGAGCAACCGTTGCGCGGATCGTGCCGTCGGTGCGCAGCCGCGCAATGCGGCGCGACGTCGGCGACGCCGAGAGGCCGATGCGCTCACCGATCTCGGACGCGGTCAGCCCGGCATCGACCTGCATCAGCCGCAGGATGCCACGGTCGAAATCGTCCAGAGCCGAAGCATCCATCGTGCGCAGTTCCCTGTCTTCGTGCCGCGTTATGGCACATAATCTGGGTTTCTCGCCTATAAAAGCGCCGCCTTGGCAGCCCCAATGCGCGATATGCACCTTATCATCAAGGGAGCGCATTCATGCATTATGGTAAGCAGATGCTGATCCTGCACCGGATCATGCGGCGCCTGCTGGAGGATGGGCGGCACCTCGGCACCTGGCCCTGGCCATCGGGTTCGGCTGCATGAGCCCCGTGTTCGGTCTGCTGCCGGTGGACGCGACCTACGAGGTGCGCGCCGGAGCCTGCCCCCACCTGCTTTGCCGCATCCTTGGCCTGTTCGCCCAGCAGGAGCTGTTGCCGACGTCCGTTCGCATGCGCCGCGATGCAGAGAATGTCGTCATCACGGTCATCCAGGGGTCCGTCGCGCAGGATCGTGCCGCCATCGTTGCGCGCAAGATCGAGACAATGGTGATGGTCCGCAGTGTTTCGATGGAATGCCGGATCGGTTCCCAGCAGCCGGGAGCCTGAGCGGCAGCCCTCAGCTCAAACGGGCACGGCCGCCCACGCCTCGATCTCGACTTTCAGCATCGGCAACGCCAGCCCGGAGAGATAGCCGAGAGTTGCGGGCGGTGCCGCCGACCCGAGCAGATCGAGCCGCACCGCCCGCATCGATTCGCGGCTGAGCGGCTCCGTCAGCCAGCTGTTCAGCTTCACGATATGTTCCGGTCCGGCACCCTCCGACGCCAGGATCGCAAGAACATTCGCGAGTGCATTGCGATACTGTGCGTCAGCGCTCTCGGGGAGGCTGCCGTCGGGCGCGTGGCCGGTCTGCCCGGCCAGAACCAACAGGCGCGTTCCAGCAGGAACGATGGCAAGATGGGAATAGTGGCCCAGCGGCGGCGCAACCTCCGTCGGGTTCCTGAAGACGGGGCCGCCCCTTGTATGCGGTTCAAGCATCGAGCAACAGCCTTTCCATGTCCGCGCCGGCAATCCAGCGCCCTTTCACGACAACGCCCATCTGGCGCCGGATCACAGAAATGTCCGCTAGCGGATCGCCTTCGACCAGCAGCAGGTCGGCTCGACGGCCGGGAGCGATCACGCCTTCGCCCGGCTCGCCCAGAAAGCGGGCGGCATCGGTGGTCGCGGTCTGCAGCGCTCGCCACGGAGAGAGCCCGCTTTCCACCATCAGCTCCAGCTCCCGCAGCAGCGAACGGCCAGGGACCAGACGGCAGCCGGGGCAGTCGCTGCCGGCCAGGATCCCTGCGCCGGCCTTGGCCAGTGCCGAGACCATCTCCGCGCGTGCCCCGCGTCCGGCCGCCAGCGCCTCGCGCTGGGGTGCGGAAAAGATAGTCTCCAGGCCGTCTGCCTCCAGTTCGGTCCGCAGCCAGTCCGGCAGTGCTGCCGGTAGCGGTTCCGCTGATTCCCGCATTTCCGCGTCTGTCCGGATTGCGCGTTCCACCACCATTGTGGGCGCGTTCCATACCCCGGCCTCCGCCGTCCGCTCGGCAAGTTCCTGAATGCGCTGCGGCGTCGTGTAGAGCCAGCCTTCGTAACGGGCGCGGGGCACGTCTGCCGGCCGCGTATCCGCCGCAAAATCATAGGATCTGAGATGCTCGATCGAATCCTGTCGGGCTTTCAACGCCCCGTCGAGCCCCTTCTGAAAGGCGACATGGCCGACGACGGGCATCCCGATCTCCCGCGCGGTCTCCATGACCGCGTCATAGATGTCGGCATCCAGGTCATTGTAGACCTTGATGAAATCATAGCCGGCTGCCTTGTGCGCCCGAACGGCGGCGCGGCCGTCCTCCGCTGTCACCACGAGCTGGCCGAACTCGACCATTTCAGGAAAGGTGAACCGCGTCTCCAGGATCGGACCGCAGGTGAGGATTCTTGGCCCCAGCGTCGTTCCACCGGCCACCGCATCGCGCAGCGCCAAGTGCAGCGGCGTGCCGGCCATGTTGCGAACGGTCGTCACGCCATTGGCCAGGAACACCAGCAGGAACTGGCCCGCCCGGCGCATCGCTTCTGCTTCGTCATAGTCCCGGCCGGCCGCATGGGGCTCGATATGGACGTGCATGTCGGCCAGCCCGGGGAGCAAAGTCCTGCCTCGGCCGTCCACCACCTCCGCATCGGCGGGCACTGCCACGTCCGCGACGGGGCCGACCAGCTCGATCCGTCGATTCCGGACGACCACGGTCTGGCCCGGCACCGTCTGGCCCTGCTGCATGTCCACGACCGATACGTTGGAAAAGGCCAGTGCTGTCATCTTGTACCATCCCGTTGCTGGAAGGCCGGAACTCCAAAAGCGTGCGTCCCGCGAGGCACCTCAAGCGAAGACACGGGCATAGTGCGCCAGCATCGTGTCCCACATCGGCCGGCTCTGCCGGGCCGACCCTTCCGCCGTTCCTCCGCAATCCAGGAAGATGTTCGCCAACGTGTGATACAGCGCCCGGTTGAAGCAGGTGATGCTGTTCGGAAGCGGGGTGAGGTGCCCGGTCTCGCGCATGCAAAGATGCTGATATGGATGCGGGAAACCATTCGCCCGCAGCCGGTCGACGATCCTGTCGGAGCCCCAGCTGCACGGCCACATCTGGTCATCAAGTCCCGAAATCATCAACAGCGGACCGGCGGCACGTTCGATCGGAATTGCCGCATTGGCGCGAACAGCCGGCTGGTCCATGTCGTTGCGGTAATAGGGCGTCATCGCAAATCCGTTGGGAAGGTCATTCCCGATGCGTTGCATCTCCGCCGTCGATGGGCTGCCCCGGTTCTCGGCGTAGGGAATGTCCTTGCCGCCCAGCGTCCAGCTGGGGCCGGATACACCGACCTCCGGATCCCAGCCGCAGCTGGACGCATACATGGGCACGATCGGAATGGCGCCGCTCACATATTGCGGGAAATAGGCGGCCAGAAGCACTGTCAGTTCGCCGCCGCGCGAAGCTCCTTGGACAGCAATCTGTCGTGCCCCCAGATTTGCCTGCATCCAGCGGAAGCCCTCCTCGAAATACTCCAGGGGAAGGCTCGAGATCGTGGTCGGCAGGTCCTCATAGGCGAAATAGGCGAGGCTCAGGACATCATAGCCCTGTGACGCGAGCACCGGGGCATAGCTCACCTCGACACCGCCGCCCGAGCCGGTGAGGCTCATGATCGCGCCCTTCACCCGGCTGCGATCCTGCTGCCTGAGCAGAATGCCGCGCAGCCGGCCGTCCCGCACCTCGACCACATCGATACCGGGAAGCAGCTTGTGCAACTCGAGGATGGTCCCGGCCTGGGTACCGCCGTCGGCCATGGCCTTCAGCGTCACCCGATAGGGCGCGTAAGGATTGGCGAAATGCGGCTTGCCAAGCTTGTGCGCATTCTCTGTCGCCTCGATCTGGAATCGCCGATCCAGCCCGCTTTCCGGCTGCATCGACCAAAACAGGCCGGCCGGATCGACACCGACATAACTGCCTTCCTCGCTGGGCGCAGATGAAACATCTACGCAGCCGGTCGCGTCCGCCACGAACCGGCCGGACGACTGCCAGCTAACACCAGCATCGTCATTCAGCTCCGCCTTCATCCAGACCGTCTCGCCCGGCGCAAAACCCTCGGCGCGGATGGAAATCGGATTCACATAAAGTCCGTCGCCGGCATCGGTGTGGATCGTTGGAACTGTCATTTCGAACTCCCCTGGGGCGGTAACGTCGCATAAAGCCAGCGAAGACCCTGGCTGATGGCGGCGAACACAGCGCTGCCATGCGTTTCGTTCGGAAGGGTCTGCGCCCGCACCCTGCTCCCCGGCCGTCGTTCGAGAATGGCCGCCATCCGTTCGGTGTCGCCGACGATGTCGGGAATCCCACCCATGACGCCCAGATAGCGTTGCCACAGCGGCGTGTTCACGACGTCGCCCAGATCCTGAAACACCGTCCGCGCCGTCTCCAGGTCACCCGCGCCAAGCCACACAGCAACGTCCAGCGGCCGGGCGAGCGCCGCAAACTCCTCGGCCCGTTGGAACATCTCCGGGCTGTGCCACCAATAGGACGAGCCATAGGCAAGATAGCGGCGGAACCGCGTCGGCTCCCGCAGAAGCGCGTGGGTCGTGAAAAGCCCGCCCAGCGAGTGGCCGATAAGCGTCCATTGCGCAGGATCGACGCCGGCCTCGACTTCGATCGCCGGCATCAGCTCTTGGGCGAGGAATGCCAGGAACGCATCGGCACCCCCGGAAGGCGGACACTCCATCTGCAGGATCTCGCCATAAGGCGCGTCCCATTCTACCCAGGGGGTGGGCGTGAGGTCGCGGTTGCGAGCCACCATGTATGGCGGATCGTTGTCCAGAGGGTAGCCCACGGTCACCGCAACCGACGCCGGAAACGTCGGCGACATCCCGAGATACGTGGCGGCCTGATGCAGGGTACCGACGCACCCGTTGCCATCGGTCGCGATCAGCCCAGGCCACCCCCCGGCGGGCGCCTCCCCCTGAGGCGTTGTGATCGACACCAGAAACCGGTGGGCCAGCCGGTCCGGCTGCACTGTCCAGAGCTCCGTGCGATGGAGGGTGTTGCTCGTGTCGCGGTGCAGGATCTGCATCGATCAGATCTCCCGGAAGTGGAGTGCCATGCCGCAGCCATGACTTGCCGGCACAATCAGGCAGTCGTTCATTCGCCGGTGCGGTACACCGCCATCGCGCAGGGCCCAACGGCATCGTTCCAGCGACTCCACGCCGATGGTAAAGGCGGCCCCGCGGGCACCGACACCGTCCTGGAGGGGTTGTGACCCTGCAACACGTCCCAGCTCTTCGTCACAAACCTCGAGGAATTCCCCGCGCGGCGTTCGGAAGGCAAACCGGCCCCTGGCCTGCTCGTCGGGCGCAGCGCCGAACATGGCCGACATATAGTCGACGACTTCGGCGGCATCCCTGGCAAGATAGCTGATCCCATGGACCCGACGCGTCGTATTGGGGTGGCACTGCCACCCCGGCATCCAGATCGCCTCCGGCTTGCGGTGGTCAGACATGAAGAGAGAGGCATGGATGATCTGATCGTTGAACGTGTAGAAGGACCGGCTGTCGGTCTGATCCCATCCGCCATCCGTCAGGCGCACTTGCCTGGCAGCGCTGGCAATGGGTTGAGGATCGAACCCTTTCGCCCTGAGAGGCTCGATTTCATCCTCGAGGCGTGCCGACGTGATCGAGGTCTGCCAATAGATGTCCTCTCCCAGATCGAGCCACGGCCGCATTCGGTCGAACAGGGGCGGAAAGCGGCAATGATCGAAGTCGCCGATGAGCTCGAGATATGTGTCCTCGAACTGCACAATCACGTTGGAGGTCCCGATCTCCACATGCTGCATCACCGGCATGACGCGGAATCCCAACCGGCGATAGGCCTCGGCTGCGGTCTCGATGTCCCGCACGCAGATCACGAAATGATCCAGCGACCTCGATGTCGGCATATTGCAGTCCTCCCCATCCATGCCCCGGGAACTGGTAAATCCCGCCAGGCGCGGCATGCGCTGTGCCATGTTGAACACGAACCGGGGGGGATTGCATGACGTCGATCGTGATTCGTCCAGAATCAATAGTATGCCGTCAGCTGGAACATCTGCGCCGGGCAGTTCCTGGGGGGTAGGGGTGCGGCGAGGCTGCCGACAGATCAAACCCGGGGTTCGGGCGCGGTCGCGCTGTGGGCCTATAAGTGGTTGACCTTGGCTGCTGCTTATGTTCCGTCTGTCGTGCTGACGGAACTTTTCGCCGCTTTGAGTGTTCCCCAGCCACCATCAACGCCGAGGAGTGATCCATGAACACCTATAATGATGATCGCGTAGAGCGCCGAAGCGGCGCCGGGCGTACGATCGCAATCCTGGTTGTGGTTGCACTCGTGGCCCTCGCAGTCGCCTGGGCCGCCGGGCTGTTCAACGTAGACACCTCGGGCAGCCTGAAGGCTCCCGAAGTGGAAGTATCGGGCGGCGAAGTGCCGAACGTGGACGTGGAAGCGGCCGATATCGATGTCGGCACCCGCACCGAAACCATCGAAGTGCCGACGGTGACTGTCGACAAGCCCGCCGACGACGGCAAGGCGTCCAACTAACCGCCTTCATTTGAATGTTGCGTTGGATGGCCGTTACCGCACCTGCGGTAACGGCCATTTTCATGCGATGCGGGCGGCATGAACGGGAATGAAAAAGCGGACCAGCATGCCTGCCGGTCCGCTTTTCATCCTTCAGCCGAGATCGGTCAGGCGACAATCATCTGCAGCATCCAGCCATTTTGCTCGTGCTGCGCCAGGCGCGATGTCAGCAGGTCGGCCGTCACCACATCCTCATGTTCTTCCGACGTCCGGACCGCTTCGCGAAGGGTATCGCAAAGCAGGCCGTTGTCGCGGATCAGAACCCGGATCTGATGATCGGGCGTGCCGTCGCTTTCCTCGTCGCGGATGCGGCTCATCTGACCATAGCTGGTATAGCTGGCGGGGGCCGCCTGGCCCAGGGCCCGGATCCGCTCGGCGATCACATCGACGGCTTCATACAGGTCCTGATATTGGCTCTCGGTCAACTTGTGCAGACCGTAGAAGTTCGGTCCGCTGACGTTCCAGTGAACGCCCTGCGTCTTGATGAAAAGTTGGTAGCTGTCGGCCAGCACCGGCCCCAGGGCTTCGGCAACCTTGGCATAGGCTTCGGACTTCAGCCCGGTGTCCGGCTGGAACACCGCGCCATCGGGATGACCCGTGCTGCTGCCGGTGGGTTGCTTCGCGGATCTGCTGGCCATGATTGTTCCTTTTAGAGTGTAGGATGAGGAGCGTGTACGGGCGCGGCGTGCCGAAAGTTCAGCTTTCCTGGCCGATCCCCTGACGGTGCTGCACCAGAGCGACAGTAAAGCCGAACATGGAAAGACCGATGAAGACAAAGAATAGGATCCGCGCGATGCCCGCGAGCGCCTCCGTCGTGCCGCCGAAGCCGAACAGCGCCGCCACAAGCGCGACGGCGAGGAAGCCGAGGGCCCATCGAAGCATGTCCGGTCTCCTGCGGTCGGGGGTGTGGACTGGAAAACGGCGGCACGGGTCGATTGTTCCGGCGGCCGCTCCGTCTCGCCGCCGCAGCTATTGGAGCCTGGCGTCGGCGCGCGCCGACCCCGGCGCCGGCGCCACGCCGGGCACCAGGGGCAGCGCCAGCCGCTGCGCCGCGATCGACAGCGACACCGACAGGTCGGTCGGGCCGTCCTCCAGGGTTTCCATTTTTCCGCCCAGCTGGCGGGCAATGCCGGGCGCAAGCCGCGGCTGAACCGGCTCCAGCCGGGCCGGGCCAAGGCCGCTGCCGTCGGCTTCCAGCCTCACCGTGTCGTTCACGGCTCTCAGCGAAATGGCGATGCAGCCGCGAGCACCCCGGGCGCCGCGCCGGCTGATATGTTCGACGATTTCCACCAGCCACAAGCCCATCGGAATGGCGGCATCGATCGAGATTTCATGATCCTCCAGATCGCAGTGGATTTCGGTCGCCTCCCGGATTGCAGGCTGTTCCCCCAGCAGCTTGCAGATCTGACCGAACAGGCTGGAAGTCGACACGGTGACCAATTCGCCGCCATCGAGGAGGTGACGATGGACCAGCCCGAGCGCAGCCACCCGCAGCTGTGCGCGTTCCAGCGCCTGGCGCTCGGCCCCGGGCGGCAGCGACCGGGCTTCGAGGCCGAGGAAACTGCTGATCACCTGAAGGTTGTTGCGGACGCGGTGGTTCAGCTCCAGCGCGATGGCGCGCTGCCGGTCCAGTGCTTCCTGCAGATGCAGGTCGCGCTGCTTGATCGTGTCACCCATCTCGGCGAGGGAGCCCGCAAGCTGGCGGAGTTCGGACGGGGCGTTCCGGAACCGCAGCAGCTCCGCGCTGGCCCGGCCCTGTCCGATATCTTCGGCGACCAGGCTGAGCCGGCCGACCCAGCGCAGGATCGCCCGGTTGGCGCCGATCCAGATCGCAAGCGAGGCGAGCAGCAGCGCCAGGACGGGAAGCGCGAAATAGCTGGCCAGGAACCACCAGTCCGGACCGAAGCGGGGGGGGTCGGGCTTGGCATAGACAACCGAATAGGAATTGCCGGCGCCGTTGGCGCGATGCAGCGGGGCCGCGGCATAGGTCCAGCTGTTGCCAGCGGCGGTATGGCCCCGGCCGAGCGCACCCGGGTGCTCCGGCAGCCTCATGCTGGACCATTCGACCGGGCGGCTGGAGGCGATGATGGCGCCGGTCTGGTCCACGATCATCACGGCGGCCTTGTCCCCGATGTGGAGGTCGGCGAGCAGCCGCTTCACCCAGCCGAGATCGATGGAGGCCGTGAGGACCCCCAGAAACTCGCCGTCGGCATTGCGCACCGGCATGAGCGCCGCGAGCACCTGGCGATTGGTGATGAAGCCCCAGAAAGGGGCCGAGACAGCGAACCCCTTGTCGCGAACGTCTGCGAACAGGGCGGGATTCTGCAGCGGCATGCCAACGGCCGCGGGCAGGCTGGAGCAGCGAACGGTGCCGTCGGGGCCCAGGAACGACATGTTGGCATAGGCTGGATAGGCGTTCGAGGCCGCCGCCAGCACGCGGCCACACGCGGCCGGGTCGCCGGCGATCACTTCCTTGTTCGATGCGAGCAGGGTGAGGAGGGCACGGGCGCCGTGCATCAAATTGCGTTCCGAAGCCGCCGTCATCCGGGCGGCGCTGTTGAGAGCGGCATTCTGCTCGGCGGTTTCATGCGCCATCCGGGCGCTGACCTGCCAGGCCGCCAGCAGCGCGAGAGGGACGAGCGACACCGCCAGGATCATCAGCAGGATCTGCCGGATCGAGCGCTTGCGCGTGGCCTGATCCAGGAAGGGCAGCGCCACGCTATCGGCGTTGGTGCCCGTCGTCCACCGCTTCATGAGGCCATCGCGGTGCCTGTTCGCAGCGTGCCGGCCGCCGGGGTGCTGTCCTCTGGCGCAATCCGGGGCGGGTCCGGCGGGCCATCCATATAGCGCTTCAGGGCGACCCGGCCGCGGGTGATGCGGCTTTTCACCGTGCCGATCGGGCAGGCCATGACGACTGCGATTTCGTCCCACTGCAAGCCGGATTCCATCAGCAGCAGGGCCTCGCGCTGTTCGGTGGGGAGGGTGGCGAGGCCGCGCTGCAAATCGGCCAGCACCAGCCCGCCGCCCTGGGTAGGCGCGCTGGTCTGCACATGGGCGGCGCTGTCGGGATCGTAGGCGACGAACCGGCGGGCGACGGTGGCGACCGAGTAGAAATGATTGCGCAGGATGCGGAACATCCAGGCGCGGAAATTGGTGCCGGGGGTATAGCTGGCGCGTGCCGCCCATGCCTTGGCGAGGGCTTCCTGCGCCAGATCGTCGGCCTGGTCCCGGTTGCCGCAAAGACCGCGCGCGAAGGCCCGGAGCGAGGGGATGATGGCAACGAGCTCCGACTTGAAGCGGGCGTCGTCGGGACCAGCGGGGGGAGAAACCGTCACGCCGGCGCCCCCGGGTCGGCCTTTCGATCGCGACGCGCGGCATCGACCTTGTCGAGCAGGGCCATGAAATCATCGGGTACGGGCTCGTCCTCGACTTCTGCCCACAATTTGCGCAGGCCTGCCGAGATGGCATCCTTCGCGGGCACCCTGCCGTTTCCTGGGCGCCCTGCTGGTACGCCCGGCGCAACCGACTGGCCGGCGGTCTTTTTCACGTCATCCATCCAGCTCTGTCCCTGCACAACTGGTCGCTTAAACCTGGATTGCCGGAAAATGTTCCCGCAGCCATGGAACTAAATCCGCCGTTGCGAGTTAACGCGTGGATGTGGATTTCACGGGAGGTCTGTTGAATGCCCGATACCTTGACGATGCGGAGCATGTTGGGCCCCCACCTGCCGTTTCTGAGACGTTACGCACGGGCGCTGTCGGGGTCGCAGAAAAGTGGCGATACCTATGTGCGGGTCGTGCTGGAAGCCCTGGTCGAGGCACCGGACAGCTTCGAGGTCGGGGAAAACCCACGGCTCGACCTGTTCCGGCTGTTCCATGCGTTCTGGAATCCGCATCGTGGAACGCTGGGCGGTGGTACCGGTGCCGAAGCGCCGACCGAGCTCCCCTATGCGGCGCGGCAGGCACTGCTGCTGACGGCCGTAGAAGGCTTTTCGGCCAGAGAGGCCTCCGAAATCCTGGGGCAGAGCGAGGAGGCGACGGCGCAGGCCATTGCCGACGCCAAGGCGGCGATCGCCGAGGCCATTCACTCGCGGGTCCTGATCATCGAGGACGAGCCCGTCATCTCGATGCATCTGGAGCAGATCGTGGAGGAGATGGGCCATGAGGTGGCCGGCACCGCCATGACCCATGACGAGGCGGTGGCCGAAGCCGAGCGAGTCAGCCCCGACCTGGTGCTGGCCGATATCCAGCTTGCCGACGGTTCCTCCGGACTGGACGCGGCGCGCGACATCCTGGCCCGGTACGACGTGCCCGTCATCTTCATCACGGCCTATCCCGAGCGGCTGCTGACCGGGGAGCGGCCCGAGCCGACGTTCCTGGTGACCAAGCCGTTCGAGCCGGAAACGGTGGTGGCGACGATCGGGCAGGCTTTGCTGGCGCGTTATCCGGCGCTGACGCCGGCGGGCTAAAAAACGCAACGGCGGGGGGTGCAGGCCGGAACAAGGCCGGCGGAGCGATGTTGGACGAGCGATGGCGATGCTGCACTTCGCGGCCGCCGGCGAGGACCAGCGGCCATGATCGATCCCATTGTTGCTGCCCGTCCGGATCCTGCGGGCGTCGGTACCGAAGTCGAGCCGGCGGTTGCTGGTGCCTCGGTGCAGTATATGAACCCCGAAGCGATTGCGGCCGATACCAGCTTGCCCCGGGAACAGAAGCAGCGGTTCCTGTCGGAATGGGCCGCGGCGATTGCCGACCCCGGCGCGGCTGCGGAGACCGGCGCGCCTGCGGGGGCGCATCGCGCCGACGACCTGGCCTTGCGCATCTGCGCTGCGCTGGCGGCTGTCGACAAAGCCGGAGCAGATGAAACGGATGCCGGAGCCGATGCGCCCGAACCTTATTCCAAGCGTCAGGCGGATGCGGCCGACCGACGCAGGTAACACTTCCAAGAGCGACCCTGAACTGGCCGGCGGGCAACCCCGCCGGCCGTTTTTTGCGTCGTTCGTGCAGCCTGGCCCGAACCGCCGCAGGGCGCTGATCGGCTGGCTGCCCTTCGCGATCGGGCTGATGGTGGTTGTGGCGGTGGGGATCCTCACCGCCCGGCAGGTGCTGGTGAACCAGCGTCATAACGAACGTGTCGAACATACGCTGACCGTGATCATGGTTGCGACCTCCCTGGAGGGCGCGCTGACAGAGGCGAACTCCACCCAGCGCGGCCTGCTGCTGACAGCGCATCCAGCGTTCCGGACGCGGTACGAGGATGCACGGCTGCGCACGAGGGCGCTTTTGCAGCAGTTGCAGGAGCTTGTTGCCGACAACCCGGCGCAACAGGCGCGGCTCGCCCGCCTCGCTCCGTTGCTGCGGGCACGGATGGCGGAGTTCGAGCGGGTCGACGCACTGATCCGCGACGGCGACCTGGCCGGGGGCGGCCGACGCGCGCTGATCGCAATGGAACAGACGACCGACGTGCGGAACATGCTGGGAATGGTCACCGCGGCTGAGCGCGGGCTGCTGGCGAAGCGCCGGGCTGCGGCCGAGCGGAGCGGCGACGCGCTGATGGCGCTGAGCGTGGGCGGGCTGACGATCGCCGCTCTGCTGGTCGGGTTGTCCATCGCGGCGCTGCGCCGCCGCGCCGCCGAACTGGAACGCGCCGGCAGCGATGTGCAGTTGCTGAATGACGAGCTGGAATCGCGCGTGGCAAGCCGGACGGCGGCACTGGGCGAAGCCAATGAGGAGATCAGGCGCTTCGCCTATATCGTGAGCCACGATCTCAGGAGCCCGCTTGTCAACATCATGGGCTTTACCGCCGAGCTGGCGGTGGTGCAGAAGCAGGCTGCCGCCGTGCTGGAGCGGGAGGGCAACGTGGCCGAAGCGGCAGAGCGGCAGGCGATCCTGGTCGACATGCCCGAGGCGCTGGGCTTCATCCGCGCCTCGACCGTGCGGATGGACCGGCTGATCAAGGCGATCCTCAACTTGTCCCGGCTGGGCCGTCGCGCGCTGACGCCGGAAGATATCGACCTCGGCGCCTTGTTCGCGTCGCTCGCCGTGACGCTGCGGTCGCAGATGGAGGCGACCGACACCGAGCTCGAGATGGACCCTCTGCCGCCGATCCGAAGCGACCGGCTGGCGCTGGAACAGTTGTTCGGTAATCTTCTCGACAATGCGATCAAATATCTGCGGCCCGACGTTCCGGGCAGGCTGCATGTCTCGGCGCGCAGCCTGGGGCCCTCGATCGAGGTGACGGTGGCCGACAACGGCCGGGGGATCGCAGCGGCGGACCAGGACCGGGTGTTCGAGCTGTTCCGCCGCGCCGGTTCGCAGGATCGGGCAGGGGACGGCGTCGGCCTCGCCCATGTCCGTGCGCTGGTGCGTCGGCTGGGGGGACGCATCCGATTGGAGAGCCGGCTGGGCGAAGGCAGCCGCTTCCTGGTGGAGTTGCCGCGCGATATCGGGAATAGCCCGGTGACCATCGAGAACGGAGACGGCGATGAACAATGATGGAGTGACCCAGGAAGGGGGAAGCCGGGACCAGCAGCAGGTGACCATCCTGATGGTGGAGGACGATGAGGGCCATGCCCGCCTGATCGAAAAGAATATTCGCCGCGCCGGGGTCTGCAACGAGATCGTTCATGTGACCGACGGCACGTCGGCCCTGCACAGCCTGACGCAGGGACTGGCGGACAATCACAAGCCGATGCTCGTCCTCCTGGATCTCAACCTGCCCGACATGAGCGGTATCGCCATCCTGGAGCATCTGAAATCCAACAGCGCGCTGAAGCGGATCCCGGTGATCATCCTGACCACCACCGACGACGAGCGCGAAATCCAGCGCTGCTACGATTTGGGCGCCAATGTCTATATCACCAAGCCGCTGGCTTATGAGCAGTTCGCGACCGCGATCTTGCAGCTGGGGTTGTTCCTGTCGGTGATCCAGGTTCCCGAGGTCCGCGCGTGAACGGTGCCGAGCCTGTCCGTCTGCTGTACATCGACGACGACGACGGGTTTGCGCGCCTCACCATGCGCTCGCTCGGCGCACAGGGGTTCGAGGTGGTGCATGCGGCGAACGGCGACCTCGGCCTGGCCGCATTGGCGACGGGCCGGTTCGACGCGATCGCACTGGATCATGTGATGCCCTTGAAGTCGGGCCCGGAGACGCTGGCTGACATCATCGCCCGGCCCGACCATCCGCCGGTCATCTATGTGACAGCGGCCGACGAGGGCCGGATCGCCGTCGACGCCCTGAAGGCCGGCGCTTCCGATTATGTGCTGAAGGATCTGGGCGAGAGCTTCTTCGAGCTGCTGGGGGAGACGATCCGCCAGGCGATCGCATCGCAGCAGGCGCGGCGCGAGCGCGCTGCCGCCCAGGCCGAGGTCGCCGCAGCTCGCGACCGGGCCGAAGCGCTGCTGCGCGAAGTGAACCACCGCGTTGCGAACAGCCTGGCGCTGGTGTCGTCGTTCGCGCATCTCCAGGCCGGCGCCATGCCCGAGGGCGCGGGACGGGATGCCGTGATGGACCTGAAGCGGCGGGTGATCGCGGTCGGCCAGGTGCATCGACGGCTCTATACGTCGCAGGATGTCCGGTCGGTCGACCTGGCAGATTATCTGGAGCGGCTGGTGGAGGATCTGAGGGCTTCCATGGCGGACGAGCATAATGTGCACGACGTGCAACTGTCGGCCGAACCGATCCAGGTGCCGACCGACAAGGCGATTGCGCTGGGCGTGATGGTGTCAGAACTGGTCACCAACGCGTGCAAATATGCTTATCGCGGCGGCGCGGCCGGGCCGGTCGCGGTGAAGCTGGCCCGTGCCGGAGAAGCGGACGGGCGGCAGCAGGTCCAGCTAGATGTCAGCGATTCCGGTGTCGGCATGGCCGGCGGACCGCCGAAAGGGTCGGGGCTGGGAACGCGGATCCTTTCGGCGATGGCCAAGACCTTGCGGGCCGAGGTGGTTTATCCGCCGGTTTCGCAGGGCACCTGCGTGCAAGTGCGCTTCGCTGCCTGAAGTGAGTTGCCGCCGGCTGCGCTGAGGCGTTGCCGGATTGTCACACCGATCCGAACCGGACCCTCTTTTCATCGGAATGCAGGGAACTTCAAGCGGTGAGGCTTCGTTGACCGTTTGACCTGATAAGGAAATTTGCCATGGACGGACCGCTTCGTGTGTTAATTGTCGAGGATGAGCCGATGCTCGCCTTGCAACTGGAGGACGAGATTCTGGAGGCCGGCCACGCTGTGGTCGGCTGCGCCATGACTTCCAGGGAAGCCCTCGACCTGGCGCATGATACGCACCCCGACCTCATCTTCATGGACGTGCAGCTTGCCGACGGGCCGACCGGTATCGAGGCAGGCCGAAGTCTTGCTCGGGACAAATATCTGGTGGTGTTCCTGACCGGCAGCGCGCACGAGTTGCCCGACGACATGGCAGGTACCGCTGGCGTAATTGACAAGCCCTATACCAGCGTCGGCCTTCGCGCTGCGCTGTTCTTCGTGCATCGCGCGCTCGGCACAGGCGTTCTCCCCCCGCCTCCTGCATCGCTGAGATTGTCTCCGGAACGCGTGCCGGCCGAAAGCGGTATGTTCTGCTTTGCCTGACTTGAAGCACGGGCGGCGGAAGAGGGACTGCTTCAGCTTTCGGCTTCGGGCGGATAGACGTTGCTGAGGACCTTGCCGAAGTGGGACCGGATCGAACGGGTGCAGGCGCAGGCGTGGGCGTCCAGCCGCTGCTTGTCTGCAATGCCCACGCGCCCGGGCGCCACGACGATTGCACCTCCTGCTTTCAGATTGGCCACGACACGACTGACATAGCTGCGGCCAACGCCGAGCGTTTCGGCCAGTCGGTCCTGCGTGACGGGGATCACCGGGTCTTCCGTCCGGTCGTAGGCGGCCAGTAGCCAGCGGGCAGTTCGCTGCTCGATGCTATGCGCGGCGCTGCACGCAACGGACTGGAAAATCTGCGCCAGTACGCAATCCGCATAGCGGGCGAAGAGGCCCTCCAGCGAGGGTGATTTCGCCTTGGCGATCTCCAGGTCGCCGGTCCGCATGCGCAGCAACGTGCCGGGATATTGCACGACAGTGCGGGCATAGGCGGGCAGCCGGCCCTGGCTGACGATGCCGCCGATGGCACCTTCCCGCCCGATGAGCGCCGTTTCCACCGAAGTGCCTTCTTCGAGAACGACCAGAAACGAAACCAGCGCCGCGCCGGTGGGAAAATGCACGAACTTCACATCGTCGCCTGGTTCATACAGCACGTCCCCCGCGGCAACGCTCAGCGGAGCGAGCGATGGCTGAAGCAACGCCAGATCGGTCCGGCGAAGCACCGACAGAAGATTATTGCCGCTGATATCGGGTCCCACCCGATGCCATTACCCGCGGCCGCCGACCGGAACAACCGTATACAAGTGCGCAGACAGCGGGTCGGCCAGCCCCTATCGCACCGCCGTTCGCCCGTGGGGCGGAAGGCGTTCGCCTGCCGGGCGAGATGCGATTTGGGGATTGACGCGATTGGATCAGGATGTGCCGGCTTCCGGCCTTTTCAAGCAGGCGCCGTATTCCGTGCAGCACCCGGCGGAAAGCGACGCGGCGCTTGCCACCATCCTTAACATCATGCCGCAGATCGTTTGGTCGGCCGGCCCCGACGGCTATCATGATTTCTACAACGATCGCTGGTATGATTTCACCGGCGTCCCCCGTGGCTCCACGGACGGCGACCTATGGAAGGGCCTGTTT
>JANPJJ010000107.1:0-15781 GCA_031425455.1 Sandaracinobacter sp. | reverse complement strand
CGTGAACCTGGGCAACGGCATGGCCGCGATCCACCTGGTCGGGGCCTCCAACAGCCGGCTTCTCAGGAACCATATGACGCAGCTGCCGGCAACTTCGGCCATGATCATCGACAACAGCCCGGGGCCGGTCACCGTTCAGTGCAACGTGATCAGCAACATCGGCCGCACCGGAATCCGCTTCCTGAATGTGAAGGACGGCACCATCCGGGGCAACCGGCTGAGCGGAATCAACGGCGTTCACGGCAATGCGATCACGGCCTACAACGATATCCGCAACGGGGTGATCGCCGACAATGTGGTAACGAATTCGCTGCGCCCGCTGACGGTGAAAGGCGGCGGGGCCACCGAATATTTCGACAGCGGCGTTCGCGGCATCCGGATTTCCAACAACATCTTCATCACGCCGAGCCTCAACAACAGCGCCGTATCGAGCTGGGGGTCCACCCCCAACATGCAGCTGGTCGGCAACTTCCTGTCCGGGGCCAAATCCTCCCTGAACCTGGCGGGCAACGAGCCCGGCTTTGTCGCCACCGGCAACCAGATGGTCGGCAGCGTCATCCTGCCCCGCGGCTCGACGCTGTTCGATGCGGCTGCGAACACGATGCATGCGGTGGACAGCAACGGCATTCTGCTGACCGACGAGAAGAGCCGGCAGGATGTGGCTTCCAGCGTCTGCGGGTAGAAGGTGCCGGACCGGGACGCGCTAGCCCGGGCTGCGGACGACCTTGAGTCCGAGCCGGCTCGCGGGGACTTCGCAGCCCGTCTCGTCGAAGCGCCCGCCCAGCGCAGGGGCGAAGTCGAGGGCGGTGTTGCCGTCCACCGCCCAGTCGGCCGCCACGGGTCCGCGCGTCTCGATCCCGCTGCTGTCGTTCCCCAGCACCCGGACATCGCGTTCGGACTGGTTCATCAGCAGCCCCATCTTCGGCCCGGCCAGCACATTACCCTCGATCAGGACGCCGTTGGTCCCCGCGCCCCAGCTGCTGATCGCGGCCTGCCCGTCGGGATCGGCGACCAGGATGTTGCCCCGGATGGTGATGCCGTTGCGGACATCGGGGGTGCGGTTGCCATGATAGGTCAGCGGCCGACTGGAGCCGACCACACAATTGCCCTCGATCAGGATGTCGCGGTTGGCGAGGTAGGCGGTGATGCCGTTGCCGTGGATGCCGCGGATGTCCGCCAGGATGTTGCCCTTCACGACGGCGCCTTCGACCGAGAACAAGGTGATCGCGGTGCGGCCGACGCGGCGGATCACATTGCCCTCCACCGTCAGCCGGCGGTTCACCATGCCGGTGCGCAGGCCGGAGCCGAAGGCGATATCCTCGATCCGGTTGGCGACCAGGCGCACATTTTCGGTCGCCATCAGCTGGACGATGCCCTGGCCATGTTCCAGCAGCGCCGGGCCGAAGCGATTGCCCCGGATCTCGATGTCGCGGCTGCCGGGCTTGAAGGCGGCCACCGCAATGCCCTCGCGCCGCTTCCCCCTGGCGCCGGCGAAGTTGCGGAAGTCGAAGCCGCTGATGCGGATGTGGGACTGCTGCGACAGATCGATTCCAGGCCGTCCGTTGCCGACGGAAAGCGTGGCCGCACGGTCCTCCGGGCGAAGCCGGGCGACGATGGTGCCGGGCGACAGGTGGGCGAACCGCCCCGGCTTGTCGAGCCCGGCAAGGCTCCCCGTCAGCGCCACGGCGCCGTCGCGGTTGGTCCAGAAGTTCACGCCCTCGGGATCGAAGCGGAGGATGTCGCCCTCAATCGCCAGCACCGGGCGCCGGGCCACAAGATTGCCCGACACCCAGAAGCCGAGCTCCAGCTCGCCGCCGCTGCGCGCCGCTTGCGCCAGTTCGGCGGATCGCAGCTGGCCCTGGCGCAAGTCGTCGAGCTGGGTTCTGGACGTCGGCGCGAAGCGGCGGCGATCGTCGCTGAAGAACGGGTTGTCGAGCTCGGGGAACTGGCTGAGCCAGTAGAGCCCGGTGCCGCCGAACAGGGCGATGCGGGCGGTGGCGGGCGGATCGAACCGGACCAGATGCAGCGATTTCCAGCCCGGCGCGCCGCCGCAGGCGTCTGCGCTGGGGCAGGGCGCGACCGAGCGAACGGCATCCGAGCCGTCGATAATGGCCAATGCGCCCGCCTTCGCGCCGGGCCAGCCGGCGCCGCTGAAACCGATCGGCGCTGCTTCGGTGCCGCTGACGGGCACGGAGATGGTTCCGCGATAGGCGATGCCGGGCCGGAAGATCAGGCTGTCGCCGGGCTTCAGCGTGGTGCCGGCCGGGCGGCCGGTTGCCGCCGGGTCCCCCGGGGCCTGCTTCCAGGCCGCACCGGCGCTGGTGCCGGCGGCCTCGTTGCTGCCGTTCGCCCAGTCGACATAATAGGTCGCGCTCCCGGCCGGCGTGCAGCCCGCCAGCAGGATCGCGGCCGACAGCAGCGTGCCCTTCACGCCCGGTCCGCGAGATCGGCCAGCAGCAGCGGGCGATAAAGGTGCGGGAAACGGGCGCCGCCGCGCGACACCTCCCATTTGAGAGCCGGATCGCCCGCGACCACGACCTCTGCGACCACCAGCCCCGCCTCGCCGGCGAAATGCCGCGCCAGCGTGCCGTCGAGCTGCTCGGAGCTGGACAAGTGGATGAACCCGTCCCGCCGGTCGTCGACGGAGCCTTCGAACCGGCTTTCTGCCTGGAACGCAGCCCATTCGGGCGCGCGGAAGATCTTGTAGATCGGCATCGCGCCTGTCTGGCCGGTTGCGGCGCCGCATTCAACCCGCCCCATTGCAACTTTGGGCGCCGGGCGCGCCGGGCTGGCCCTTCGTTGCGTCCGGCGCTAACCCCCGGTGATGGCTGCGCCCCGCTGGACCGTCGTGATCCCCTATTACAACGAGGCGGGCTTCCTGCCGGCAACGCTGGCAAGCCTGTCGGCCCAGACGCTGCGGCCGTTCCGGGCGGTGCTGGTGGACAATGGCTCGACGGATTCGACCCCGGCGCTGGCGGCACAATGGGCGGCGGCGCAGGCCGGAATCGAGACGCTGCTGCTGCTCGAGCCGACGCCGGGGCAGGTCCATGCGCTGGCGGCCGGGGTGGCCGCAGTGGAGACCGAATATCTTGCGATCTGCGATGCCGACACGATCTACCCGCCGGGCTACTTGGAGACCGCGACCCGCCGGCTGGATGCCGCACCGGCGCACCTGGCGGGGTTCATCGCCCACGACACCAGGGCCGACCCCGACAGCCTGCGGGAGCGGTTCGGGCGCTGGCTTTATACCCATGTGATCCCGCGCCTGCTGCCCCGGCAGGCGCATGGCGGGGGCTATGCCCATCTGATGAGGACGGCGCCGTTCAAGGCCTCGGGCGGGTATTCGGCGGCGCTCTGGCCCTATGTGCTGAAGGACCATGAGCTGGTGAACCGGCTGACCCGGCTGGGCGAGATCGGCTATGCCGAGGATCTGTGGGTGCGTCCGTCGGACCGACGCGCCGACCGCAAGGAGGTGCGCTGGACGCTCTGGGAGCGGATCCTGTACCACCTGACCCCGCCGGCTGCGAAGGATTGGTTCTTCTATGAATGGCTCGCCCCGCGCTTTGCAGCGCGCGGGCAGAAGGATACGGTGCTCAGGGCACAGGCCTGGAGCGGGCCGGAGGAGTGAGACGATGCTGAAAATCCCATGTTGAAGATTGTCGGCAATCCCAAGGACTTGGGTGGGTTCAGCGTGACCCGGCTGCTGCCGCATCATGCGCGGCGAATGGTGGGCCCGTTCGTCTTCTTCGATCATATGGGCCCGGCGCTGTTCGCGCCCGGTGAGGGCATCGATGTGCGCCCGCATCCGCATATCGGGCTGGCGACGGTGACCTATTTGTTCGAGGGCATGTTCCGGCACCGCGACTCGATCGGCACGGTGAAGGATATCGGGCCGCGCGCGGTGAACTGGATGACGGCGGGGCGCGGAATTTCCCATTCCGAACGGTCCCCGCCCGAGCTTCGCGCCGGAGGGCACCGCGTGCACGGCATCCAGACCTGGGTAGCATTGCCGAAATCGCACGAGGGGCAGGCGCCGGCTTTTGTGCATCACCCGGCGGGCGCCATTCCGCGGGTCAAGCTTCCGCGCGGCCTCGCCCGGGTGATTGCCGGCGAGATGTGGGGCGAGCGGTCCCCGGTGCAGTTCCCGCACCCGATCGTCTATGCTGAGCTGGTGCTGGAGGCGGGTGCCGAGGTGACGATGGAGGCCGAGTGGGGCGAGCGCGCGGTCTATGTGGTCTCGGGTGCGGTGTCGCTTGGGGGCGAGCCGCTGCCCGAGCGACAGATGTGGGTGCTCGAGGACGGTACCGAGCCGCTGCTGGTGGCGGACGGCGCGTCCCATGTGATGATCTGCGGCGGCGCCCCGATGGACGGCCCGCGGCAGGTCTGGTGGAACCTGGTGGCGAGCGACCCGGCGCTGATCGAGGCCGCCAAGGCCGACTGGGCCGCGGACCCGTTCGGGGGGCGATGGGGCATGATTGCCGGGGAGACCGAGTTTATTCCATTGCCTGATTAGCGCGCCTTTGCTTTGGCTCGCCATATTCCCTATCTTGAGCCTTCAGGACTCACTGCGAAGGACAAAGACCATAAGACCGCCGACCATAAGGCGCCCGATCGGGCCGGCCCCGCAACCGTTGAACGGCCCGCGCTACAATGAATTCATCACCGTTCCCAAGGTGCGGGTGATCGACGAAAATGGCGACAATCTGGGGGTGATGTACACCCGCGAGGCCTTCGACATGGCCCAGGAAGCCGGGCTGGACCTGGTGGAGGTGAGCCCGGGCGCCGACCCGCCGGTGTGCAAGTTCCTGGACGTTGGCAAGTTCAAGTACGAGACCCAGAAGAAGGCGGCAGCCGCGCGGAAAACCCAGAAGGTGCAGGAGATCAAGGAGATCAAGATGCGCCCGAACATTGACGATCATGATTATGATACGAAGATGAAGTCGGTGAAGAAGTTCATCGAGGAGGGCGATAAGGTGAAGCTCACGCTCCGCTTCAGGGGCCGCGAACTGGCCCATGGCCAGCTGGGCCTGAAGCTGCTGGAGCGGGTTCGGGACGACAGTGTGGACTATGCGAAGATCGAGCAGCTGCCGAGGATGGAGGGCAGGCAGATGCTGATGATCATGGCGCCAAAGCCGGTCTGACGACCGGCGACCAGCCGGCTGTGGGCAGTGCGCAGCACTGGTCCACAGACTCGGCGGGCGCCCGGCCGGCGGGGCGATGGGCATCAGCCCGACGAACCCGTCCGACGACGCGGGCTTTGCCCGCGCTCTCCTTTCTTGCTTTCTTCTTCCCCCCAACCCAGCCGGACTCGGCTGCTGAGCCGCCGGCCGGCGCTCACCCTGGCAGCACCGCCACGCCGACACGCCCCGCCGCCGCCCGAAGCGCCTTGTCCAGTGTCGCCAATGGCAGCCGCCGCCGCAGCGCCAGTTCGAGATAGGAAGCGTCGTAGGTGGTCAGACGATGGGCCCGCGCGAGCGCAAGCGTATCCCCGGCAGCTTCATGCGCGGTTGCTGAATCCAGGTCGAGCGGCAGCTTCGCGAGAGCCCCGATCTGGATATCGGCATCGGCCGACGTTATCCGGCCTCGCCGTTCTGCGGCCAGAAGCACATTGGCAATCTCGAGGTGCCACAGGTTCGGCACAGCAGCGCCTTCGGCTGCAACCAGATCCAGCAACGCGGCTGTCTGGTCCGTCGTTTCATCCCGGAAGCACCACGAGCCGGCAACGGAACTGTCGAGAACGAGCGCCGACAATCCTAGCGCCGTCCCTCATCGCGCAGTTCGCGCCAATCCAGCCCGCCAAGCGTGTTGCGGGATGCGATCTCACGAATTCTTGCCACCACGTCTGCCGTGTTGGTGGTCGCTGGAACCAGCTTCGCCACGGGCCTGCCGTGGCGGGAAATTACGATCTCCTCGCCTCGCTCGACACGGTCAAGCAGAGCGGAAAAATGGGTTTTGGCTTCCAGCGTACCGATCACCCGATCTGACTATAAATTATGGTCAGAATTGTCAAGTGATCACAGCAGCGACGCGCCTTTCGACACCCCGAGCCAGCTCGTCGCCAGCAGCAGCACATAGGTGGTCTGCACCCAGAGCCGGGTCCGGTTCATCGTGGCCAGCAGCGGCAGTTCGGTGGCGTCGGACGAGCCGTCGCGGATCAGTGCCATCAGTTGCGGGCCCACAGGCTTGAACCTGAGGTCGATCATGATGGCCGCGGCAAAGATCAGCCCGAACATCAGCGCTTTCCAGGCGACGAAGCCGGTCAGCGGATCGCCCCGCCACAGCGAGACCATCCCGAGCGTCAGGTAAAAGCCCATGATCAGGAACTTCAGCGGGGCTTCGATGGCCCGGGCCTTCGCGGCGCGCGGCGTCTGGTCGTTCAGATGCGCGAACCAGACCAGGCCGAGCCAGAAGAGCCCGATTGCGGCTCCGCCCAGCACCAGCCAGTCGGGGATGGCGGGCCACCAGCCGCCGAGCTTCAGGAGCAGCAGCGAGGAGGGCACCATCAGCGCCCAGGCGGTGCGTGGCCCCATGTCGGTGATGACGAGGAGCTTCAAGAGTGTCAGGCGCTCTTGAACGGAGTAGATGTCGCGCTTGCGGAAATGCTGCCCCAGCAGGAATACGCCGAGGTCGGCGCCGAGCCAGAACACAAACAGCAGGATGTGGAACCAGACCAGCGTGGCGTAGAGGAGTTCCATCGGGGCCTCCTTCAGACGCCGTCGAAGATCGCGATGTGGAACGCGCCGGCGCCGTCCCGCAGCGGCTTGATCCGGGTCTGGTAGGCATCGCTGGTCCAGAAGGCCTCGGCCGAGGCGCGATCGGGAAATTCGCTGATCACGACGGCGCGACCGTCCCAGTTCTCCAGTTCGACGGCGGGCCGCCCGCGCACCAGATAGCGGCCGCCGTGCGCGGCATAAAGGCCGGCCTCGGTGAGCGCCTTTTGATAGCCGCCCATCTTGGACGGGTCGGTGATAGTGGCGGTGACGACGAGATAGGCTGGCATGGTATCGACCCCTTGCGCCCCGGTCTGTCGTTTCCCGGGGAGTGTTGCACCCGCGCACTATTGCCAGTGGCGCGGCTTTGGCACAAGTTGTCCGGACAAACGAGCGGGACAGGCCGGAGCGAAGGCAAACTTCGCCGGGCACATCAGGGAATCCGTCGGCTGCCGATCCGGGGGCCGACCATATGAAAGGGAGTGGCTGGCATGCGCGCAATCTTGCTTGGGTCGGTGGCGTTGTTGGTGTCGGGTGGAGCGTGGGCGCAGCAGGCGGCCCCGGAAACGGCGCAGCAGGCGGCCCCGGAGATGGCGCAGGCGCCTGCGGCTTCCGGCGGCATCGAGGATATCATCGTCACGGCGCAGCGCCGGCAGGAAGCGGTGCAAGACGTGCCGATCGCTGTCAGTGCCTTTTCGGCCGCGAGCCTGGAGACG
This sequence comes from Sandaracinobacter sp., assembly GCA_031425455.1. Taxonomy (GTDB): domain Bacteria; phylum Pseudomonadota; class Alphaproteobacteria; order Sphingomonadales; family Sphingomonadaceae; genus Sandaracinobacteroides. The sequence goes on along the minus strand of JANPJJ010000107.1, from coordinate 8,355 downwards.
AAGGGCATCACCAACACGCTGAGCCTCATCCAGTATGTGCCCAACATGTTCGGGTCGAACAACACCGGCCTCGGGTCGGCCAACGCCTATTATATCCGCGGCCTGGGCAACACCGAGACGATCGCCACCTTCGATCCGCCGGTCGGCACCTATGTCGACGACATTTATCTGTCGCGGCAGAACGGCAATAATTTCAGCTTCTTCGATGTGGAGCGGGTGGAAGTGCTGCGCGGGCCGCAGGGCACGCTGTTCGGTCGCAACACCACCGGGGGCGCGGTTGCCGTCATCATGAAGCGCCCTGGCACCGAGTTCGGCGGCTTCGTCGAGGCGGGCTATGGCAGCTATGATCGCTGGATGGTGCGTGGATCGGTGGATCTGCCGATGAGCGAGATGCTGCAGTTCAAGCTGTCGGGCTATATCCAGGACGATCGCGGCTATGCCCGGAACACCACGACCGGCGAGCGCACCAACGACAGTGACATGGCCGGAATCCGGCTGGGCATCCAGCTGAAGCCGGTGGAGCGGCTGAGTTGGAACGGCTCGCTGGCCTATATGGAATCGAACGGCGAGAATCTGCTGAACTTCGATTGCGACCCGCGCGATCCCGCCAATTGCAGCGGGCGATTCGTGACGACCGGGCTGCCGACCCGGCGGGCGCTGGCGGGTCGCCAGGTTTTCGACGGGACGATCAGCCTGGCGACGTTCGCGCCTTCGCCCGTCAGCGGGCGCAAGGCCAATTTCGGACTGGGCAACGAGGTGGCGACCACGTTGTTCACGTCCAACATCGAATGGGCCGGCGACAACCATACGCTGAACCTGATCACCGGGATCGTCGACATGACGCAGCGCTTCGCGCTGGATTTCGCCGACGGGCGCGGGCTTCCCAACATCGCGGTGCCCAACCCGCCGGTGCAGGGGTATACGAGGGGCGGCTTCGCGATCACCAACGACGGGGCGCACCAGCAGTTCACGCAGGAAATCAAACTGACCGGCAGTTTCGGCGAGGGGCTGATCGACTATGTCGCCGGCGCCTATTTCTATGACGAGACCAACCGCACCGACTTCGCCGACATCTTCTCTGTCGGGCCGGGGCCGGGCGGGTTCGCCGGGCTGCTGGCGGACCGCATCCTCAATAACAAGACAACGGCCAAGGCGGGATATCTTCAGGTCGACGCGAACTTCACCGAGCGCTTCACGGCAACGGCCGGCATCCGCTACACCGACGAGGAGAAGACTTTCTCGATCCGGGACAACCGCGCCGCCTGCTTCGCCAACCCGGTGCCGTTCAGCTGCCTCAATGACAATATCGTGGCCTCGAACGGCGCTGTGGTCCCGCTGGAGCAGCGCACCAAGCTGTGGACTCCGCGCTTTGCCGCGAACTTCAAGCCCAACGACGATGTGCTGTTGTTCGCCAGCGCCACGCGGGGCTTCAAGTCAGGCGGGTGGAACGCGCGCGGCACCGACCGGCGCACGCTGCTGCCGTTCGATCCCGAGATCGTCTGGTCCTACGAGGTCGGCGCCAAGACCGAATGGTTCGACAACCGGCTGCGGGTGAACCTGACCGGCTTCTACCTCGATACCAAGGCGCTGCAGACGCCGTCCGCCTTCGTGAACCCGGTGAGCGGGGGGGTGACCTTCATCACGCAGAACTTCGCCGATTACCAGAACAAGGGGCTGGAGCTGGAAGTCACGGCGCAGCCGATCGAGGGGCTGAGCCTGTACTTCAACGCCGGGTGGCAGGACGACAAGTATAAGGTGCCCGACACGCTGCTGCCCAATGAATATGGCATCAAGGCGGTGCGCCAGCAGCAGATCGACTGTCGCGCCCAGCTGGCCGCAGGGCGGGTGCCGCTGGCGAGCGGCGCTGCCAATGCAGCCGATTGCGCGGCCGGGATCGTGACCGCGACGGGCGATATCGCGACTCCGGTGCGCACCCCCGATTTTACCTTTGCCTTCGGGGGAAGTTACGATTGGGCGATCCCTTCGGCCGGGATCATCCTCGCGCCATCGCTCAACGTGGTTCACCGCACCTCGCTGGAGACCGGGACGGCCAATGCCACGATCTACAGCGGCTCCGTCGCGTCGGGCGGGACGGTGTTCCCGACCAACCCGTTCGGCGGCGACTTCGTGACGGGATCGGCCACTGCGGCGCATTGGCTGGTGAACGCCGCGCTGGCGCTTCGCACCGACGACGAGAACTGGCTGCTGAGCCTAGAGTGCGAAAACTGCTTCGACAAGGCCTACGCCCAGTCCAGCCTGGTGAACTACACCTATCTCAGCCCGCCTCGCACCTGGATGCTGCGCGCCCGGCGGAAGTTCTGAGCTTGTGAAGGCCGGAACCGAGGGTCGGAGCGAGTTCACCGCCGGGAAAAGCGTGCTGGCCGCCTGCGTTGCGGGCGTCGCCTGCGGGGCCTCGCCTCTGCCCTACAACGTGCTGCCGATCCTGATCGGGCCGTTGAACGAGGAGTTCGGCTGGGGCCGGTTCGAGATCGTGCTGGGCCTCACTATCTTCGGCCTGTTCGCCTCATTCCTGGCGCCGGTGCTGGGCGGCATGGCGGACAAGCATGGCGTGCGGCCGGTGGCGATGTGGTCGCTTGCGGCCTTTTCCGCCGTGTTCGCGGCCTTCGCCTTCGTGCCGGGGCAGCTCTGGGCCTGGTGGGGCATGTGGGCGCTGTTGGGGCTTGTCGGGATCGGCTCGACGCCCGTGGTGTTCTCGCGCGCGGTCAACCTGTGGTTCGTGAAGAACCGGGGGCTGGCGCTGGGCATCATGCTGCTGGGAACGTCGCTCGCCGGGTTCCTGGTGCCGCAGATCGCCCGGCGCGTGGTGGAGGGGCTGGGCTGGCGCGAGGTGTTCCCGATCGTCGCGCTGCTGCCGCTCCTGATCGCACTGCCGCTGGCGGCGCGGTTCCTGCGCGAGCCTGCCCCCCACGAGAAGCCCGACGGCCTTACCGACAGCGACGGGCGCGTGGTGGGTGTCACGGCGAAACAGGCGCTTCGCGACCGGCGATTCTGGATCCTGTGGCTGTCGATCGGGACCATCGCCTTTGCCTATGGCGGGGCGCACATCAATATGGTGCAGATCGTGGCGCAGCATGGCGTCGGGCTCGCCGATGCCGCCAATATCATGAGCATCGTGGCGCTCGGCATCATGAGCGGGCGGATCATCATGGGCCTGCTCTTGGACAGGTTCTGGGCGCCGGCGGTCGCCTTCCCGGTGCTGCTGATGCCGGCGATCGCCTGCTGGATGCTGATGGGCACCGACACCGCGCTCGGCCCGCTGATGCTCGCAGGTTTCATGCTGGGATTCGCGGCCGGCGCCGAAAGCGACCTCATCGCGTTCCTGGCGGGGCGGTATTTCGGAATGCTCCAGTTCGGCCGGATCTATGGCCTCCTATATCTGCCGTTCGGGCTGTTCTCGGCCTTGTCGCCGGCGATCTGGGGCCTGGTTCGCGACCGCACCGGCACCTATGATCCGATCCTGACGGTAGCGATGGGGCTGTTCGCCTTCGGGGGTGCGCTGCTGCTGCTGCTGGGGCGCTATCCGGTGCTGACGGTCGCCGAACCGGACGCCGTGCCGGGCGCGGCATGACGGAGCCCCCGGAACCCTATCTCGCCGCCGCGCTGCAGATGCGCGCCTGGAGCGTCGAATCCGTCGCCGATGTTGCGGCTGCGCGCGCCGGCATGTTGGCGGGGATCGGCCGGCTGGACCGCGAACTGGGCGGGGTGAGGGGCTTTCTGGAGAAGTTCAACGGCCAGCCGCTGAAGCTGGTCGTGCTGCCCGAATATCTGTTCTCGGGGTTCGAGACCGGCCGTGTGCCCGATTTTCGCGCTCGCGCCGCCTGGGACCCGGGCGGCCCGGAATATGCCGCGATCGGCGCCGTTGCCCGCCGCCACGGCCTGTTCCTCGCCGGCAACGCCTATGAGACCGACGCGCATTTCCCGGAGCTCTATTTCCAGACCAGCTTCGTGGTCGATCCGGACGGAGACACGATCCTGCGGTACCGCCGGCTGTACTCGCTCTACACGCCAACCCCGCACGACGTCTGGACCGAGTATCGCCGCCACTATGGCGCCGACGAAGTCTTCCCGGTCGTCGACACGGCCATCGGCCGGCTGGCCTGCATTGCCAGCGAGGAAATCCTTTATCCCGAGATCGCCCGGGCGGTTGCGCTGAAGGGGGCGGAGCTGCTGCTGCATTCGTCATCCGAGGCGGGCGGGTTGCTGGCCTCGCCCAAGCAGGTCGCGCGCCGGGCCCGGGCGTTCGAGAGCATCGCCTATGTCGTGTCCGCCAACACCGCAGGGATCGAGGGCGGGGGGCTGGCGGGCGACGGCGCCGATGGCAATTCCGCGATCGTCGACTGGCGCGGCCTGGTGCTGGCCGAAGCGCTTTCTGGCGAGAACGCCAATGCCGCGGCCGAAATCGACATCGGCGCCGTCCGCCGGGCGCGGGCCAAGCCCGGCATGTCGAACACGCTCGGCCGGCAGCGGCTGGAGCTGTTCTGCGAAACCTATGCCGGGTCGGTCTGGCCGGCCGACACCGCGCTGGGCCGCGCGCCGGTGAAGGGCGAGCAGCAGGCGACGCTGGAGGCAGTGATCGCCGAGCGCAAGGCCCGGGGGCTGATCTAGCGACGCAGAAGGGCTATACTCCGAGAATGACCAGACGCGACGACATTCCCCCGGACTACCGCGAAGTGAAGCGCCACAGCGTGTTCCCCGAGGTCGCGCACGACGAGGCGGCGCGGTTCAACTTTCTCGCCAATCTGAACCGCCATGTGGCGGGCGTGCTGGGGGCCGGGAACCGCGCGGCGTACGAAAGCCGGGCGCTGCCGGCGTTCGAGAAGGCCGAGGGGCGGGCGCCGAAGGATCGGTTCGAGATCCGCCATGCCATGAACCGCGACCCCTATCACCGCTTCTGGAGCGCGTTGAAGCGCAACTCGATGGAGATGCGCCAGCAGGCGGGCCGCGCGATGGTGCTGCGCCAGCTGGAGGCCTTGAGCGCGAAGGCGGCGGCGTTGAACGCGGGGAAGGCAACGCTGGAGCTGGACCCGATGGTGGCGGTGCCGCGCTATCAGGCGGCGGTCGACATCCACTGCATGCCGGGAAGCTATCACGGCGAGGCGGTTCCGGGCGACGTGCTGGCCGGCGCCAACTATGACAGCGGTATCTTCGCGACGACCGGCGGCGCGCTGGGCGGGCTGACCGACGGCGGCGGCCAGGCGCTGGTGAAGTGGGTGCGCGAGAACCGGCCGGGCTGGGCGCCGCGCCGCATCCTGGATATCGGCGCCACCATCGGCCACAATGCGGTTCCGCTGGCGCTGGGTTTCCCCGACGCCGAGCTGTGGGCGATCGACACCGCGGCGGCGTCGCTTCGCTATGGCCACGCCCGAGCGCAGAGCCTGGGGGCGGGCAATATCCGCTTCGTGCAGATGAGTGGCGAGGACCTGTCGCGGTTTCCCGACGGCCATTTCGACTGGGTGCAGACCACGATGTTCCTGCACGAGCTTTCGGGGAGGGCGCTGCCGAGGGTGATTGCGGAAGGGGCGCGAGTGCTGGCACCCGGCGGGCTGATGCTGCACCTGGAGCAGCCGAGCTATTCCGATGCGATGCCGCTGTTCGAGCAGTTCATGCGCGACTGGGACGCGTTCAACAACAACGAGCCCTTCTGGTCGGCGATGCATGCGCTGGATATCCCGGCGATCCTGGAATCGGCCGGGCTGCCCCGCGCCGGGCAGTTCAGCATCAAGGTCGCGGCCGAGGTAGACCGGGATATCTTTCCGCCGGCCGCGGGGGGCGCGCAGGAGGATTTCGGCCGGGCGGCGGTGTGGGATGCCTATGGGGCGTGGAAACCGGATGTCGCCAACGCGCGGGTGGCGGCGGAATGAGTGTCGATCCGATCCTGCTGGCCGGTGCCAAGGCGAAGGGAAAGCGCCCGGCCTATTTCGACGCCCCGGAATCGGACCGGTTGCTGAGCATGGTGCTGGCGCTGGCGAGCGACGTGGCGGTGATGCGCGAGCGGCTGGACACGGTGGAGCGGCTGCTGGATGCGAACGGCGTGGTGTCCCGGGCCGATATCGAGACGTTCCGGCCCGACCGTGACGCGGCCCATGAGCGCGGGCTGCTGCACCGCGAGCTGGTCGCGCGGCTGCTGCGCGGCGTGCAGCAGGATATGGAAGCGCTGAGCGCCGACGACCGGCCGGTCGAGGAGGTATCGCGGGAGCTTCGCGACAGTTGACCCGGCCGATTGCGCAAATTCCGACAAAGTGCCCGTCCGCTTCGTGCCAGGCAGGGGATCGCACCTGTTCCGACGCGATGAGGGGACCGACATGCCGATACCGACCACCGCCCGCCTGCTGACGGGCGCCGCCCTGTTGCTGGCATCCGCCGCCGTCGGACAGGTTCCCCCTGCGGTGGCCCCCATCGCTCCGGCGACCGACGCGGTTGCGCCGGCTGGGATGGAAGCCGCGAAGTCCCAGCTGGAAGCTCAGCAGTCGGAAGCCGAGGCGCGGCTGAAGGCGCAGGACGAGCAGCTCCGCGAGGACCGCGAGGATGCCCGCGCCAAGGCCGAGAAGGAGGAGCGCAGGGCCGCCGAGGAGCGGCTGGAGGCGCAGCAGAAAGCAGCCGACGCCGAGGCAAAGCGGGCTGCCGCAGCCGCGACGCCGGTAGCGCCCGCTGCAGCCCCTGCCCCCGTCGTTGCCGCACCCGTCGTTGCCGTGCCCGCCGTTGCCACCCAGGCGCCGGTGCTGCCCAAGGACCCGCGCGACCGGGTGGTGGCCGTGTGCATGGCCGAGGCCAAGGCGCGCGGGGCGGCTGCGGGCTTTGCCGATGTCTCCATGCGCGAGGTGAAGGACACGGATGTGAAGAGCGACGGCCGCGCCGAGGTGACGGCGCAGGTCAATCTGGTCGCGCGGGATTCGAAGGGCCGCGTGAAGACCAGCAGGAAGAGCTTCGAGTGTAAGACCCGCAATGATGTGGTGACCGCGTTCAGGATGAAGTGATCCGCTGTTGACGGCGCCGCCGAGAGCCTTAGCCTCGCGCGTATGACGGACATGCTTCTGTGGCTCGCCCTTCAGTGGGGCGCCATCGGTTATCTGCTGGGCTCGATCCCGTTCGGCCTGCTGCTGACGGCGGCGAGCGGCGGCGGCGATATTCGCACGATCGGCTCGGGCAATATCGGCGCGACCAATGTGCTGCGCACCGGCAAGAAGGGCGTGGCGGCGGCGACGCTGCTGCTGGATGCGGGGAAAGGCGCGCTCGCGGTGTGGCTGGCGGGGCGCTACGGCGGCGAGGCGGCAATGCTGGCTGCCGGGGCCGGCGCGTTCGCCGGGCATGTGCATCCGTTGTGGCTGAAGTTTCGCGGCGGCAAGGGCGTTGCGACGCTGCTTGGCGTGTCGCTGGCGCTGGAACCGCTGGCTGGACTTGCCTTTGCGGCGGCCTGGGCGGGGGTCGCCTTGCTGTCGCGCAGATCCTCGGCGGGCGGCATGGCGGGCGGGTTCGCGGCGGCGGCGGTGTTGCTTGCGCAGGGCTGGCAGGCCGGCGCGCTGGTACTGCTGGGGCTGGCGCTATGGGTGCTTTGGACCCACCGGGACAATATCGCGCGGCTGAGGGCCGGCACGGAGCCGCGGATCGGCCGGAAGGCTTGAGCGCGGGGGTGAGCGGGTTCGGCGAAACGGAGCGGCTGGCGCGGCTGCGGCTGGTGCGGACCGACGGGATTGGCCCGGTGAGCTTCGGCCAGCTGATCCGTCGCTTCGGCAGCGGCGCCGCAGCGGAGGAAGCGCTGCTGGGCATGGGCAAGCCGCTGGCCGACGCGGGCTTGCCGAGGGCCGAAACGGAGCGGGCCGACGCGCTGGGCGCGCGCCACCTGTTCCTGGGCGAGCCCGACTATCCGCCGCTGCTGGCCGAACTTAGCGATCCCCCGCCGCTGTTGATCGTGAAGGGCGACCTGGCGTTGGCGGCGCGACCTGTGGTGGCGATCGTAGGCGCCCGCAACGCCAGTGCCGCAGGGCGCGGGCTGGCGCGGGAAATGGCGGCCGGATTGGGGGCGGCGGGCTGGGGGATCGCGTCGGGCCTGGCGCGCGGGGTGGATGCGGCCGCGCACCTGGGCGCGCTGGAAACCGGGACCATCGCCTGTGTGGCCGGGGGCGTGGACGTGACCTATCCGCCCGAACATGCGGCATTGCAGGCCGATATCGGCGCGGGCGGGTTGCTGGTGTCGGAGTTGCCGCCCGGCACCGAGCCGCAGGCGCGGCATTTTCCACGCCGCAACCGGCTGATCGCGGGCATCGCGCGCGGCGTTGTCGTGATCGAGGCAGCGCCCGGGTCGGGCAGCCTGATCACGGCGCGGATCGCCGGCGAGGC
>JANPJJ010000106.1:0-19637 GCA_031425455.1 Sandaracinobacter sp. | reverse complement strand
CTAGGCCGGTTTGTATGAGATAGGGTTCGACCACATCCTCCAGCGTATCGCGGGCTTCCGACAACCCGGCGGCCAGGGTTTCGATGCCGACCGGGCCGCCTTTGTAGAGGTCGGCGATCATCCAGAGGTAGCGGCGGTCTTGCGCATCGAGGCCGAGCTTGTCGACTTCGAGGCGGGCCAGCGACTGGTCGGCGAAGTGGGCGTCCACCGGCTCCCCACTACCGGCGGCGAAGTCGCGGACTCGGCGGAGCAGGCGTCCGGCGATCCGGGGGGTGCCCCGGGCGCGGCGGGCGATTTCGCGGGCGCCGTCTTCGGTGAGGGGGAGGTCCAGCAGGCGGGCGGCGCGGGTGACGACCTGGTGGAGCTCGGCCTCGGTATAGAAAATGAGGCGGATGGGGATTCCGAAGCGGTCGCGCAGCGGCTGGGTGACGAGGCCGGCGCGGGTGGTGGCGCCGACGAGGGTGAAGGGGGGCAGATCGATCCGGACCGAGCGGGCGGAGGGGCCTTCGCCGATCATCAGGTCCAGCGCCCGGTCTTCCATGGCGGGGTAGAGGATGTCCTCGACCATCGGCGACAGGCGGTGGATTTCATCGATGAAGAGCACGTCGTTGGGTTCGAGGTTGGTGAGAAGGGCGGCGAGATCGCCGGCCTTGGCGATGACCGGGCCCGAGGTGGCGCGAAAACCCACGCCGAGCTCGCGGGCGACGATTCCGGCGAGCGTGGTCTTGCCGAGGCCGGGCGGGCCGGCGAGGAGGACATGATCGAGCGGATCGCCGCGCCCCCGCGCGGCATCGATGAAGACGCGCAGATTTTCGCGCGCGGCCTGCTGGCCGACGAACTCGGCAAGGCTGCGCGGGCGGAGCGCGGCGTCGGCGTCTTCGGGGCGGGGCCGGGCGTTCAGCAGGCGATCGTCTTCGGTCATCGAAGTCCCTCTAGCCCGGCGCCAGCGGCGATGCGATACCGGGGAAACAGCAAAAGGGGAGTTCCATGCTGACACGCCGGACGATGCTGCAATCCACGGTGGCGCTCGTCGCAATGCCGCGTGCTGCAAGCGCTGCGGGGCCGGACTGGTTCAAAGGCGCAATCGTGATCGACGGGCTTTCCCTGCTGGGGGACCCCTATGCGCCCGAAGAACAGGCGCGGCTATCGGACCGGGTGAAGGCGGAGCTTCGCGCGACCGGCACGACAGCAATCAACGCCACCGTCAGCCGGGTGGGCAACGGCCCCGATATCTGGCGCGAGACGATGGACGTGACCGCAAGCTATGACGCTGCGATTGCCGCCAATCCGGATTTCCTGGTGCAGGTGAAGCGGGCGGCGGACATTTCCGCCGCGAAGGCGACAGGCCGGTTCGGCATCATCTATGGCACGCAGGACACCAGCATGGTGGGCACCGATCTGGACCGGCTGGCGGAGTTGAAGCGGCGTGGGTTCCGGATCGTGCAGCTGACCTACAATCTCAGGAACCTGTCGGGCGACGGCGCGCTGGAACCGGCCGATGCCGGGCTGTCGAAGCTGGGCCGGGCGACGATCGAGCGGATCGAGGCGGAGAAGCTGCTGCTGGACCTGAGCCATGGCGGCCGCCGCACGATTGCCGAGGCGATCGCGGCGGCAACCCGACCGATGGGGATCAACCACACCGGCTGCCGGGACCTGTTCGACCATCCGCGCAATGTGTTCGACACCGAGATGAAGGCCTGCGCCGACAAGGGCGGGGTGGTGGGAATCTATTTCATGCCGTTCCTGGCGAAGGGATCGCAGCCGACCGGCGCCGACCTGATCGCGCATATCGAACATGCGTGGAAGGTGGCGGGGGAGGATCATGTATCGATCGGGACGGACGGCGACCAGTTGCCGATGCCGATCGACGAGGCGACCCTGAAACGGCAGCGAGAGGCCTATGCCTATCGTTCGGCGGCCGGGGTGGCGGCGCCCGGCGAAGGGCCGGACGTGCTGACGATCGTGCGGGATTATAACAGCCTGGACCGGTTCGCGCGGCTGGCGGACGATCTTGCGGCGCGCGGGGCGTCGCAAAGCCGGCTGGAAAAGCTGCTCGGGGGCAATCTGATGCGGCTGTATGCCGAGGCCTGGGGCGCCTAGCGGAAACCGCTCTAGCGAGACGCGCGCTTCAGGGCTTCCCGGATGAGGGTGGCGACCGGCAGGTCGGCGCCGCTGCCTTGCTCGGACCAGTCGCGCTGGGCTTCGGCGACGGCCCGCAGGGCTTCGGGGGGGCGAAAGCCGAGATTTTCGAGGGCGGAGACGGCGTCCGCGGCGGGGGTGGACGGTGCTGCGGTGCGGATTGCGGCAGCGGCCGCCAGATCTGTTGCGGCCAGGTCGCTCCCGGGGCCGGGCAGGTCCTTGCCGCGGAGTTCGGTGACGATCCGGGCGGCGAGGCGGGGGCCGACGCCATTGGCCCGGGCGATCATGGCCTTGTCTTCCAGCGTGATGGCGCGGGAGAGTTCGTCCGGCGGGATGGTGCCGAGGATCGAGAAGGCGACCTTGGCGCCGACGCCCTGGATGGCGGTGAAGCGGCGGAACCAGTCGCGTTCCTGGAGGGTGAGGAAGCCGTTCAGCGTGATCGCGTCTTCGCGGACCTGGGTTTCGATGTGGAGGAAGGTGCGGCTGTCTTCCGGGATGGCGGCGAGATCGATGCTGGTGACGGGCCTGGGCCGGAGCCGGTCTGCGGTGCGGGGCGAGACCTGGACGTGATAGCCGACGCCGTTCACATCTATTACGACATGGTCGGTGCCGACCGACTGGATCTGGCCGGTGAGGCTGGCGATCATGTCGGGCGTATCTCGGCGGTTCGGCCCCACCCCCGGCCCCTCCCCTGGAACCGCAGGTCAGCCTCCGGCTGAACGGGAGGGGAGGGCTTGAGGTGGGCGTGGGCGATTGCGACCGCGAGGGCGTCGGCTTCGTCTTCGCCCATCGGGCCGCAGCCGGGGAGGAGGCGGGCCACCATCGCCATGACCTGGCCTTTTTCGGCGGCGCCGGTGCCGACGACCGCCTTTTTCACCAGGCGCGTCGCATGTTCGGCGACAGGGAGGTGGGCGACGGCGAGCAGCACCACGCCGCGCGCCTGGCCGAGCTTCAGCGTGGACTGGGGGTTCTTGTTGACGAACACTTCCTCGACCGCGGCTTCGTGCGGGCCGTGGGCGGCGAGGAGGGCGCAGAGGCCTTCGTGGAGGGCCTTCAGCCGCACGGCGAGCGGGTCTGCGGGGCGGGTGGCGATGGCGCCGTGGGCGATGTGGGAGAGGCGGTTGCCTTCGGCCGCGATCAGACCCCAGCCGGTGCGGGCGAGGCCGGGATCAAGGCCGAGGATCAGCATTTGTGGGGGTCGGTTGGCATTGGCTTTTGTCTCATGGCTCGGTCTTCACCCCGTTGCTCGTCCCCGCTTTGCCCCCGCTACCTCCCCTGGAGGAGAGGGGAGTTCTAGAGGTTTGCCAGGACTTCGTCTGCTACTGCGTAATTGCCCCAGACGGACTGGACGTCGTCCGAGTCTTCGAGGGCGTCGATCATCTTCAGCAGCTGGGCGGCGAGGTCGGCGCCGACGTCGATCGATTCCTTTGCGCGCCAGGCGAGCCGGGCGCCTTCGGGCTGGCCGAGCACAGGCTCCAGTGACTTGGCGACTTCGTGCAGCATGTCGGGCGCGGTCCAGATCTCGTGGCTGTCGTCCGAGCTTTCCACGTCCTCGGCGCCGGCGTCGAGCGCGGCTTCGAACAGCTTGTCCGGGGTGCCGGCGGCGGCGGGGTAGCTGATCAGGCCGAGCCGGTCGAAGCCGTGGGCGACGCTGCCTGACGAGCCGACATTGCCGCCGTTCTTGGAGAAGGCGGTGCGCACGTCGGTGGCGGTGCGATTGCGATTGTCGGTGAGGGCCTCGACGATGATGGCGACGCCGCCGGGGCCGAACCCTTCGTAGCGGATTTCCTCATAGGCCTCGACATCGCCGGCCTCGGCCTTCTTCAGGGCGCGCTCGATATTGTCCTTCGGCATGGAGGCCGCCTTGGCCGTGGCGATGACGGCGCGCAGGCGCGGGTTGAAGTCAGGATCGGCGTTGCCGATCTTGGCGGCGGTCGTGATTTCGCGCGCCAGCTTGGAGAACAGCCGCGAGCGCTTCGCATCCTGGGCGCCCTTGCGGTACATGATGTTCTTGAATTTGGAATGTCCTGCCATGACATGCGCCTTAATCGGGCGCGGGCGGCTTGAAAAGAGCGGGGCGGACGGGGCCCCGGGGGCCTGGCGGAGGAGAAAGACGATGAAGAAGGCGCTGGCGGCAGCCGTTCTGGCGATGCTCCCGATGTTTGCGGTGAGCGCGCATCATGGCTGGTCGAGCTACGATGCGGGCAAGGTGCTGACGGTGAAGGCGCCGCTGACGGCGGTGACCTGGGGCAATCCGCACGGCACGGCCAAGGTGATGTGGCAGAAGGCCGAGTGGGACGTGGTGCTGGCGCCGGTGTCTCGGATGGAAGCGCGCGGGCTGACGCAAGCGATGGTGAAGGACGGCCAGACCGTGACGCTGATCGGATATCCGCGCAGCGACGGCACGAAGGAAATGCGGGTGGAGCGAGTGATCGTGGACGGCAAGACGGTCGAGCTGCGCTAGTTGCTGACGCGCGCTGCGGCGTTTTTCGGGGCGTCCGGGTTCGGGGCATGGGCGGCTGGCGATCCGCTGGCTTATCCGGTTGCCAATGTGGTGCATCTGATCGGACTGGTGCTGCTGGTGGGGAGCGCCTGGGCGATGGATGTGGCGGTGCTCTGCGCGGGCCGCCCGGAGCTGAGGGCCGGACTGCACGCCGGACTGGGGGCCGGACTGGGGCGGTTGGCGCCGCTGCTGCGCGCCGGGCGCCGGGCGGCGATCGCGGGGCTGGCCCTGATGCTGCCGTCGGGGTTGCTGATGTTCGCGGCCGATGCCGAGGCGCTGGCGGGAAGTTCGGTGTTTCGCTGGAAGCTGCTGGTGGTGGCGGCGGCGCTTCTGAACGCGGCTGCCTTTCAGCTGGGGGCGGCGCGGCGGTCGCCTTCTGTCACGCGGGCGATGGCGCTGGGCTCGATCATCGCCTGGCTGACGGTGCTGATCCTGGGGCGGTGGATCGCCTATGCCTGAGGCTCAGGCGACCGCCCCGGCGGCCTGGCGCAGCATCACGCCGGCCAGATGGGCGCGGAACCCGGAACCGGCGTGGATATCGGAGGCGAGGTCGCTGGACGTGAGGGCCAGCCCGTCGAGCGAGATGCCCACCGAGATCGCTGCCTCGGCCTCGGGCCAGCGCGTGACCGCAGTCGTTGCGCCCGTTACCGCGACGCGGACGCCGTCCGCGAACTTCGCGACATAGACGCCGGCCAGCGCGTAGCGGCTCGCCGGGTGGCGGTGCTTGGCGTAGGCGCTGGCAAGCGGGATTCGGAACCGGACCGCGGTGATCAGCTCGTCGTCGGCGAGCGCGGTTGCGAACATGCCCTGGAAGAAATCGTCGGCCGCGTGGCTGCCGTGGCTGGTTTCGATGGTGGCGTCGAGCGCCAGAAGGGCGGCCGGATAGTCAGCGGCGGGATCGTTGTTCGCGACCGAGCCGCCCAGCGTTCCGCGGTTGCGCACCTGCGGATCGCCGATCAGCAGCGCGAGACCGGCGAGCCCGGGGATGGCCTGCTGCACGACAGGCGAGGCGGCAACCGCGGCGTGGGTCGCCATCGCGCCGATCACGAGGTGGTCGCCTTCGACCGCGATGGTATCGAGGCCGGGGATGAGGGCGAGATCGACCAGCGTCTCGACGACACGAAGGCGGGATTTCATCGCCGGGATCAGCGTATGGCCGCCGGCCAGCCAGGCGGCGTCGCCGGCGAAGGCGGAACGCGCGTCGGCGAGGCTCAGCGGGCGTTTCAGATCGAACGGGGTCATGCCGTCTCTTTCTGTGCGGGCGCGGGCGCACCCACCGGTTCCCCCTGCATCGCCTTGGCGCCGTTGCCGATCGCTTCGACGATGTTCTGGTAGCCGGTGCAGCGGCAGAGGTTGCCTTCGAGCTCGTGGCGGATGGTTTCGGTGGAGACCTGCGGGCCGTGGCGGCGGGCGATCGCGATTCCGGCGATCACCATGCCGGGGGTGCAGAAGCCGCACTGCAGCGCGTGGGAGGTCTTGAAGGCGGCCTGCATCGGGTGGAGGGCTTCGGGCGTGCCGAGGCCCTCGATGGTGGTCACCGCGGCGCCGTCCAGCGTTGCGACCAGCAGGGTGCAGGCCTTGGCGCTGTCGCCGTCGACGAGGACGTTGCAGGCGCCGCACTGGCTGGTCTCGCAACCGATGTGGGTGCCGGTGAGGCCCAGATGATCGCGCAGATATTCGCTGAGCAGCGTTTCGGGCGGGGCGTCGGCGGCGTGCGGGGCGCCGTTCAGGCTGAACTGGGTTTGCATGGCCTCTTCCTAGCTGTTCCGGTGCCGGATGTGAGCCCCCCAAAGATGGGGATCAGCCCTGGATTCCGAGTGCCGACTTGTAGGTATCGAGCAGGGCTTCCATTTCGGCGCGGGCGTTGCTGTCCATCCGGCGCAGGCGGACGATGGCGCGCATCGTCTTCACGTCATAGCCGTTCGACTTCGCTTCGGCATAGACGCCCTTCAGGTCGTCCGAGAGGCCACGCTTCTCTTCCTCCAGGGTTTCGATGCGTTCGATGAACAGCTTCAGCTGCTCGGCGGAGACGTTCGCGCTCGACATTCTGGCCTTTCAGATAAGGGTGTGCGCTCCTGCTAGGGCCGGGTTCCTGCTGGGTCAATCAGCGGCTATGGGCCCGGGATGGATGCGATCTTGAAAGCCGGAACCGGGGCGCCCGACGGGAGCTATGGCGAGCTGCTGCGCCTGGCCGGCCCCAATGTGCTGTCGCGGCTGGGCATCATGGCAATGGGAATCACCGATGCGATCGTCGTGGGGCATTATTCGGCGGTGGAACTTGGCTATCACGCCCTGGGCTGGGCGCCGACGGTGACGGTGCTGGTGGCCGGGATCGGGCTGTTGATCGGGGTGCAGGTGCTGACGGCGCGGCATATCGGGGCCGGGCATCCGGAACGGACCGGGGCGGTTCTAAGGCGCGGGCTTTCCTATGCGCTGAAGATCGGGGTGGTCTCTACCGCGGTGCTGGTACTGCTGGGGCCGCCGTTCCTGCGCAACATGGGGCTGGAGCCGTCGCTGGCGGAAGGCGCGGTGCCGGTGCTGATCGTGTTCTCGCTGAGCCTGACGCCCTATCTGCTGGCCGATTCGCTGTGGTTCTGGCTGGAGGGACAGGGGCGGCCGCAGGTGCCGATGGTGGCGATGTGGGCGGCGAACGGGGTGAATCTGGGGCTGGCCCTGTGGATCGTGCCGGGGACGTCGCCGTTTCCGGTGGCGGGGGCCGAAGCGGCGGCGTGGGTGACGCTGGTGGCGCGGGTTGCGCTGCTGGCGATGCTGGCCGCCTATGTCTGGCGCTGGGCCGAGGCGCGGGACATGGGGGTGTTCCGGCCGGCGCCGCGCGAGCCGGAGGCGGAAGCCGAGCAGCGGCGGATCGGCTATGCCTCGGGCGTGAGCTTTGCGATCGAGGCGGGGAGTTTTTCGGGCATCAACTTCATCGCCGGGCAGCTCGGCGTGCTGGTGGTGGCGGCCTGGGCGATCGTGATGAACGTGCTGGCGGCGGTGTTCATGGTGCCGCTGGGGATCGCGGCGGCGTCTGCGGTGCTGGTGTCGCGATCGGTCGGGGCGCAATATCTGCCCGGCGTGAAGCGGGCGTACCGCATGGGCATGATCCTTTCCACGGCGGCGCTCGCGGTGCTGTCGGTGCTGGTGTTCTTCGATACGGATCTTCTGGCGCGGGCCTATACCGCCGACCCGGTGCTGCTGGCGATGACAGGGAGTGCGCTGCTGCTTTCCTGCCTGTTCTTCGTGGCGGACGGGGCGCAGGTGGTGAGCGCGCAGTGCCTGAGGGCGCGGGGCGATATCTGGTGGCCGACCGGCATGCATTTCATCAGCTACATCCTCCTGATGCTGCCGCTGGCCTGGTGGCTTGGGGTGCGGCAGGGCCATGGCCTGGACGGGATCATCTGGGCGGTGATCCTGGCGAGCCTGGTGTCTGGCGGGGCGCTGATCTGGCGCTTCGTGTGGCTCAAGGATTTCATGAAGCAGGTGGATTGATGGACGATGGGACGAGCCCGACCCGGGCTGCGGAGACGGGGGGCGCGCCGGCGCGGTCGCTGCAGCAATATGCCGTGCTGTATGGCGGGCTGCTGGTGGTGGCCGGCGTGCTGGGGTTCAAGCTGATCCGGCTGGACCTGCCCGGGCTGGCGCCGCTGGCGGTGCCGGGCGGAGTGTTCGGGTTTCTGCTGGCGATCGTGGTGACCAACGCGACGGCCGAGCTGCACGGCCGGCCGGTGGCGCAGCGCATGGTGTTCATGGGGTTCGTGCCGCTGCTGATTTCGCTGGGTCTGATGCAGCTGGTGATCGCGCTGCCCGGGGCGGAGGGCTGGACCGGACAGGCGACGGCGGAGGCGGTGTTCGGATCGTCCACGCGGCTGATTCTGGCGGGCATGGTTGCCTATGGCATTTCGCAGAGCCTGGACGTGACGATCTTCACCTGGATGCGGGGGCGGAGAGGCGGGCATATGCTGTGGCTGCGGGCCAGCGTGGCGGCGCTGGTGGCGCAGACCGTGGACACGCTGATCTTCGTGACGATCGCGTTCCTGGGCGTGTTCCCGCTGCTGCCGGTGATCGGCGGGCAGCTGGCGGCGAAGGCAGTGATCTGGCTGCTGGCGGTCCCGCTGTTGTATCTGGCGGTGGCGGCGGGGCGGCGGCTGGATGGGCAGGGGCGGCTGGATGGAAAGGGGCGGCGGGCTCCGAACCCGCTCTAGCCGTTCGACTTGGTCAGGATGAAGGCGGCCAGGAAGCCGGTGACGGCGATGAGGCCGGAATATTCGTGGGTGGCCTCGGTGGCTTCGGGGATCATGGTATCGACAAGCATGGCTAGGATTGCGCCGGCGGCGACCGCCGTGACGGCGGCGATCAGCTCCGGGTCGGCGTCGCGGAGCCAGAGGTTGCCGAGCGCTGCAGCGATGCCCGACGACAGGGCGATGGCGCCCCAGACGCCGAAGATGTAGCCCGGACCGCGCCCGGCGCGCTTCATGCCGGCTGCGCTGGAAAGGCCCTCGGGCACGTTGGAAAGGAAGACGGCGGCGACGGTGACCATGCTGACCGCGCCGCCGGCCAGCAGGCTCACACCGATCACGATCGATTCGGGGATGCCGTCGAGCAGGGCGCCTGCGGCGATCGCGAGACCGCTGTCCCCGCCGGCCTGCGACTCGTGCGGGTTGGAGCCGGACCGCTTGCGGTGCCTGGCGCCACGCCGGGAAATGAGGATGTTGGCAAAGGTATAGACCGCAGCGCCGCCGAGGAAGCCGAGTGCGGTCGAGTCGAACCCGCCCTGGCGATAGGCTTCGTCCATCAGATCGAATGCGACGGCGGAAATCAGCACGCCCGAGCCTGCCGCCATGATGCCCGCGATCAGCCGCTGGGGAAGCCGGCCGAAATAGCCGATGGCAGCGCCGAGCAGGAGGGCCGAGCCGCCGACCAGCCCCCAGAACCCGGCTTCCAATACATCGAACATGTGCGTCTCCCGGGCTTCCGAACGCCACCCCGCTTTTGGAGGCGGCCTGCCGGGATGCAAGGGTCGGAACGCGGGAGGGGTTGCTGCCCGGCGATGCGTGACCAGGACATGAACTCATAAACAACCAGGGTTAGAACCCAGGGTCTGGGGGGCTGGACCAGCGATCGGTGCCGGGAGCATTCCTCGGGTCCGGCCGACGGGAACAGTGCGCTGGCCAACTCGTTTAAGTCAGATGGGCTTTTTGCAGCGGATCTTCGGGGCGATCGGGGGCATCGTCTGGATCGTGCTGTTTCTGGCCGGGCCGGCGGGCGCGCAGAGTGCGGTACCGGCGGCGGAACAGGCGGTCGGGCCGGCAGCCGGTGCGGTCGCCGGCGGACGGGTTGCTGTGATCCGGGTGGGCAATCTGGCGAACAAGGGCGAGCTGGCGCGGTTCGAGCGGCGCGTTCGGGAAGGGTGCGGGCGCGATGCGGCGATCGCTGTGGAGCGGCGCGCTTCGGACGCTCCGGCGGGGAAGATGATCGGCCAGTATCCGGCGCGCGGCACCCGGGTGGGGTGCGACGCGGCTCGGGCGATCCTCTATGTTTCGGACGGACCCCAGGCCGCGGCGCTGTATGTGCCGGCGCTGGTGACGCCGCGCCAGCGGGATGGGTTCGAGCGGCAGGCTTCGGCGGTGTGCCGGGCCCGGGTTCGGATCGACGAGCGGCGCGAGGCCTCCGACCTGTTCCGCGGGGCGTTCCTGTCACAACGGCCGCAGCAGGGGCAGCTGTATCGCTGCGGGGCGGCTGTCGTGGTCGCGGTGTCTGCGGGCGACGGCGGGCGGCAGGCCGAGCCGGGGCCGAGGCCGGCCGCAGCGGCAGAACGGCGCGCGGTTCGGCCGGAGCGGGTTTGGGACGGCGTGGTCGTCGGGGGGCCGGCGCCCAAGGTGGAGCCCGGGCGACAGGATCCGGCGCAGGGCCGGGTGCAGCCGAAGGATCGGGCGCAGCTGCCGCCGGCGGCCGCAGGACCGGAGACGGCGCGGGACGCGACCGACGTGCCTGTGGCCGAACGGGTGCTGCCGCAGATGGGGCCGGCGGTCGCGCCGGAGGCTGCGGCGGCGGGACCGGCGGTGCCGGTGGGCCCTGCGGCCGGGGCCGGGGTCCTGCAGCCGGCGCCGGCACCGGCAGAACCGCTGTGGCCCTGGCTTGCGATCGCCGGAGTGCTGGTGCTCGGATTGGGGTGGCTGCTGCGCCGGGAGGCAGACCCTCTGCCGACGGTGCCGGGCCGGAAGCCGGGTCCGCTGCTGGTGGGGGCTCCGGTGCCGCCCGGCACAGCGCCCGGCACGGCGCCGCTGGGGCTGGTGCAGGGCCGACCATTGGCGACGTGTAGCATGGCGCCGGCTCCTGCCGCTGCGCCGGCGACTACCGGCGGGACGCCCGGCGAGGTGCATGTGCTGCCGCCGAAGCCGGTGCTGGGCGATCTGCTCGGCTCGCTGGTGGACGTGGCCGACCTGGTTGCGGCGACCTCGCTGGGGGATGCCAGTGCGGCCGCGCTGGGAGGGCAGGGGGGGCGCATTTCCGGGGGCGAGACGCTGGCTGCGCTGCGCCGCGACATCGAACAGGGGCTGGCGCGGGCGCTGCTGTTCGAGCTGGCGCCGCTGATCGCGGAAGGCTGGGGGAGCGCGAAGGCGTTGCCGCACCGGAGTGGCGCGGCCAGCGCGGCGGGCGACATCCTGCTGGCGCCGCACGGCCTTTGCATTACCCTCTATCCGGACCTGACGCTGAGGGCGGGCGGAATCCCGCTGTTCCGGCTGGACCTGAGTATCGAGCTTCGGATGGGGCTGGCGGCGGCTGCGGCGGTGGTGCGGGGCCGCAGCCTGGAAGCGCTGCGGCCGGGGCGGATGCAGGTGGCGGCAACGCTGCACTGGTGCGGCCGGCGCCACGCGGTGCGGCTGCCGCATCCGCATGTGGACGCGCCGGGGCCGATCGCGCTTCGGCCGGCGCGCTATGTGCCCGGGCTTCCTATGCCAGGCCTGGCGGAAGGGCAGACGGCGCTGAGCTGAATTAATCGCCTTTCATCACGGCCTTGCTGAGCCCGCCGACGAAGGTTTCGAAATCCCGGGCTTCGCGGAAATCCTTGTAGACGCTGGCGAAGCGGACGTAGGCGACCGGATCGAGCCGTTCGAGGCCCTGCATGACGAGATGGCCGATCTGGCCGGCCTCGATTTCGGATTCGCCCATGGCTTCGAGCTGGCGCTGGACGGCGGAGACGAAGCGTTCGATCCTGTCCGCGTCGATCTCGCGCTTGCGGCAGGCGATCATGACGGAGTGCGCGAGCTTTTCCCGGTCGAAGGGTTCGCGCTTGCCGTTCTTCTTCACGACGATGAGGTCGCGGAGCTGGACCCGTTCGAACGTGGTGAAGCGGGCGCCGCAGGCCGGGCATTGCCGGCGGCGGCGGATGGCACTGCCGTCTTCGGTAGGACGGCTGTCTTTCACCTGGCTGTCGTCGTGGTGGCAGAAGGGGCAGCGCATGTTATGCCCTGGCTCGATGAGGAAGACTCATCGAGTTCGGCCTGACGGGAGGTGCAATCACTTGTTCTTCTTTGCCAGGGTGCGGAGGTAGCCGAGGCCGCCGCCGGCGAGGGCGCCGAAGAAGGTGCCGACGATCGGGACCACGCTGCCGATCACCGCGCCTGCTGCCGCGCCCACCCCGACGTTGCGGCCGAGGGGGGTGTTCCAGATCTGCTTGGCGGTCTGGCCGGCTTCGGTGTTGCCGGCCTGGGTGCCGAGCGAGTCGGCGGCGTCGGCGACCTTGCGGCCGGCTTCGGTCGCCTTCGCCTGATCGGCGAGGTTGCCGACGGTTTCGCTGACCTTGCGACCGGTTTCGCTGTCCATTGCCTTCTTCACCAGCTCCTCGGCCTTGTCGAAGACGGTTTCGGCGGCGTCGACGACCTTGCGGCCGGTTTCGGACTGGGTGAGCTTCTGGCCGGCTTCCAGCGCTTCGTCGGCGAGCTTTTCCACCTTGCCCGGCTGGGGCACCGCGCCGGTGGCCGCGGCTGCTGCTTCCGTGGGCCTGGCAGCGCGGGGGTTGGTGGGCGTCCCAGGCGTTACGGCGGCGGTCGGTTCGACGGGCTCGAACGGGTCGGTGGGGTCTGCCATGGCTGGGTCCTCTCGGGTTGGCGGCAATCAGCCGTAGATGGGGAAACGGTCGGTCAGGGTCTTCACGCTGGCGCGGACCTGGGCCTCGACGGCGCTGTTCGCTTCAGGACCGCTGGCGGCGAGGCCGTCGAGCACGTCGGCGATACGATGGCCGATGGTCTCGAACTCGGCGGTGCCGAAGCCACGCGTGGTGCCGGCGGGGGAGCCGACGCGGATGCCGCTGGTTTTGGTGGGGGGGAGCGGATCGAACGGGACGCCGTTCTTGTTGCAGGTGATGTGGCTGCGCTCCAGCGCCTCGTCGGCGTCTTTCCCGGTCAGGCCCTTGGGGCGGAGATCGATGAGGGCGAGGTGGGTGTCGGTGCCGCCGGCGACGATGTCGCAGCCGCGAGCCTTCAGCGTGGCGGCGAGCGCCCGGGCGTTGGCAACGACCGCCCTGGAGTAGGTCTTGAATTCGGGCGTGAGGGCCTCGCCGAAGGCGACCGCCTTGGCGGCGATCACGTGCATGAGGGGGCCGCCCTGAAGGCCGGGGAAGACGGCGGCGTTGAGCTTCTTGCCGAGCTCGGCGTCGTTCGAGAGGATCATGCCGCCGCGGGGGCCGCGCAGGGTCTTGTGGGTGGTGGTGGTGACGACATGGGCGTGGGGGAGCGGCGAGGGGTGGATGCCGGCGGCGACGAGGCCGGCGAAATGCGCCATGTCGACGAGGAGATACGCGCCCACCTTGTCGGCGATGGCGCGCATGCGGGCGAAATCGATGACGCGCGGATAGGCCGAGCCGCCGGCGATGAGGAGGCGCGGGTTGACGGCGAGGGCCTGGGCTTCGAGCGCGTCGTAATCGATCAGGTGGGTGTCGGGGGTGACGCCGTACTGCACGGCGTTGAACCATTTGCCCGACAGGGCCGGCTTGGCGCCGTGGGTGAGGTGGCCGCCGGCATCGAGCGACATGCCGAGGATGGTGTGGCCGGGTTTCACCAGCGCGAGCATCACGGCGCCGTTCGCCTGGGCGCCGGAGTGGGGCTGGACGTTGGCATATTCGCAGTTGAAGAGCTGTTTTGCGCGGTCGATCGCGAGGCTCTCCACGACGTCGGAATGTTCGCAGCCCTGGTAGTAGCGCTTGCCCGGATAGCCTTCGGCATATTTGTTGGTGAAGACCGAGCCCTGCGCTTCGAGGACGGCGCGCGACACGATGTTTTCCGACGCGATCAGCTCGATCTGGCCCTGCTGGCGGCCGAGTTCGCCGGCAAGCGCGCGGGCGACGGCGGGGTCCGCCTGGGACAGGGTGGCGCCGAAGAAGGCGTCGTTTGCGGGGTGTGGTTTTGGTTGGGTGCTCATCTGCTATCCTAGCTTGGCGGTGCGGGCGGCGTGGCGGCCGCCTTCGAAGGGGGATTCGAGGAAGATTTTCAGCGCGTCTCGGGCGGTTTCGGGGCCGATCAGGCGGGCGCCGAGCGCGATCATGTTGGCATCGTTGTGGGTGCGGGCGAGTTTTGCCGACAGATGATCGTGGACCTGGGCGCAGCGGGCGCCGGGCACGCGGTTGGCGGCGATGGCGATGCCGATGCCCGAGCCGCAGACGACGACGCCGAACTGCGCCTGGCCGGAGGTGACGGCGAGCGCGCAGGCGCGGCCGAAATCGGGGTAATCGACGCTGGTCGTGGCATCGGTGGCGCCGAGATCGTGGACCGCGTGGCCGGCGGCGCGCAGATCGTCTGCGAGAACGGCCTTTAGGGCATGGCCGGCATGATCCGAGGCGATGGCGATGTCCACGGCGGCAGGCGCTCCGGCAGGGTTGGCGCAACCTGTTGGGGGCTGCAGGGCCCATATGCCCCAGATTGTTGCGTTCGCCAAGGCGAGGTAGCCTGCGTTGCGGGCCGGTGGCTGACCGCTGTCTGAGGGGTGGCGGCATGGAGCTGCCGACAGCCGAATTTTGGGTTGGCGAGCAGGACGGATGCCCTCTATGCGCAGTCGTTCGCCGACGACTGGACCCCTGATTGACGACCAAATATCGGACCGGGCTGTTGCCCCAGGAAGCGGTGCGCCCGGCAGGTGGCGACCGGACGGCAGGTGGCGACCGGACGGCAGGCGAACGGATGTTCCAGCTGGCCTTCGCCGCGGTGCAATGGCCCTGGCTCCTGAAGAGCCTGTACGGTGGGACCCAGGCGGAAAAGCGTGCGCTGCTCGACCGTGTCGGCCTGCCACGGGATGCGCTGCCCCACCTCGGCAGCTGGAAAGCGGACAGCTATTTCCTGCATCGCATCCTCGATGAAATCGAGTTGTTGCGACCGGCGCATGTGGTCGAACTCGGCTCGGGGGCGACATCGCTGATCATCGCCAAGGCGCTTTCGGCGAATGGGGGTGGTTCCCTCCACAGCTATGATCAGCACGAACCGTTCGTGGCGGACATGCCGGCGTGGCTGGCCGAACATGACCTTGCCGCCGAGTTTCGCCATGCGCCGCTGACGCTGCGCGATCCCGCCTGGCCGGGCTTGTGGTACGATCTGGGCGATGTGCCTGCCGTTATCGATCTGCTCGTGATCGATGGGCCGCCCTGGGTGGTTCACCCCTTTGTTCGGGGAATTGCGGAACGATTGTTCGACCGGATTTCTCCCGGCGGCGTGATCTTGCTCGACGATGCGGCTCGTCCCGGGGAACGAATGGTTGCACGGCGCTGGCGGCGCGACTGGCGCGACTTCGAGTTCTCGTTCGAGGGAGACGGCGCCAAGGGGCTGCTGGTGGGTCGGCGGAAGGGGTAGCGGCGAAGGATGCTGCAACGTTCCGCCTTTTTGCTCGGCTTTGCCGGGTTGATTCCTGCCTTTGTCGCGCTGGGCCTGGTGCTGGGCGGGCCGCCGGAGTGGCAGGGCGCCGCGTTCCGGGCGGGGGCGCTGTATGCGGGGCTGATCCTGAGCTTTCTGGGCGGCGCCTGGTGGGGGCTGGCGACTCGGGCAAAGGCGGCGAAGGCCTGGCCGCTGTATGGGCTGGCCGTGATCCCGACGCTGGCGGCGCTGGCGCTGCTGATGCTGCTGACACCGGGATGGCTGGTGGTGCTGGGCGGGCTGATCGTGCTGACGCTGCCGGTGGACCGGCTGTTGGTGAAGAGCGGGCTGGCGCCGGCGGACTGGATGCGGCTGCGGGTTCCGCTGTCGGTGGGGTTGGGACTGGCGACGGTGGGGCTTGGGGTGGCGGGGATGGTTTGAGGGCGGGCGTGTTGCTGCAGTTCAGCTATCGCCCCCTTTTCGGACGATCGGGTGGTGATCGACGCTTCTCGAAAGCGGACATAGCGACGCAAGTTTCTGACACTCGTAAACCCCCCGGAAAAGTGGATCGTCGGCGGTATCAAAACCGACCGGTTGTGACACTGACAAGATGATGCAGTTGATGGATTACGGCGCTGCGGCTTTCGGGAGAACCTGTCACGATGGCTGCCGTTGGCAGAACATCGCTCACATGTCGGGATGCGGCCGCGTCGCAAATCCCGCAACTCTCGCCAGCAGTCTTTCGCGATCTTTGGCAGGGAGGGATGATCCCGAGAGGAAAGCCGCAACAGCGAGCCGCGTACCATCGGGCAGGGCGATGATACCGATGTCGTTTGTTGCGCCGTTCAAGGCTTCAACGTCGGCGCTTGAACCCGTCTTGTGGTAGACAAGGGCTCCCCCAGGGACTCCTCCCCTGAGGCGGTTCGGGCCGGACCCCGTTTCGAGAAGAGCGTTCATCAATTCCTCGGTATGTGCGAGGTTGAGTAGCTCGCCGGCATCTAGCATGGCCAGCATCCTAACCGCGTCATTGGCACTCATTCGATCGCGCGGATCGGATAGGTAACGCTGCATACCAGCCTTCCGCACCTTGACCGGCACCTCGGATCGGTAACGTCGATAGGCGTCGGCGTTTGGCATGCGACCCGAGTTGAGGGGCAAACCGACGGACTCTGGTTGTAGTTCATGCTCAAACCGGTCGACGCGAAAACGACGGAAACCCCGATTTTGGAAGAACTGGGTCAATGCCTTCGGACCCCCAACTCGCTCCAACAGCCAGTCAGCTGCCGTATTGTCGCTATCTGTGACGCTAGCCAAAACAAGATCGCGGACGGTGTAGACCTGCCGGGTATCGAAAGCATCGGTGATCGGGCTGTAGAAGATCGACAGATCGCTGCGAGTAAGGGTGACCTTTTCGTCAAGTGAGAACTTGCCTTGCTCGGCAAGGTGCATAACGTAGATACTCAGGGGCAACTTGAAGACGCTCTGCATCGGCATTGGTACATCCCCATTTACACTGGAGCTCCTTTGTGTTCGCAAGTTCAAAACGGCAGCGCCGAGCATCCCAGGCTTCGCTTGCTCCGCAATAGACAGTAGCGATGGATCAGCGACTAGCTTGACAGCCGCTGTTGCTGGCTGGCGCGGGCTGGAGCAGCCCGCCAAAATTCCCAGTGCGGCAAGCGCGGTCAAATGAACTGGAAAAGCGGCCCGAAGCGGCATCTTTATCTCCACGTAAGATGGCGGCATTAATCCTAGGATGGGCCAACAAAACATGTGTCGAACAAGCGATGATTTCCGTGCAAGTGCCTGCGGAGGTAAGCATCGATCATGAAGGCTGGAGCTGGCATGTGGGAGCCAGTATCAAAACCGAACGGCTTTGACACCACCGGAACGACCGCTTTCGGCCGTTCTCGCCTGAACCCTGCCAATCTGCTCCCCACAACGTTCCGGTCATTCACCAAGAGCCGAAGGCGGATTTAA
Source organism: Sandaracinobacter sp. (assembly GCA_031425455.1). Taxonomy (GTDB): domain Bacteria; phylum Pseudomonadota; class Alphaproteobacteria; order Sphingomonadales; family Sphingomonadaceae; genus Sandaracinobacteroides. Next base: position 2,183 of record JANPJJ010000106.1, on the reverse strand, counting down.
GGCGTCACCCCGGATCAAGTCCGGGGTGACGGGTGGGAGGCGGCTTCATCAACCAGGAGGGTGCAGGGAAATGATTTCCCTGCCGGGTGGGCAGAGCCCTCCCTGCCGGAGGCATGGCGCAGCCGCTCAGGCCGCGGCGCGCATCTCCAGTCGGCCCCAGATTTCGACGAGGGCGCTGACGAGTTCGCGCATCATGGCTTCGTTGTGGGCGGGGCCCGGGGTGAAGCGGAGGCGTTCGGTGCCTCGGGGGACGGTGGGGTAGTTGATGGGCTGCACATAGACGCCATATTCGGCGAGCAGGATGTCGCTGATCTTCTTGGCCTTCATCGGGCAGCCGACCATGAGCGGCACGATGTGGGTGGTGCTGGGCATCACCGGCAGGCCGGCGGTGGCCATCAGCGTCTTCAGCGTGGCGGCGGCGGCTTGCTGGGCGTCGCGTTCGATGGTGGAGGTTTTCAGGTGGCGGACGCTGGCCAGCGCGCCGGCGACGAGAACCGGGCTGAGCGAGGTGGTGAAGATGAAGCCGGGGGCGTAGCTGCGGATGCAGTCGATAATGTTGCGGTCTGCGGCGATATAGCCGCCCATCACGCCGAACGCCTTGCCGAGCGTGCCTTCGATGATGGTGAGGCGGGCGGCGGCTTCGTCTTGTTCGGAGACGCCGCCGCCGCGGGTGCCGTACATGCCGACGGCGTGGACTTCGTCGAGGTAGGTTAGGGCGCCGTATCTGTCGGCGAGGTCGGCGATGGCGTGCAGGGGGGCGATGTCGCCGTCCATCGAATAGACCGACTCGAAGGCGATCAGCTTGGGGGCGTCCGGGTCGGCCGCCGCGAGCAGTTCTTCCAGGTGGGCGAGGTCGTTGTGGCGCCAGACATGCTTTTCGCAGCCCGACTGGCGGATGCCCGCGATCATGGAGGCGTGGTTGAGCTCGTCGGAGAAGATCAGGCAGCCCGGCAGCAGCTTGCCGATGGTGGAGAGGGTGGCTTCGTTGGAGACGTAGCCCGACGTGAAGAGGAGGGCGGATTGCTTGCCGTGGAGGTCGGCGAGCTCGGCCTCCAGATCGATATGATAGTGGGTGTTGCCGCCGATGTTGCGGGTGCCGCCGGAGCCGGCGCCGACATCGTGGAGGGCTTCCTCCATCGCTGCGATCACCAGCGGGTGCTGGCCCATGGCGAGGTAATCGTTGGAGCACCACACGGTGATCGGCTTGGGGCCGTTGTGGCCGGCGAAGCAGCGGGCGTTCGGGTACTGGCCGCGGTTGCGCAGGATATCGATGAAGACGCGGTAGCGGCCCTCTTCGTGGAGGCGGTCGATCGCCGTTTTAAAGACCTGGTTGTAGTCGACCACTGCGGGCGCGCTTTCGTGCAAGTTTCGCGGACGCCGCCTAGGGCGACATCCGCCATGACGCAAGCGTAGCAATGCCGCAGCGGGCGGGTTAGGAGCGCGGCCCATGGAGAGTTTGTTGGACGAGCTGCGCGGGAAGCCTGTGGTGCTGCTGCTGTCGGGGGGGCTCGACTCGGCGACGTGCCTGGCGCTGGCGGTGCGGGCCGGGGCGCGGGTGCTGGCGCTGACGATCGATTACAACCAGCGGCACCGGATCGAGCTGGAGGCGGCGGAGGTGCTGGCGGCGCGATACGGGGTGGAGCGGCACATCCGGCTGCCGCTGGACCTGCGCGAGTTCGGGGGATCGGCGCTGACCGGTGAGATCGAGGTGCCGAAAGAAGGCGTGGAGCCGGGGATTCCAGTGACCTATGTGCCGGCGCGCAATACGATTTTCCTGTCGGTGGCGCTGGGCTGGGCCGAGGCGGCCGGGGCGGCGGATTTGATGATCGGAGTGAATGCGCTGGATTACTCCGGCTATCCGGATTGCCGGCCCGAGTTCGTGGCGAGCTTCGAGGCGATGGCCAATCTGGCGACAAAAGCCGGGGTGGAGGGGGCGGCGCGGTACCGGGTGCACACGCCGCTGATGACGCTGAGCAAGGCGGGGATCGTGCGGGCGGCGGCCGGGGCCGGGCTGGACATGGGGCTGACCTGGTCTTGCTATGACCCGACGGCCGACGGGCTGCATTGCGGCCGTTGCGATTCGTGCCGGCTGCGGCGGAAGGGGTTTGCGGAGGCAGGCGTGCCCGACCCGACGGTGTACGGGTGAGCTACGCGGTCAAGGAGCTGTTCCTCACCTTGCAGGG
>JANPJJ010000105.1:0-57818 GCA_031425455.1 Sandaracinobacter sp. | reverse complement strand
TGCGGCCCCGGTGACGAGCGCGACCTTGCCGGCCAGTCGCCCCGCCATCATGACGGGGCAGGGGAGCGCGTCACTCAAAGCGGCCACACCATTACCTGCCCGTCCTGCACCCGCGTCGGATAGGCCATAATCCCTTCATGCGCCGGGGGGCCGAGCACCCGCCCGGTCTTCAGGCAGAAGCGGGCGCCGTGATGCGGGCAGACGATAGACGCTCCGCGCACTTTGCCCCCCGACAGCGGCAGGGACGCGTGACTGCAGAGCGCGGCGACGGCGTGATACTGGCCGTCCTGCGCGCGGGCGACGATCATGTCGCGGCCAGAGACCGTCCGGGGCTGGGCCTGGCCGAGCGCGAGATCGGTGGGGCCGGCGGACACGAACCCAGTCGCCTCTTCCTTCGCCGTCTCCCTCGCGGTGTCAGTCAACATCGGCCCCGACATATTGCATCAGCACATGGTGGAAATGCCGGATGCGCAACTCCTGTGTGCCCAGGATCAGCCCGTCGTAGGCGCGGCTGTTCATGCCGTCCTGCACATGGGGCAGGTTGTGCGCATCCTGGTCCAGCACGAGGCCGAGCGAGATCTGGCCATGGCGGTAGGTCTGGTGATCGGGCAGCTGATAGGGCTGGTCGGCGGGCAGGTGCGCGAAGTTCATGAGGTCGTAGAACATGCGGTTCGGGTCGGTCGGGTGCGGCCGGCTGACGAACAGCAGCATGGTCTCGCCGTAGATGTTCATCGTGAAATTGGGGAAGATCATATAGTGATAGTCGTCCGACAACTGGTCGTCGGACAGGTCCTTGTAGGGATAGATGCTGCCCTCCTGCTTGGCGCGCTTGGCCTGCTGGATGGCGAGCCGCAGTGCGCGCGGATTGCCCTCGAACGCGGCCGGATCGAGGCCGTTCAACTGGGCCAGCCCCTTCATCATCTCCGACAGGTGGCCCTGGTCGTTGTAGCGCGGCGATGGGGTCTGGAACGGGACGATGTAGCGGTTGTGCTTCCCCAGGCAGTCGATCTGCACGTTCCAGTCGTCCAGCCAGCTCAGCAGTTCGGGGTGGATGCCCTGCACATGATAGGTCTCGTTGAAGGCGTCCACGCTTGCCTTCCAGTTGCAGTCCCACTCGATCGTCTTCCAGTCGATCAGCTTCATGTCCTCGAAGCGATAGGGGTCGAGATGGTCCGGGATGACGCCCAGATAGTCGCGCAGGCTTTCCGCGCCGGCATCCATGTTGAACCAGAAGAAGCCGCCCCATGTGTCGACCTTCACCTGCTTCAGATGGTGGCTGCACCGGCCGCCGAGCTGGGGAAAGGTTTCGATATCGGGGATGCGGATCTGGGCGCCGGATACATCCCATTCCCAATGGTGATAGCCGCATTTGAAGCTGTGTGCCGCCCCGGCCCCGTCCACCGGCAGGATGCGGTTGCCGCGGTGCGGGCAGACGTTGAAGAAGCCCCGGATCGATCCGTCGTCCTGGCGCGCGAAGATGAAGTTTTCGGCACCGACGCTATGGGTCATCCAGTCCCCGGCGTCCGGAATCTGTTCCTCGCGGCCGCCCACCAGCCAGACTTTCGTCCACATCCGGTCCCATTCCGCGTTCAGGAAGTCGGGGCTGGTGTAGCGGCTGGCGGGGATCGTATCGGAGCCCAGGTCGGGATCCGGCGCCTTTTCCGCCGCGCGGCTGGTGCGCCCCTCGTTCAGACGAACGAAGGGGACGGACTTCCAATGCTCGATATCGTCGACGGTCGCCATGGTGCGTCTCCTCAGGCGGCGACTGCGGCGCGGCTGCGCGCGGTCCACTCGCCGCAATATTCCCCTGCCGCCGTCAACGGCCACAGCACATGGGCGTGGCCGGTGCCGACCGACGGGTGCGGGGCATAGCGGCGGCAGGTGCCCACCGCAGGGGAGCCCGCGATCCCGGGCACGCCGGGACCTTCTACCCTGACCTGGGTCCAGAAGCGGCAGGTGACGCACAGTTCGTCGGCCATAAGTCCTCCCGGGCGCCCCCGCAGCTTGCGCCCCTTGCAAATCGGGGCGCTGCGCTTCAAGCAGGCGCCGCACGAAGAGCTTAGGGCGAGAGGCCGAAGACGCCACCGCTCAATGGCAATAGGTGCGCGCCGGCAGGCGCAGACGAGAAGTGGTTTGCCGGCCCAGGCCGGCGGCATATGGTTTGCCGGCTTCGGCCGGCGGGAGAAGCTGATTGGCCGAGCGAACCGCCACCTTGAAGGACGATCTGGCCCGGATGACCATCACGTCGGTGAAGGACATCCGGCCGGCGGCGGAGGCGCTCCGCGATATTGCCTGGGAACGGGCGTCGCTGAGGGTCGCGGTTGCCGACAATATCGCCAGCAAGAACCCGCTGCAGGACGATGAGGGGGCGATTCTGGCGTCGGAGGTGTTTGGCTGGAACGGCCCGAACGAGCGCTGGTGGGCCGACACACGGCTCGCGCTGAGTTCGCCGCTGCCGCGCGCTTGCCGCTACGAATCCGAGCCGTTCTGGGTGAATGCGGAAGGCTATCGCACCCGCCAGCCCAACCGCTATCTGGATGCGATCGACCTCAATAATTTCGAGAAGCGAGCGCTCACCAAGGCCGCGATCGTGATCCCGGTGCACCTGCCATTCGGGCAGATCGGCGCGGTCAGCTTCTGCGCCCCGGACCCCGAGCGGACCGACCTGTCGGCCGAATATGAAGCGCAGGCCGACGAGTTGAGCCTATTGGCCTATCGTTTCGTGGCGGGCTGCGTGAAGGCGCTGAGGACGCGGCAGTGGCTCCCGTCGGACTGCCAACTGACCAAGCGCGAGGTGGAGTGCTTGCGCTGGGCGAGCATTGGCAAGACCGACAAGGAAATCTCCATGATCCTGGGTCGCAGCCACGCGACGGTGCGCTTCCACATCCAGAACGCCGGCGAGAAGCTGGACGCGGTGAACCGGTCGCAGACGATCTTCAAGGCGGCGCAGCTCGGCTACCTCGGATACGCGGCATAGCCGCGTAAGCCGGCCGCGACCTGGACCGGGATTGCGCAGCAATCGCGGGAAGGCTCGCGGACTCGGCGGCTTTGCCGCCGGCCGGCCTAGCCGAAGGTCCGCTTCACCGACAGCGACGGGATGATGTGCTGGTTGCGCTCGCGCCGCTCCAGCCGGACCGGCGTCGCGGAGGTTCGATCGGGCTCGAAGAAGATGCGCTCGCGATAGGCCTGGATACCGGTGAGATTGTCGACGGCGAGCGTGATCGTGGTGCGGCTGTCGGGCCGCGCCTCGGCGAAGGCGGTGATATAGCCGGTGCGGCGAAAGTTCCGGTCTTCCTCGTTGCAGCGATAGAAGGTGGAGCCCGAGTTCCAGAAGCCGCTGACGCCCCAGGCGAACGCGCCCAGATCCTGCCTGAAGATAGTGTCCAGGATCCACAGCGTGTTGCCCGAAAACCGCCGGTCGCGAAGGGTGTAGGGGTCCTGCACGCTGGTATCGACGACGGACAGCCGGCTGGTGAACCGGCCGCCCTTGATTCCCAAGCGCTTCAGCGGTGCGTCCAGGTTGATCCGGGCGATGCGCTCGGTGCCTGCCCCCAGATTGCCCGGCGCGTCGAACCCCTCGGGCGTGGGCACCCGGTCCTGCACCTTGGAAACCAGATTATAGCCCAGCTCCAGCCGGACAACTCCGTCTCCCAGGATCGGGCGCTCGGCCGTCAGCAGGAATTCCCAAGCCCGCTGCGGCTGCAGGTCGGCGTTGCCGCCGTTCACCCGGTCGTTGGTCAGCTCCGCGACGCTGATGAAGTCCTCGAACTGCAACTGCGCGACGCTTCGCTGCACGCTGCCCTGAAGTTTCCACCGCCCCGCCCGCGCGTCGAGGCTGGCCTTGGGCTTCAGGAAGGCCAGCGTGCGACGGGCGGTGGCGTCACCGCTGACCGTCAACCGGGACGCTTCTCCCGTCAGCCCCAGGCCCAGCCTCAGCTTCGGCGTAAGCTGGCGGCCGGCGTTCGCGAACAGCTCGCCGCGCAGCTCCTTTACCACGGCGTTGCCGATCGGCAGGTCGATCGGCGTCTCCACAGCGCCCTCCCGCTCCACCAGCACGACGTCGCTTTGCAGCCGGTTTAGAACGGCTTCGCCGCCGCTCTCCAGGTTCCAGCCGCCGAGATCGGGTCGGGTCCAGACCAGGCGGAGCAGCGACTCGTCGCGACGATCCTCGAGCGACTGGGCGAAGGCGGTCTCCACGGGCAGGTCGACCCCGATGCGCGACACATCGCGGTTGTCGCGGCGGCGCCGGGTCAACAGGCCGATCAGCTTCAGCCCGCCGCCTGCGAACGGGCGGGTGATGTCGCCGCCCAGCTCCCACGACTGCGTCTCGTAGCGCTGCGTGAGCCGGTCGTCGCGGGCGAGGCCGTCTGCCGGCGTGACGCGATTGGTCTGGGTCAGCGCAAACCGGCCGACCAGCAGCTGCGCGTTGAGATGCGCGGTGCGGTTCGCGCCCGAATCATCGGACCAGGAGGCGCTGAGCGTCGCATAGGGATCGGCGACGTAGTTCCGCTTTTTGCGAAACTCCTGCACGGTCCGGCCGGGCAGGGCGAAGACGGTATCGCTGCCTTCCTCCGTCGTCTGTTCGTTCGAAACGGCGAGCGCGGCGTTGAAGGTGGAAGTGCCGCGCTTCAGCAGGGCCGATACCTGCCCTTCGGGCTTCAACGCGCCGGCGAAATCGCGCCGCACCTTGGCCTCGATATTGCCGGCAAGGCCCCCCGAGTCGGTCAGCACGAGGTTCAGCACCTGCGGCCGGCCGCTGAATTCCGCGCCGAACAGGTCGCCGCTTCCCACCTCCACCCGGACCACCCGGCCGGCCGGAATTCGTGACAGGAGGGTGGCCAGCGTGTCGCTTTTCGCCGACGGGCGCTGGCCGTTGATGACGATATTGCCGGCGGCCTGGCCGAATCCGCGAATGTCCTTGTCCACATCCTCAAGCCGGAAGCCGGGCGTCCGCTCGACCACCTGAAGCGCATTGGCCGGGGCGAACGGAACGAAGAACGCCGCCTGGTATAGGGTGCGTCCGTCCTGCACCGCCTGCGCCGCGGCAGGCCCCGCAGACAGCAGCATCACCAGCGCGGGCAGGCCGCAATGCCGGCTGCGCGAAGATCCGAGAATGAAGGACAAGAGGCTGACTTCCCGCTTTCACGGGCTCGTCCTGCCCGTTCCGCCGCGAGAAGCGCCCTCTGGCCCTTCGAACAAGGCGCATTCGACAGACGCCATTTGTCGGCGGCAGCCGCGTCAATCCGCGATCTTCAGCACCTGCTTGCCGCGGTTTTCGCCGGTGAACAGCCGCATCAGCGTGGCCGGCGTGTTCTCGAACCCGCTCTGCTCGTCCACCCGGAACACCAGCTGCCCCGCGTTCACCAGGGCTGCCAGGCGCTTCCGGATTGCCGGGAACTCGCTGGCCCAGTCCAGCACGATGAAGCCCGACATCGTGGCCCGGCGGAACACCAGGTTGAAGTAATTCTCCGGCCCGGCCGGCATGGTGCCGGTCTCGTAGCGGCTGATCCCGCCGCAGATCACGATGCGGGCGCCTGTTGCGATCTGGCCCAGCATGTCGTTCAGGATCTTGCCGCCGACATTGTCGAAGATCACATCCACCCCGCCGGGCGCCAGCTCCTTCAGCTGTGCACGCAGGTCGCCCGCCTTGTAGTCGATCGCGGCGTCATAGCCTGCTTCCTCCACCAGCCAGCGGCACTTCTCCGCGCCACCCGCGATCCCGATGGCGCGGCAGCCCGCGATCTTGGCCAGCTGGCCCACGGTGGAACCGGTCGCACCCGCCGCGCCCGAGACAAGCACGGTGTCGCCGGGCTGCGGCTTTCCCAGTTTGAACAGGCCGCACCAGGCCGTCAGCCCGGTCGTGCCCAGCACGCTCAGCATTGCCGTCGGCGGCAGTTCCGGGTTGACCGGCTCCAGACCGGTGCCGTCGCTCAGCAGCCACTCGGTCCAGCCGGTCAGGCCGGCATAGAGCCCGCCTTCCTTCAGCTTGGGCGTGTTGGATTTCACCACGCGCACGATCCCCGAGCCGCGCATCACGTCGCCGATGGCCATGGGCGCTACATAGTCCGCCACATTCTCGGCCCAGCCCTTCTGCGCCGGGTCGAACCCCAGCCACAGGACCTGGCACAGCGCCTGGCCCGGTCCGAGGTCGGCCAGCTCGGTTTCCACCAGGTTGAAGTCGCTGTGTTTCAGCGGCCGTCCACGCGGGTGGTCGGCCAGCAGCCATTGGCGGGTCTTCATGCGTCGCTGCTCCCTCGATGTTCAAATGTGCGAATGCCGCGTCGGTCGGGCATGGACAACTAGCGTTGCAGATGGCTCGGAATCTCGAGTAGCGCCGCCACCGTCTCCTCCGGTGCGGTCACCATCAGGTCGTGGCCGGAGTCGATCTCTATGATGTTCCAGCCGTTGGCGGCTGCCTCGCCGATTCCGGCTGCCGGCCCCGCCAGCGTGTTGCCCAGCGCGCGGATGTAGGTGGCGCCCAGCGATCCGAACCGCGAGGGGTGCGCCGGCATCGGTTCTTCCAGGCAGCGCCACGGCATCGGGGTCTGGCGGCGGCCGACCCAGGCATGGCCCGGCGCGCCGGTGGGAACCCCGATCACCTCGGGCGGGAAGGGTGCCATCGCCAGCCCGTCGATCAGCGCGGCCTTGGTCATTTCGATCAGCTCGGCCGGTGCACCGTCCATCAGCGTGGCGCCTTCCGCGACCGGAACCCCGTCCAGCGAAACCCAGTGCCGCACTGCCGAATGCGCCGTGGCGAGCAGCGTCGGGCGGGCGCCATAGCTGTGGCCGACGAGCACGACATCGGCCATCTCCTCGCAGTCGAGCACGGCCAGGATGTCGGCGAGGTGGGTCTCGATGCCGGTGTCAGCCGTCATCAGATGCGCCCGCTCACCGAGGCCTGTCAGGGTCGGCGCGACGACGCGGTGCCCGGCTGCGCGAAGCCCCTCGGCGACATGGCGCCAGCACCAGCCGCCATGCCAGGCACCATGGACCAGCAGAAACTCGGTCATTCTTCGTTTACTCCTTCGCTTCGCTCCGGGCGCGCGATCGCGCTTGCGGCGACTTCGTCGCCGTTCGTTTTCCCACCTCCGCTTCGCTTCGGGCGCGCGGTCGCGCTTGCGGCGACTTCGTCGCCGGGATCTTGCCAGTGGGCGAACGCTCTTTGCTGGTGCCGCCTCACGAAAGCCGCCGCCTCAGGCCCCACGAACAAGCCCGCCCATGGATCATGACCTTTCGAAAGCCACCAGCCCTGGCCCGGTATCCCGTCGGACTGGCGCACCACCAGGCTGGCGAGTTCGGGGGCGCCCCGCCCCCGCTGGCGGCTGTCCACTTCCTCCAGCGCGGCGCACAGCTGGCCCACCTGAAAACGCTGGAAGCGGTGGCCGAACCAGCCGAACACCTCGCCATAGCCGATCGCCTGCCCGTTCCTGGCCTTCAGGATCAGCAGCGCTTCCAGCTCGTCGATCGGAAACAGGGCCATGGTGGGGGCCTAGCGCAGCCGCAAGGCCCGCGCTACACGGCCGGAAACGAAGGCAGGGACCAATGAGCACGGGGGATTTTCCGACTACGCGGCTTCGCCGGCTTCGCCGCGCTCCCTGGTCACGCGCGTTGGTGGCCGAAGCCCGGCTCTCGCCCGCGGACCTTATCTGGCCCCTGTTTGTGAAGGAGGGGACAGACAGCGCCGAGCCGATCGCGACCATGCCCGGCGTGATGCGCCACACGGTCGATCGGCTGCCGGCGCTGGCGAAGGAAGCGCAGGGGCTGGGTATCCCGGCGATTGCGCTGTTTCCCTATACCCCGGCAGGCTGCCGCACGGCAGGCGGCGAGGAAGCGCTGAACCCCGACAATCTGGTGTGCCAGGCGCTTCGGGCGATCCGAGACAGCGGCGCCGCTGTCGGGCTCCTCACCGACATCGCGCTCGATCCCTATACCGACCATGGCCATGACGGGCTGATCGACTCCGGCGGTCATGTATTGAATGACGCAACTGTGGACGTGCTGGTGGCGCAGGCCCTGAACCAGGCGCGCGCCGGCGCGGATATCGTCGCCCCGTCCGACATGCTGGACGGGCGGGTCGGCGCGATCCGCCGCGCGCTGGAGGCAGACGGCTTCCACGACACCCAGATCATGGCCTATTCCGCCAAATATGCCTCCGGCTTCTATGGCCCGTTCCGCGATGCGGTGGGCGCCGGCGGATATCTGAAGGGCGACAAGAAGGGCTATCAGATGGACCCCGCCAACGGGCGGGAGGCGCTTCGGGAAGTCGCGCTGGACATTGCCGAAGGCGCCGACAGCGTGATGGTGAAACCGGGCCTCCCCTATCTCGACATCGTGCAGCGGGTTGCCGAGCGCTTTGACGTGCCGGTGTTCGCTTATTGCGTGTCGGGGGAATATGCGATGGTGGAGGCGGCCGTCGCCGCCGGCATGATGGACCGCGACAAGGTGGTGCTGGAAGTGCTGATGGCGTTCCGCCGCGCCGGGGCGGCCGGGGTGCTCAGCTATCACGCCCCGCACGCCGCGCGCCTTCTGAACGCATGACCGACTTCGCGCGGGCCCTGGCGCCCGATCAGGGTGAGCCGGCGACCCCTATCCAACCGGTGACGGCAGACGGCTTCGACGCCTGGCTGACGGGCCTTTCCGAAATCGGGCGCTCGGCAGTGGCTGCCGCAGGATTCCGGGCAGGAGCCGACACCGCCCTGTTCGTGCCGGAGGGCAATGGGCGCGACTGGGCCCTGGCGCTCGGCCTGGGCGAGGCCGGCACGCCCGGTCGCTGGTCTCTGGCCGCAGCAGCCGGGCAACTGCCCGAGGGTCGCTATCGCATCCAAAGCGCCTTGCCGGCAGCCGCGCTGCCGACACCTGCCCTACACGGCTGGCTGATGGCGCAGCACAGCTTCACCCGCTACCGCAAGCCGGAGCATCCGCGTGGGGTCCGCCAGCTGATGGTAAGGGATGTGGGCGCGATCGACCGGGCGCTGGCCGAGGCCGAAGCCGCAGCCCAGCTCCGCGACATGGTGGATACGCCTGCCGAGGACATGGGGCCGGGCGAGGTGGAAGCGGCCGTCCGGGCGCTGGCAGACCAGGTTGGCGGGCGCGTGACCGTGGTGACTGGCGAAGCGCTGATCGAGCAGAATTATCCGGCGATCCATGCCATCGGCCGCGCGTCGCCGCGCCGGCCGCGCCTTGTCGTGATGGAGTGGGGGGAGGCGTCGGACCCACTGGTTGCACTGGTGGGGAAAGGTGTCTGCTTCGATACCGGCGGGCTGAACCTGAAGCCGGGCGCTTCGATGGGCCTGATGAAGAAGGACATGGGCGGGGCGGCGCATGCGCTGGCATTGGCCCGGCTGGTGATCGCGCGGCGGCTGAGGCTGCGGGTGAAGCTAGTGATCGCCGCCGTCGACAATGCCGTCGCGGGCGATGCCATCCGGCCAGGGGATGTGGTGGCGACCCGCAAGGGGTTGACAGTCGAGATCGGCAATACCGACGCGGAAGGGCGGGTGATCCTGGCCGACGCGCTCGCATTCGCCGGGGAAGCCAGGCCCGAGCTGATCCTGGATTTCGCCACGCTGACCGGCGCGGCGCGGGTGGCGCTGGGTCCCGACCTGCCGGCCCTGTTCGCCAATGACGAGACGCTCGCCGCCGAGCTGCTGGCGGGCGGCGCTGCGACCGACGATCCGATATGGCGGCTGCCGCTGTGGAAACCCTATGCCCGGCTGTTTAGGTCCGAAATCGCCGACATCAACAACAACAGCGAAGGCGGTTTCGCCGGTGCCATTGCCGCCGCGCTGTTCCTGGAGCGGTTTGTCCCCAAGGGCGTGCCCTGGGCGCATTTCGACCTTTACAGCTGGAACGGGACCGCGCGCCCGGGCCGCCCGAAAGGCGGTGCGGCCATGGCGGTGTTCGCCTGCCTCGACATGCTGGAACGGCGATGGCGATGAGGCAGACGCGGATCGCAGGTCCGCGCATCGCCGAGCCGCTTGGGCCGCTCGATCCGCGTACGGCGGCCTGGCGCGAGGACCTGGCCGACATCGCGCTGGCCGATCTGGTGGCGGTGCCCAATTATGTGAAGCCGCTCGACATGCTGGTGACGACGCAGGCACCCCTCCTGGCCGAAGACCGGGCCGATGCGACGGCCGCGAGCGAGCTGCTCCCCGGGGAAATCTTCGCCGTGCTCGACAGCGGCCATGGGTTCGCCTGGGGCTATGGCCGGCACGACCGCTATGTCGGCCATGTCCGGCTGGACGCACTGGCGCCGCTGCCCTGCGCCGGCGGCACGGGCGGAATGGTCGGGCCGGGCGATGCGCTGCTGTTCGCCGAGCCCCGGGTGAAGGCCGAAGTCGTCGCGACGCTGCCGATGGCCGCGCCGGTGCACTGGCGCGACGCCGACGAGCGCTTCGTAGTCTTGACATCGGGGCCGCATGCCGGGCGGTTCCTGCACCGGCGCCACTTGCTGCCAGAAAGCGGCGCAGCCGGCGCCGACTGGGTGCAACTCGCCGAGCGCTTCATCGGTGCACCCTATCGCTGGGGCGGGCGGACCCGCGCCGGGGTGGACTGTTCCGGGCTGATCCAGGTGGCTCGGAGGCTCGCCGGCGAAGCCTGCCGCCGCGACAGCGACATGCAGATCGCGGACTGCCGGGTGGACGTTCCGGCGGGCCAGGCGCGGCGTGGCGACATCGTCTGGTGGCCCGGCCATATCGGGGTGATGGCAGATGGCGAACGGCTGCTCCACGCCACGGCGCACTGGATGACCTGCCTGGTCGAGCCGCTGGCGGATGTGGTGGCGCGGGCCGCGGCGGCAGGGGGTCCGTCGGTACCGGTGCTGCGCCGGCCATGATAGCTGTGGCCGGGTTGCCGCAGTTCCGATTTTCGTCTCTCCCGCCAGCGGTTTGGCGCAACGGCAAGCCTTGCCCCCCCTCGGGTGGTGCGGTATGGCCCGCCGCGGAGCGAGGGAAGGGAATGAATGAGCGCGGACTCTTCCTCCGAGGGGCCGGTAACCGCTGACGATGGGGTTGCGCGAATGACAACCGACGTCGGCGACCGGAGTGGCCCAGCAGCGCAGGAGGGCGTCATGTCTGAACTTGGGTCGAAGCACGACGAGGCGGATATCATCGAGCATAGCGGGCTGCTGGCCGAGCTGGAGCGGCTGGAACTTCCGGCCGGCTATCACCCCGCAGACGACGAGGCGTTCATGAACGAGCGCCAGCTGCGGTATTTCCGCGCCAAGCTGCTGCGCTGGAAGGCTGACATCGCGCAGGAAGCAAAAACCACGCTGGACACGCTGAAGGAAGGCCCGATCCAGGAGCCGGACCAGACCGACCGGGCATCATCGGAAACGGACTGGGCGCTGGAACTGAGGACGCGGGACCGGCAGCGCAAGCTGATTTCCAAGATCGACGCAGCGCTGCGCCGGATCGACACCGGCGACTATGGCTGGTGCGAGATCACCGGGGAACCGATCTCGTTGCAGCGGCTGGAAGCCAGGCCGATCGCAACGATGACGCTGGAAGCGCAGGAGAGGCACGAAAGGGAGGAGCGCGTTTCGCGCGACGATTAGGCGGCTGCGATGAGTGCGCAGCGCTAACTCGCAGACTCGCCGCCTTTCGCGGCCGGCGGGGCGGCAGCCCTCAGGCTGCCGAGCCCGTCCGACGAGCGGGCTTTGCCCGCAACCTTCCACTGTCTTCCTGAAACCCAGGCGGACTCTGCGGCTTTGCCGCCGGCCGCCTCGACAGCCGCCCCTACCCGCGGTCCATCTCTTCCTTCAGCCGTAGCTTCTTCTTCTTGAGCTGGGCCAGCGTGGCGGAATCGGGCAGCGGGCGGGTCATCTCTGCGGCGATCATCCCGTCGATACTGGCATGACGGGCGTTCAGGGCTTCGAGATGGGCGCTGGCCATGGGGCAACTCCTCTTTGCAAGCGACGCACCCGGGATGGGGTGGGCTCCAAGTAAATCACGACTACGGCGGCTTGTCAGCGCCTTTGCGCTGATGCGGTGCAGGCCCCGGATGCCGTGTGCCACGCCGATGGCCGCCACAAGATGTGGGCGGCCGCGACCGCCCGGGTCGCGGCGCCGGCTGCCGACTCGGCAACGCTGGTTGACGTTCGGCGCCCGGATGGTCATTGCCGGCCCCACCCCAAGCGGCAGATGCGGAGCAGCGACACGCGGATGGACGAAGCGGATCTGAGGGCACGGCTTCACACGCTCAGCGAGGAGCATCGCGACCTGGATGCCGCGATCGACGCGCTGGCGAAGTCCGCGACGGCCGACATGTTGCAGATCGCCCGGCTGAAGAAGCGCAAGCTGCGGCTGAAGGACGAGATGATGATGATCAGCGATTTGCTGATTCCCGATATCATTGCGTGATTTGTTGGGCCGGCCTGCGGCCGGTTCCGCGCATTGGCGCAGGCGCGCTTTGCGCTCGCGGGCTTCGCCCGTTGTTTCCGTGGCCGGAGTGAACCCGCTCAGTTTTGCAGGGCCGCTTCCACTGTCTCGTGGAAGCGGCGGATGCCCTGCTCCAGCGTGCCAAGTGTGATCGCCTCGATCGCGCCGGATGCCAGGCCCTTCTGCCCGGCTTCCGCGGCGCCGAAATCCTCGATGCCGAACACCTGCCCGTCCAGCAGCGCCCAGCTCTTGGCCCAGTGCGCCTCCGCCTTCTCGTCTGCCGGGGGCTCCGGGATCAGCATGAAGTCCTCCACCAGCGTCTCGCCGACGGCCTGGGGCATCAGCACCATCAGGTTCACATAATCCGGGCTGGCAACCAGCACGGTCGCCGGAAACAGCTGGTAGGCATAGGTGACGATCCGGCGCAGCGCCGCCCAGTCGCCCAGGTCCACCCCCTCCAGCCCGCCCACCCGGGCCACCGCCGAGCGCATGTGCGGGCCGACGACATCGCCCGACGTTACCCCGTCCTCGAAGAAGCGCGCGATGCTGTTCCGGTGCAGCCGCTGCACATGATAGCTTTCCAGGAAGGCATCCATGATGAGCTTCCAATTGGACGCGACACGGTGCGTGCGCCGGGCATAGAGGTGCATGCTGCCGAGGCCGAGCGCATCGAAATCGGCGGCGAGCGGCCCTTGCGCAAAGCTGAAGTCGGGGTCGGACGGTCGATGCGGCGCCGCCAGCTCTTGCTGAGGGCCGCGAATTCCCGGCGCGGCCGGTTGTTGCTGAGGGCCGCGAATTCCGGGCGCGGCCCAGATCAGGCCGCCCGCCTCCACGAAGGGTACCTCGACGAGGCCCATCTCACTCTTGTCCAACCCCGGGAACGTCTCCGGCCGGGGCACAGCCTTCAGCCGCCCGTCCAACGCGTAGGACCAGGCGTGATAGGGGCAGATCAGCATCGACGAGGCCATGGGCTGCGGCGCCTCGACGAGGCGGGTGCCGCGGTGCCGGCAGGCATTCAGGAAGATGCCTAAGCTGCCGCGCCCATCCCGCAACAGCAGCAGCGGCGCGCCGAAGCCGTCATGCGTCAGCACGGTGCCGGGTTCGGGCAGCATTGCCGAAGGCCCCAGCACTACGGGGAGTGCGCGAAACATTCGGGCCTGCTCGGCCGCATGGCGCGCCTCGTCCAGATAGACCCGCGCCGGAACGGTCGACACGGCCTGGGCCGCCGCCGGCCCCGTACCGTCTCGGCACTGGGCCGCCAGCCGGATCTGGGCAGCGGTCGGCGTTCGCCGGGCCGGCTCGAATGGCGCGTTCATCCGTGCATATTGCGCCCGGGCGGCCGCTCGTCGCAAGCCTGTTCCCATCATCGGGAAAAACGTTCAGGGAAAGCGGGCATGGAGACCGCCGCGCCAGAGCTGCACCTACCGGCCAAAGGCTGGGCCGGGGCCGTCCGCCCCTATCTCGAACGGGAGCCGATCGGCGCGCTGCTGCTCGGTCTGTCGTCGGGCGCGCCCTTTGCCATGATCGCCGCCACGCTGACGACCCGGCTGGCGGAGTCCGGCATCGACAAGAAGACGGTGACCGCGTTCGCGCTGACCTTCCTGCTCTATAACTTCAAGTTTCTCTGGGCGCCGCTGGTGGACCGGGTGCGCATTCCGCTGCTGGCGGACGCGCTGGGGCAGCGGCGCGCCTGGCTGGTGCTGATCGCGGCCGGCGTGATCGCCGCCATCACCTGGATGGGCCGGGTGGACCCGGTTCAGGATATCGGCCTGATGGTTGCCGCCGCGCTTACTGTTGCCTTCTTCGGCGCGACGTTCGACATCGTGATCGACGCGTTCCGGATCGAGAGCCTGAAGCCCGAGCAGCTCGGCGCCGGATCGGGCATGAGCCAATATGGCTGGCGGCTCGGCTCGGCCGGGGCGGGGTCTCTGGCGCTGCTGGTGGCTGGCCGCGCCGGGTGGGACATGGCCTATGCCGCAGCCGCGCTGTTCGCGCTGCCTGCCGTCGCGGCCGGGTTCCTGCTGGGCGAGCCGGCCCGGCGCACCGCGCTGGTCGCAACGGAGGCGCTCCTGCCCTTTGCGCAGCGCGTTCGACGGGCTTTCGTGGCGCCGCTGGCCGATTTCCTCACGCGCCCCAATGCGCTCCTGGTGCTGCTGTTCGTGGTCGTTCACAAGCTCGGCGACACGCTCGCCAACCTGTCGCTTCGGCTGCTGCTGGCGGAGATGGGCTTCTCCAAGGACGCGGTTGCTGCCTATGATGTCGGCTTCGGCCTCGTTGCCTTCCTGGTGGGAATCTTCGTCGGCGGCATCGTCTATGCCCGGCTTGGCATGATGAAGGCGGTTTGGCTCAGCCTGTGGCTGATGGCGGTATCGAACCTCGGCTTCGCGCTGCTGGCGATGGTGGGGCCCTCCAATCTGGCGCTGGCGAGCGTGGTTGGGTTCGAGAATTTCGCCAGCGGGATCGGCGGTGTCGCAGTCGTCGCCTATCTTTCCTGGTTGTGCGACCTGCGCTTCACGGCCACCCAGTTCGCGCTGCTGTCGGCAATGGCGTCGATCTTGGGGCGGTTCGTCCAGGGAACGACCGCCGGCGCGCTCATCGAAAGCCTGGGCTTCGTCAACTTCTACCTGCTGACCACGCTGCTGGCGTTGCCCGGTATCGCGCTGTTCTGGCTGCTGATGCGCCGGGTGTCGGCAGCCCCGGAGACCGGGGCCACGCCCAAATCGTCATAATCACCGGCTAGGGCCCCTCGTGCGGGGGATGACCTCGCGCTTGCGAGGATAGAGCCCATGATCCTGCAATCCCGATCGACTGCCGTGGCGCCGCACCTGCTCTCGCAGGCGCCGCACCTGCACCGGCAGGGCCGGCTCGACGTAAGGCTGGCCGCGACCGAGGCCGAAGTCACCGCCGCCCAGGCGCTGCGCTATCGGATCTTCTATGAGGAAATGGGGGCAAGGCCGGCGCCGGCCCAGGCTGCCGCGGTGGCAGCGACCCTGCTCGATACCGACCCTTATGATGCCTTTTGCGACCATCTGCTCGTGATCGACCATGATGGCTTCCACCCGCAGGTGGTGGGGACCTACCGGCTGCTGCGCCAGCAGGTCGCGCGGATGCATCGGGGTTTCTACTCCGCGGGCGAGTATGATCTGTCGCCGCTGGTGCGGACCAGTTCGACCCGGGGGCAGTTGCTGGAGCTGGGGCGCTCGTGCGTGGCGCCCGAACACCGCAACAGCGCGACCATCAGCCTGCTGTGGCGCGGGATCGCCAGCTATCTGGAGGCGCACCGGATCGGCTTCATGTTCGGCTGCGCCTCGCTGCACGGGACCGACCCGGCGCAGCATGCAACCGAGCTGAGCTATCTGGTCCACCATCATCTCGCCCCGCCCGAGCTTCGCGCCCGCGCGCTGGATCACCGCGCGATGGACCTGCTGCCCGCCGGCAGCTATGACAGCAGGGCCGCGCAGCGGGCGCTGCCGCCGCTGCTGAAGGGCTATCTTCGGGTCGGTGCGATGGTGGGGGACGGCGCCTTTGTCGACAGCCAGTTCAATACTGTCGATGTTTTCGTGGTCATGCCCGTGGAGCGCATCACCCGGCGCTACCTCGACCGGTTCGGCGGCGCCAACGACCTCGACTGAGGTCGGGCTGCCGGTCGTCGTTCGCGTAAACAGCCGCGCGCGGCGGATCACGCTGCGCCTGTGCGCCCAGTCGCGAACGGTTCGGCTGACCCTGCCGCCGCGCGCCTCGCAGGCCCGGGCGGCGCGGTTCCTGGCCGAGCAGCAGGGCTGGCTGGCGGCGCAAGCCGCGCTCAGGCTGCCGCCGCCGGTGCCGTTCCGGCCGGGCGCGCGCCTGCCCTTCGGAGACGGCGAATTGCTGCTGACGGAAGGATCGGGGCGGCGGGTGGTGCGCGATGGCGACCGGTTGCTGGTGCCCGGCGACGGTACCCTGTTTGCCGGACGGGTGCGGCGCTGGATGGCCGCGGAAGCCGTGCGCGCGCTGGAGCCGGGCACGCGCCTGCTGGCGGTCCGGCTCGGCAAGGACGTTCGCACTGTCACCAGCGGTGATTTCAGCAGCCGCTGGGGAAGCTGCGGGCGCGACGGGCGGATCGCCTACAACTGGCGGTTGCTGCTGGCCCCGGCCTTCGTGCAGGCGGCCGTGGTCGCGCATGAAGTCGCGCATCTGGCCGAGCCGAACCACGGGCCGGGCTTCTGGCGGCTTGCGACCGCGCTGCACGGGGCACCGCACGATCCCGCCCGGGCCTGGCTGCGGGACAACAGCGCCCGGCTGCACAGCTATGGGGCGGAACGCTGACTCAATGACATCGTCGAGGTCAGCGCGGGGGTGCGGCGGCCTCGCTCGTCGCTTTTTCCAGCCAGTCGTCGGTCAGCGGCCCGGGCTCGTCAGCCGGGACCGGCGGCTCGGCGCCGGGTTGCAGGCTCGGGTCCAGCACCCCGGCGTCCGCCGCCGGTTCGGCCGGCAGGCCCTCGCCGCCCGGCGTGATGCCATAGGCCTCGGCATCGGGCTCCAGCCCCAAGGTCGGGTCCTCCACCGTGTCCGACAGGTCGGTCGGCGCCACCCCGGTCAGCGCGCGGCTCATGAAGCCCGCGAAGATGCGCGCCGGCGCCTGCCCCCCTGCCAATCCGGCGACGCGGCGCGCGTCGTCGCGGCCCATCCACACACCGGCAACCAGCTCGGGGGTGAAACCGATGAACCACCCGTCCTTGTTCGAGGAGGTGGTGCCGGTCTTCCCCGCCAGCGGTCGGCCGATCTGTGCAGCGCGGCCGGTGCCGGTCTCGACAGCGGCCTTCATCAAATTGGTCATGTAGCTGGCGACGAACGGCGCCACCAGCACGCGCGGGGTATCCGGCGCGCGATTATAAGCGACTTCGCCGCCCGCCGTCGTGATCGACTGGATGGCCCAGGGCCGCACTTCCACCCCGCCGGCGGCAATCGCGGCATAGGCCGCCGTCATCTCGATGAGGCGCGCGTCCGACGCGCCGAGTGCCATCGCGGGCTGGGTCGAGATCGGCGTGGTGATGCCGAAGCGCCGCGCCATCTGCGCCACGCTGTCGAATCCGAACTGCTGCCCCAGCCGCACCGCGACCGAGTTCACCGATAGCGCAAACGCCTGCCGCAGCGTGAGTGTGCCGAGATAGCGGCCGTTGGAGTTGCGCGGCGACCAGTTGCCGATGCGGATCGGCTCGTCGACGACGACGCTGTCGGGCGTCATGCCGTCTTCCAGGGCGACCAGATAGTTGAACAGCTTCCAGGAACTGCCCGGCTGCCGTGTCGACGTGACTGCGCGATTGTAGATCGAGGTGGCATAGTCACGGCCGCCGACCATGGCGGTTACCGCGCCGTCGCGCTGCATCGCGATGATCGCGGCCTGGGTGCCGGCCAGCGGCTGGGACTTCACGGCAACTTCGGCGGCCGCCTGGTGCCGGGGGTTCAGGCTGGTGGTGACGACCAGCGGCTCGACCGCCTCGTCGGTCAGGGTTTCCAGCTGGGTCATCACCCAGTCGGTGAAATAGCGCACATCGCCCTGGTCGCGGTCCACCACGAACCGGACGCTGCCCACATCGGCCCCTGCTGCTTCTGCAGGCGTGATCGCGCCCGCCTCGCGCATGGTGCCGATCACGACCCGGGCCCGGCCGCGCGCCCGCTCGGGGTCGGCGGTCGGGGCATAGCGGCTGGGGGCTTTCACCAGCCCGGCGATGATGGCGGCTTGTTCGAGGTTCAGCTCGGTCGCCGAATGGCCGAAGAACTTGCGGCTGGCCGCGTCGATCCCATAGGCGCCGCCGCCGAAATACACCCGGTTCAGATAGAGTTCGAGGATCTGTTCCTTGGTGAACTTGCGCTCCATCGCCAGCGCCAGGATCGCCTCACGCACCTTGCGGCCATAATTCTGGCTGGCGGTCAGGAACAGGTTGCGTGCCAGCTGCTGGGTGATTGTCGATGCGCCCTGCACCGTCTCGCCGCGCTCGAAATTCACCTTGGCGGCGCGCGCAATCCCGATCGGGTCCACGCCCGGATGCCAGTCGAACCGCCGGTCCTCCACGGCCTTCATCGCTTCCACCATCGGCTCGGGAATCTCGTCATAGCCCAGCCAGTCGCCATAGCTGGGGCCGACATTGACCAGCTCGGTACCGTCGGCCGCCCGGATGACGATAGACTGACCCTGCGGGCTTTTGCGCAGTTCCTGGAAGCTGGGGAGCGACGCCATCGAGAGGGCCACCGCGAGCCCCAGGCCCAGCGCGGCCAGCAGTGCGAGCGCCGCGCCCCAGCCGACCAGGCCGGTGAGGAAGCGGACGGCGAACGGCCGTCGCCCGGGTTTGCGCTTGGGGTTCGGGGCGTGCATCGCGATGGCTCGCCATACGCCTCGGGCCACGCTGCCACAAGGCCGCCAAGACAGGAATGCCGCCGGCCGGGCTCTGCTCGCCGCATCCCGCCGCCCCCTTTACAAGTAGGATCGAAGGGGAGAAGTTAACGGACGGTCGGCTCGGGCAGGCCGGTGGGGGAATATCGCCATGAAGATCACGGCAGGCTGGGCCAGTGGCGCCGTTCGCAAGGTTTCGCCCAACATCAACGCCGGCCACCGCAGCCGGGAGTGCGTGGTGGTGCACTATACTGCCGGCTATACCGCCAGCAGCTGCGTCGCCACGTTCGAGAAGGCGAGCGGCAAGGCCAGCGCGCATTTCGTGGTGGATGTGAACGGGGCCGTGACCCAGATGGTCAGCTGCAACGATACCGCCTGGCACGCCGGCTTCGGGGTGTTCCGCGGCGGCGGGCAGGTGAACGCGCGCTCGATCGGGATCGAGATCGTGAACCCCGGATATCATTTCCGCTCCACCTCGGGCGAAATTCTGAACTGGGAACGAAAGCCGGTGCTGCCGGCGCGGCTGGCGCCGTTCCCGGGCATGATCGAAGCGCGCGATCCCTGGGTCGGGTCGGCAACCGTGCTTTGGCCGCTCTATCCCGAAGCGCAGTTGCAGGCGGTGGAGGACATTATCCGCGCCTGCATCAAGGCCTATCCTTCCATCGCGGAAATCGTCGGGCACCGCGATGTCGATACCCAGCGCCGGCTGAAGGTGGACCCGGGCCCGGCCTTCCCGATGCCGCGCATGCGCAAGCTGGTGTCGGACCGGGCCGATTCCGACAATGTCGGCGGGCGCAGGCTCGTCGTGGTGTCGCCGGCGGCACCGCTGAACGTGCGGGGCGGGCCGGGCACCAACTTCGACAAGCTGGACAGAGGGCCGCTGGCCAACGGCCGGGAGGTGCTGGAGCTGGAAGTGCGCGGCCCCTGGATTCGGGTTCAGGTGGGCGACGGCAGCAGCGGGTTCGAAGGCTGGTGCTACGGAGAGTATCTCAAGCCTCTTTCTGTATAGGAGCGGCCTGACGGCCGGCGTGCAGTCGCACCTGCGGCCTTCGGCCGAAGGGTTGATTGCGCCCCGCCCGAGCGACCGCTAAGCGCGCTTCCGGTCCAGCCCGGAAAGTGATGCGATGACGGATGCAGTGAAAAAGGTCGTGCTGGCGTTTTCGGGCGGGCTCGACACCAGCGTCATCCTGAAATGGCTGCAGACGACCTACAGTTGCGAGGTCGTGACCTTCACCGCCGACCTGGGCCAGGGGGAGGAGCTGGAGCCGGCGCGCGCCAAGGCCGAGATGATGGGCGTGAAACAGATCTTTGTCGACGACCTGCGCGAGGAGTTCGTTCGCGATTTCGTCGCCCCCATGATGCGCTCCAACGCGCTCTACGAGGGCCAGTATCTGCTCGGCACCTCGATCGCCCGACCGCTGATCGCCAAGCGCCAGATCGAGATCGCCAGACAGGTTGGAGCCGATGCCGTCAGCCATGGCGCCACGGGCAAGGGCAACGACCAGGTGCGCTTCGAGCTGGGCTATTACGCGCTCGCCCCCGACATCCGTATTATCGCCCCCTGGCGTGAGTGGGACCTGACCAGCCGCGAGGCGCTGATCGCTTTTGCGGAAGCGCACCAGATCCCGGTGGCGAAGGACAAGCGCGGCGAAAGCCCGTTCTCGACCGACGCCAACCTGCTGCACACCTCGTCCGAGGGCAAGGTGCTGGAAGACCCTTGGGAGGAGGTGCCGGACTATGTGTACAGCCGAACCGACAACCCCGAGGATGCGCCCGACGCGCCTGAGTATATCACGATCGAGTTCGAGCGCGGCGACCCCGTTGCCGTCAACGGTGAGGGGCTGAGCCCGGCCAGTCTGCTAAAGCGGCTGAACGATCTGGGGAAAGTGCACGGAATCGGCCGGCTGGACCTGGTGGAAAACCGCTTCGTCGGAATGAAATCGCGCGGGATGTACGAAACGCCGGGCGGCACCATCTGGCACGCCGCGCACCGGGGGATCGAATCCATCACGCTGGACCGCGGTGCCGCGCATCTGAAGGACGAGCTGGCGGTGCGCTATGCCGAGCTTCTCTACAACGGCTTCTGGTTCGCCCCCGAACGCGAGATGCTGCAGGCCGCGATCGATCACAGCCAGGCAAAGGTTTCGGGCACGGTTCGGCTGAAACTGTACAAGGGGAGCGCACAGGTGGTCGGGCGCAAGTCGCCGAATTCGCTCTACAGCCCGAAGATCGTGACCTTCGAGGACGATCAGGGCGCCTATGACCAACGCGACGCCAAGGGCTTCATTAAGCTGAACGCGCTTCGGCTCAGGCTGCTCGGCCAGCGCGACCGGGAAGCCTGAGCCTGGCGACCGTCTGCCGCGTCAGGCGGCGAGCATGCCTTCCTTCGCTGCTCAGGCAGCGAGCACGCCTTCCTTCGCCGCTCAGGCGGCGAGCACGCCTTCCTTGTTCATGGCCATTGCGAGCTTGCGGTTGCCATCCGGACCCAGCTGTTCCTTGAGCGCGGGAAACAGCCGCTGCTCTTCCTCTTCCATATGCTCGGAAAGGAGCGCGCGGAAATCCGACAGCCGCGAGCGGAAATCGGGCGTGTCTACATCCAGCGTCGCGAACAGATAGAGATGGTGCTTGATGTCGCCATGCTCCTCGATCAGCTCGCTGACGGCCGACGCTTCGCCAGCTTCCTTCAGCGCCGGATAGACCACATTCTCTTCCTGCACGGCGTGCTTCGTGAGCGCCGCCTTCACCTTCACCAACAGCATCCGGCGGGTTTTCACGTCTTCAGCGTCGGTTTCTTCCAGCTTGTCGAGCAGCTTCAGCACCATTGCATGCTCTCGCGCCAGGCCTTCGGCCCAGTCGGCCCCTGCCATCGCGGTCGGCGCCTGCATGGCGGCCTTGCGTCCCGCGAACAGCAGCGCCGCCGCGCCGGCGCCCAGTGCCGCCCATTTGACAGCCGTTCCGGCGCCGGCTTCGACCCCGATCTCGCCATTGGCATAGCGAGCCTCATGCTGACGGGCACCGCGGTGCTTGCCCCGCGCCGTGCCTTCGAAATTCCGCTCCTGCATATCCTGCTCCTTTGTATGGGTGTCCATCGTGTCGACTCAACCCCGCGCACCGCTTGAGGTTCCAGCGCACCCGCCCGTGGTTAATTGCAGTCTGCGTGTCGGATTACTTGACAAGGCAAGGCTGATCGCAGTCATGATCTTGCCCAATAGCTGATAGAATTCAATGGCCTGAAAGCCCTTCTTTGCGGTTGGCACAAGCTTTGCAAGGAGGACGCCGACTTCAACGAAAGGGTTCTCTCATGCGCATTCTTCTTGCTGCATCCGCCGCTCTCGCCATCGCCGGCTCCGCCAACGCCGCCGTGCTGTTCAGCGACAATTTCGACACCGAGCCGACGGCGCTCACGGTTACCAGCCTCGCGAACTGGACGGTTACCGGCAATGTCGATGTGGTCGACACCGGCACCTATTCGATCGATTGCGACGTGAAGTGCGTCGACCTCGACGGCACCACCGGCCCAGGACAGATCCTGTCCAACCCGATCGCGTTCGGCGCGGGCCAGCAGATTCTGATCAGCTTCGATGTCAGCGGCAACCAGCGCGACGGTGCTGACGACGAATTCTTCTTCGAACTGACCTTCGGCAGCACGCTCAATTATAACAACAATGTGATCACGGGCTTCTCCTATGGGACCACTGGTGTTTACACCAACACGGGCTCCGGCACCTATTTCGAAGTCATCGGCGCGAACCGCCCGTTCCTGACCTACACCTATGGCTTCATCCCGACAGCTGCCGGCACGCTGAGCCTGCGGCTTGGCACCACGAGCGGCGACAATATCGGCCCCGTGCTCGATAATGTGCTGGTGACGAGCGGCGCCGTTCCGGAGCCTGCCACCTGGGCGATGCTGATCACCGGCTTCGGCCTGGTCGGCTTTGCGGCCCGGCGCCGGCGCAGCTTCGCTGCCTGACGTTCTTTTCGCCATGGCAACGGGGCGGGCGCCGAAAGGCCCCCGCCCCGTTTGCTGTCATGCGCCGAATACGGCCCGAAACCGCAGGAAGGTGACTGCCGCAGCTGCCAGCATGCCCGACGCGATCGCAACAGCGTGCGGCGTGCCAATGGCGACCAGGGCCGCGAAGGTCCCGTAGTTGATCGCGATGCCGAGCCCTGCGGCCAGGGCGTAGCCCCGAAGCTCGCCCAGCCCGGGCCAGCCAGAGGCGCGAAAGGTGAAGAAGCGGTTCAATAGAAAGCCGACCCCGACCGATGCCAGCAACGAGCCGATCCGCCCGGCATAAGGCCCCGCGCCCAGCCGCGACAGGGCCGACAACAGGCCCCAATCCACCAGGAAGATGACCGGCGCAACCAGCCCGAAGCGCAGGGCCTGACCAATCCAGCGTTGGGGCCAGCGTGGCGGATTGCGCATGGCTTCCGCCGCTGGCCGCTTCACAACCATTGGTCAAGTCGTTGCTTGACGTTATGAAGCTGTGCGAAGGAGATCAGGGTGGCAGCCATTACGGACGGGCAAGTGTTTCGGCAGACGCTGGTGGTGCTGCTGGCAGCGGGGTTTGCGGTGGTGCTCTGGCGCCTCACCGACCTGATCCTGCTGCTGCTCGCAGGCGCGTTGGTTGCGTTCATCTTCTTCAAGTTTGCACAGCTGTTGCAGCGTCGGGTGCATATGCCCTTTCCCATCGCGTTGACGCTCGCCGTGCTGATCCCCACCCTGTTCCTCGCCCTGGTGTTCTGGATGTTCGGCAGCGCCATGTCGGACCAGTTTGACATCCTGTTCCAGCAGCTGCCCGAAGCCTGGAAAGTGGTGCAGGACTGGCTGCGCAACAGCGAAATCGGCCGCGAGCTGACAGCACGTGCCGGCAGCTTCATGCCGGAGGGGAGCCGTGTCGTCGCCATCGTGCAGACCGTGCTCAGCAGCCTCGGCACCGTGCTCACCAGCCTGGTGGTGGTGGTGGTGGCAGGCATCTATCTGGCGGCGCAGCCGCGGCTTTATGGCCGCGGCGTACTGGCGCTGGTGCCCCCGCACGCCCGGCACAAGACGGTGACGACCGTCCGCGCGGTCATGGAGGCAATCAGCAGTTGGCTCAAGGCTCAGGGCGTCAGCATGATTTTCGTGGGCGTATTCACTGGGGTCGCGCTGGGTATCGTCGGAATTCCGGCAGCGCCGGCGCTCGGCCTCGTCGCCGGGCTCTGCGAGTTCGTGCCCTATTTAGGGACGATCGTGGTCGCGATTCCCGCCATCCTGATCGGATTTTCGATCAGCCCTGAAACCGGCCTCTGGACCATGGTTGCGATTGCCATCGTGCAGCAGGTGCAGGGCAATATCGTGACGCCGCTGGTGCAGTCCAGCATGGCGGAGCTGCCGCCGGCGCTGACCATCTTTTCGTTGATCGCGGCCGGCGTCCTGCTCGGGCCGATGGGGGTGATCCTTGCCGTGCCGCTGACCGTGATCGCCCAGACCCTGGTGAAGCAGCTTGTCCACTACGACGAGACCCAACATGATGAGGCGGCCCCCGTGGTCAGCGCGCCGCCAGGCGATTCCTGACACTGCGCAGCTTGAACGCAAGCCCTACCAGCAGCACCCCGAAGACGATTGCCCAGGCTCCCACCCACCAGATCAGGATCTTGGCGCCCAGCAGGGGCGCGGTGAACAGAAGGGCGGCGAACAGCAAGGTGAGAACGCCGGTGGCGGCCAGCCAGCCCTGACCATGTTCGCTGTCCAGCTTGATCGACGCCATCAGCAGCAGGACGCCGGTGATCGCCGTCTTGATCGCGATGATCAGGAACAGGGCGACAATGGAAACGACCGGCATCAACAGCACCAAAAGGCCAATCACGATGGACGCGACGGCCTCCACCGCAAGCCAGATCCAGCGTTCGCCGCGCCGCGCCTGCCCGAACGAGCTTGCCAGGCCGAGGATGCCGTCCGCGAACGAGAAGGCGCCGAACACCAGCAGCATGGAAAAGGCTGCAATGCCGGGGCTGGCGAAGCAGATGATCCCGAACGCGATGCCAAGCACGCCGCGTAGCGCCAGCGCCCACCAGCGATGCTCAAGAAACTCGTTAAGCGCGGTGTCGGCGATCGAGCTTACCATCCTGTCGTCCTCCCCGGAAGATGCGTGGCGCTTATCAGGCCCCAGTGCGTGGCGAAGGTCAAGCCGATGGCCCGAGCCGCCCTTCGACTTCATAGGTTCCCCCGGTCGCCGACATGGCGAACCCGGCCGCCGCAAGTGCCAGCTGCGCCATCGGGGTCTCGGTGCGGATGTCGAGCCCGGCACGCCAACGACCGTCCGCCCAGAGCCGGAGGTCGAGCCCGACCCGGCCGCTCGGCGCTGCCAGAGGCGCGAACAGGGCATCGCCGTCGCAGCGCGGCGTGCCCACCAGCGGCGGCGTGTCTCCCAAGAGAGGGATGCCGGAGAGCCGGGCCGCGATGGAGCCGCCTGCCGACAGGCAGGTCCCCGCCGGCCCGAAGCGGGCGGAGGCGCCGTCCAGGGCAACCACGGCCGCAGGCACCGGTGGCGGCAGTACCGACATCTTCACTTCGCCGGTCAGCCCCTCGATGCGCCGGTCCTGCCGGGTGCCGCCGATCCGGCCTGAAAGATGCCGGTCCAGCCGGGTGAAAGCGAGGCTCGCCTCCCCGCCCAGAAGTCGGCGCGGGTCGAGCCCGACGTCGAGATTGCCGAGCGGCAGCCCGTTGTAGCGCGCGTTGCGCAGCCGGCCTTTCCAGATGCTGCCGCCGACCTCGTCTGCTTCCAGCCCCGGGGCCAGCGTGTCAGTCGCGAGCTTCAGCGGCAGCAAGGCGATGCCCAACCCGACCAGCAGCAACAAAACGAGTACCCAGCGCATCGAACCTCTTTCCAATCCCCAGCCGGGCATACCCGCTCCTCGACTGCCCGCACGTTGACTGGCGCAGCGGCTTGGGCCAAGCCCCTCGCCCTGCCGCAGCCCGATCTGGACCGGTGCGGCCGAACACTTGGAGACGGGACGTGGGATATCGGGTTGTCGTTGTCGGCGCCACGGGGAATGTGGGCCGGGAAATGCTGAACATCCTGGCGGAGCGGGAATTCCCGCTCGTCGATATCGCAGCGGTGGCCTCGCCGCGCTCGCAGGGCGACATCATCGACTTCGGCGACACCGGCAAAGAGCTGAAGGTGAACTCGATCGAGCATTTCGACTTCGCTGGCTGGGATATGGCGCTGTTCGCCGCCGGATCGGGCCCGACCAAGCTGCACGCGCCGCGCGCGGCGGCGGCTGGCTGCACCGTGATCGACAACAGCTCGCTCTATCGGATGGAGCGCGACGTGCCGCTGATCGTGCCCGAGGTGAACCCGGAGGCAATCGACGGCTATGTGAGGCGCAACATCATCGCCAACCCGAACTGCTCGACCGCGCAGATGGTGGTGGCCCTGAAGCCGCTGCACGACGAAGCCGGAATCACGCGGGTGGTGGTCTCCACCTATCAGTCGGTCTCCGGCGCCGGCAAGGCGGGAATGGACGAGTTGTTCGAACAGACCCGCGCCGTGTTTGTGGGCGACCAGAAGCAGCAGCAGAAGTTCACCAAGCAAATTGCGTTCAACGTGATCCCGCATATCGACAGCTTCATGGATGCCTCGTCGGACTATGACGGCTATACCCGGGAAGAGTGGAAGATGGCGGCGGAGACGAACAAGATCCTGTCGCCCGACATCCGGGTCACGGCGACCTGCGTCCGCGTTCCCGTGTTCGTCGGCCATTCCGAGGCGATCTCGATCGAATTCGAGCGGCCGATCACGGTCGCCAGGGCGCAGAGCCTGCTTCGCGAGGCGCCGGGCGTGATGCTGATCGACAAGCGCGAGGACGGCGGATACGTGACGCCGGTCGAGTGCGTCGGGGAATATGCCACCTTCGTCAGCCGGGTGCGAAAGGACCCGACGGTGCAGAACGGGCTCACGCTCTGGTGCGTGTCGGACAATCTCAGGAAGGGTGCGGCGCTGAACGCGGTGCAGATCGCGGAGTTGCTGGGGCGCCGGCATCTGAAGAAGGCGGCCTGATCGCGGGGTTGATAGCAATCTGATAGCATGCTGATATGGGACAGCTTCTCATCCGAAATCTGGACGATACGCTTGTGGCAACATTGAGGCGTCGTGCCAAGGTGGCGTCGACGTCTCTGGAAGCCGGGGCGCGCAATGCTTTGGCGCGCGGGATACAACTGACGGCAGATGAAAAGTCCGAGCTGATTGCCGAGATGCACCGCGAGGCCCGCAAGTTGATGATCCCCGGCGCCGAACAGGTCGAGGGCTGGATCCTGATCAACGAGGGCCGTGACGTTCGCCCTACGCGAGCAGCCTGATCTACCTGCCGGACTGGCGCGCCTGACGCTTCACTCCTCGACCTTGTCCGTCCCCTTGTAGCGGCTTTCCAGGAACCGCCCTTCCACTTCCAGAGCAGTCAGGCTGTCGCGGGCGATCGTCGTCGTCAGCCGGTCGATCTCGCTTCCCACCACGTTCAGCCCCTCGCGAAAGCGGGCACTGGCTTCGGCGCTGGCGCGGTGGCTTGCGGGCACCTCGGCGTAGCTTTTCACCAGGCGCGGCAGATGGTCCCCGACCAGCCGGCGCGCATCGTCCGCCATCGGCGACGCCGGATCCAGCTTGGCGAGCTGGGGCGCGAGGGCGTCGAGCTGCGTCATAATACGGTCGATATCGCGAAGGGCGGGCGCGGGAAGCGCGCGGCGCTGTCCCTGAAGCCAGTCCTCCACCTGCGCCGGAAGGGCCGTCAGTGGCACATCCGGAAGCTTTTCCAGCGTCGGCTCACGCTCTTTGGGCCAGCCGGCCAGGAACAGCATCACCAGGATCGACAGGATCAGGGTCAGGATGATCCCGGCAAAGCCGAGCGGCGAGACCAGCATCCCGTAGAGCAGGGCGCCGAAGAGCACTGCAAGAACGCCGAGCAGCATGTTCCTCAGTCGCCGCGCGACCGAACGGGTCTTGCGGCCCAGCGTTCGGGCATGGCCCGCGATGGCGTCCGGCGACTTCACCGTCCGCGCCACCCACTCGTCGTAGCGGGCCAGCGCCTCGCGGGTTTCGGGCATCATCGCCATGTCAGAGTTCCAGCGGCGACAGGGTCGAATCGCCGCTCTTGCCCTCGATCAGCGCCGTTCCTTCGGCGCGGGCGATATAGCTGCGCGACTTCTCGACTTCGTTCGACAGCGAATTCACCGTCGTCTTCATCGATTCCAGCGCCTGCATCTTGAATGTGTCGATCGAATCCATCGTCGCATAGATATTCTGGAACGCCTGCTGCAGCGTCTCCAGCGGGATGGTCGAGGCAGCCGCCTGGGTGTGGATTTCCGCCGTCTGGGTGCGAAGCATCGTGCCGGTGCCGTCGATCACCTTCGCCGTCGTCGTGTTCAAGGCGCTGATCTGATCCAGCACCAGCTTCTGGTTTGTGAGTGCCTGCGCCACCGTCACGGCCGTGCGAAGGGCAGCGACCGTCGTGGTGGAGGCTCGATCGACCCCCTTCACCAGCTCGATATTGTTCTTCTTCACTAGGTCGAGCGCGAGATAGCCCTGCACGCTGACCGCCATCTGCGTCAGCAGGTCGGTCGTGCGCTGCCGGGTGTAGAACAGCGCGGTCTCGCGAATCGCCTTGGACTTGGCCGGATCGACATGGTCCAGCTCGGCGGCCTTGCCTTCCAGCTTGGCATCGAGCGCCTTGGAGACGTGGATCATCTGCTCCAGCTTGCCCATGGCTTCCCACAACTGGCGCCGCTCGACATCGATGGCGGCATTGTCGCGAAGCAGCTCGTCCTTGCCGCCGGTCAGGCGCTTCAGGATCGTCGCGATATGGCTTTGCGCCGTGCCATAGCTGTCGAAATATTGCCGCGCCTTGCTGCCGAACGGGATGATCCCGAACAGCTTCTTCCGGCTCGTCAGGTCGCCGCGCTTCGACGGATCCAGATCCTCCACGGTCCGCCGAAGCTCGGTCAGGTCGGCGCCGATGCCGCTGTCGGACTCCATCGCCCGAACCGGCCGGTCGAGGAAACGGTTGGACTGGCCGGCCGCTTCGGAAATCTGGCGCCGGCCAAGGCTGGCAAGCTGGTCCACCCGCTTGCCGAACTCCGGGCTGTTGGCGTCCTGCGCGACCAGATCGTCGATAAACGCATCGACCCGCTTTTCCAGCTCGCTTTTCTGGCCTTCGTCGAGAGGTACGAGGCCGGCTGCCGCTTCCGGCGCCACCACGGCCACAGGCTCGGGGGCGTCCAGCTTCAGCTTGGTTTCGGTCGCCATCAATGTCTTTCCTGGCTTGAGCGCGCTCTCTCGCCCCTAGGATGGCGACGCAGCGGCCGGTTCGCAAGTGTTGCGGTGCGCCGGCGGGGCCCTTACCGAACAGGGATGGACTTCACCAGCTTCGACGGTACCCGGCTCAGCATCACCGAAATGGGCTCCGGCAGCGGCCCGCGGCTGCTGCTGCTCCACGGCCTGTTCTCCAGCGCGAACACCAACTGGGTGCGCTATGGCACCGCGCGCCGGCTGGTGGCAGACGGATACCGCCTGATCCTGCCCGATTTCCGCGGCCATGGTTCGAGCGAAGCGCCATCCGACCCGGAAGCCTGGCCGGCGGACGTGCTGGCGATGGATATCGAAGCTCTGGTGAAGGGGCTCGGGCTCGGCGACGAGTATATCCTTGGGGGCTATTCGCTCGGCGCACGCACCGTTGTCCGGCTGCTGGCCCGGGGCGCCCGGCCGCGCGCTGCCATCCTCGCTGGGATGGGTCTTACCGGGATCGTAGACGGCGCGGCACGAGGGGCATGGTTCATCCGAATGATCGAGGGGCGGGGCAGCTGGGCGCGCGGCACCGGCGAGTTCGTCGCCGAAAGTTTCATGAATGCCAGCGTGAAGAACCCGCAGGCGATCATCCACCTGTTGCGCGGCCAGCAGAGCACCGCGTCGGACAAGCTCGCGACCTTCGATCTTCCGATCCAGATTTTGTGCGGGGCCGATGACCGGGACAATGGCTCCGCCAGCGAACTTGCGGCCACGCTGCCGAATGCCCGCTACGACGAGATCCCGGGCACGCACATGTCAGCCGTGACCCGCCCCGAACTGGGCGCTGCAATCGCCACCTTCGCCGGCTTGGTCTGACATCCGTCACAAAGGCTTTCGGGAACGAGCAAGCTGCGGCATTGTTGTTCCACCTTTCGGGGGAGAGCCGCGCTGCACAAGCTTTCAGGGGAGTTCCGCCGCATCCGACACGGCCTGCTGCTGCTGGCGCTGGGCCTTGTAGCGGCGTGCGGGGCGCCCGATATCGAAAGACCGCCGGAAGTCACGACGCCCGCCGTCATTCCGGTCGATCTCTCGCAGGTTGCCGTGCCCGTCAGCGCGCCGCTCGCCGATCTGGAAGCGCTGATCAACAAAGAAGTGCCGCTGGTGCTAGCCGATATCGACCGGCAGGAGAAAGTCTGCGTGCCCGCGGCGCGGCTGACGGTCTGTCTGAAGCACAAGACGCCGTGCAGGGGCGAGGCGTGCAAGTCTGTGCCTTGCGCCATCGGGTTCCAGCGCGCGAAAATCACGCCCGACATGTCGTGCCGCATTGTCGGGCAGGTGCGACGCGGGCCGATCCGGTTGAGCGGCTCCGGGCCTGTGCTGCGGCTGACGATGCCCGTCAGCGCGGAAGTCAGCGCCAAAGATGTGGGCAGGATCATCAAGTCCGAAACGGCGACGGCGGCGGCCGAAGTCCGCGC
Source organism: Sandaracinobacter sp. (assembly GCA_031425455.1). Classification (GTDB taxonomy): domain Bacteria; phylum Pseudomonadota; class Alphaproteobacteria; order Sphingomonadales; family Sphingomonadaceae; genus Sandaracinobacteroides. Next base: position 27,346 of record JANPJJ010000105.1, on the reverse strand, counting down.
CATCGTGCGGCTGGACACCAGCGCCGACTGGCAACCCACCGCCAAGATCGACATCGACTATAGCTGGACGCAGAAGCCCGGCATCGAACTGCTGGGCCGGCGGATCACCTTTGCCGGCAAGGCCGACCCGGCCCTGGCGAAGATCATCGCCCGGCTCGAAAGCGAACTGCCGGGTCATCTGCGCGGCCTCGGCTTTCGCAGCCGGATCGAAGAGGCCTGGTCGCGCGCCTTCACGTCGATCTCGCTGAACCGGCGCAACCCGGCCGCCTGGATGCGGGTGACGCCCAAGCGCCTCGGGCATGGCGGCTACCGGGTGGAGGGCCAAGACCTGGTGCTGCTGGTTGGGCTGGAGGCGACGACCGAGACGTTCCTGGGCGACCGGCCACCCGATCCGCCACCGACGCCGCTGCCGGCGAGGGTGGTGCTGGGCGAAAGCACGGGCCTGCGCTTCCGCCTGCCCGTCGTTGCCGACTATGCCCAGCTGGAGCCGGTGCTGGAACGGGAGCTGAAGCAACTGGCGGCGGCGCCGGTCGACGTGCCGGTGGTCGGCCCGACCCGGGTGCGCTTCGGCACGCCGACCATCTACACCACCACGGGCGGCAAACTTGCCGTAGGGTTGCCGATCCGGGCGTCGACGCGGGGGCAGCTGATCTTCACGAAGGGGACCGTGTGGTTCACGGGCCTGCCCTGGAATGAACCGAACAGCCGCCGGGTGAAGGTGCGCGACCTGGAGATCGTGGGCGATGCGCAAGGGTTGTCCGGCAGCCTGCTGCTGCAAGTCGCCCGGGCGCCGGCCGTGCGCGCCCAGCTGGAAAGCGGGCTGGCGCAGGATTTCGAAGGCGACTTCCAGAAGCTTCTGGTGAAGATCGACCGGGCCCTTACGGAAAAGCGCGTTGGCGACTTCGTGCTGAACGTCGCGGTGAAGGAAGTTCGCAACGGCGTGGTGCAGCCTGTCGGGCAGGGATTGTATATGCCCGTGGAGGCGTTCGGCGACGCCGAACTGCGCTACCGCCCGCGCACCGAAGCGGAGAAACGCGAAGCGGCAGCGAAGAAGGCAACCCGGGCCGAAGCCGAAGCGGCGGTCTCATAGAGCGCGGTCGAACCACTTCAGCGCGTCGGCCCATCCCTCGCTCGCGGCGGTTTCGTTGAAGCTGGGGCGGTAGTCTGCCAGGAAGCCATGGTCGGCGCCCTTGAACAGCCGGATCCGGCTCGGGTCTCCCGCGACCTTCAGGGCTGCGTTCATCCGGTCGACGTCGGAGACCGGAATGCCCTTGTCGAGTTCGCCATAGAGCCCGAGCACGGGGGCATTCAGCTGCGACGCGACATCGATCGGGTGCCTGGGCTGCAGCGGGTTGGGCTGGCCCGTCAGCCGGCCGTACCAGGCGACGCCTGCCTTCAGCTTCGGATTGTGGTTGGCATAGAGCCAGGTGATCCGCCCGCCCCAGCAAAAGCCGGTGATGCCGAGCTTCGCGGCGTTGCCCCCGTCGGTGCCGGCGAAGACGGCGGCGGCATCCAGATCGGCCATCACCTGGGCGTCCGGCACCTTCGACACGATGGTCTCGAACAAGGTCTTGATATCGGCCACCCGGGTCGGGTCGCCCTGGCGCTGATAGAGGTCCGGCGCGATCGCATAGTAGCCGGCCCGGGCAAAGCGACGGGTGATGTCCCTGATCCATTCGTGGACCCCGAAGATTTCCTGCACGACCAGGATGACCGGCGCATTCTTCTTGCCGGCGGGTTTGGCGCGGTAGGCGTTCATGCGGAGGCCGCCGGACGCCGGGAACGTCAGCATGCCCTCGACCAGCCCGTCGGCCGAAGTTACGATCGGCGCGGCGCTCACCGGGTGGGCCGCCACCGCATAGCCCAGCGCGGCGGCGCCGCCGCCCAGAGCGGCCCGCCGGCTTACGCCCGACATGCGGACCCAGTTCTCGGTCTCGGGCAGGCGTGCGGTTTCGGAAGGGCGGTCGGTCATCGCAGGGGTCCTCGTCGTCACTTGAATCTGGTTGGGGCGGGTGACGCCTCCGGCTAGGACAACAGCCATGATTCTGATTCTGGGGCAAGGCTACAGCGGCGAACGGATCGCCGCGACGGCTCGCGCGGCAGGCACGGCCGTGCTCGGTGTGCGCCGGAAAGCGGGTCCGGGCTCCCTCGCGTTCGATGATCCGGCGCTTTCGGATGCCCTGAAGGCCGCCACGCACATCCTTTCCTCGGTGCCGCCGGATGCGGAAGGCAATGATCCGGTCCTGCAGCGGTTCGGCCCGGCGCTGGGCCGGCATGGGGGCTGGCTCGGCTATCTTTCCTCCACCGGGGTTTATGGCGATACCGGCGGTGCCTTCGTCGACGAAACTGCGGCGGTGGGCACCGGCCGGCGCACGGCGCGCACCGCAGCTGACCTCGGCTGGCAGGCGATTGGCGCCGCCGTGTTCCGCCTGCCCGGGATCTACGGGCCTGGGCGTTGCGCGCTGGATGCGGTGCGCAACGGGACGGCGCGGCGGGTGGACAGCCCGGGCCACCGCTTTGGTCGGATCCATGTGGACGATATCGCGGGCGCCGTGGTCCGGGCAGCGCAACTCGGCGCAAAGGGGGTGTTCAACATCGTCGATGCGCTTCCCGCCGAGCCGCGCCATGTGACCGAATATGCCTGCGGGCTGCTCGGCGCGTCGCTGCCGCCGCTGCTCCCGCCAGACCTTGCCACGCTGTCGCCGATGGCGCGCAGCTTCTGGACCGAGCGGCGGCTGGTCGCAGGCCGTAAGCTTGGAACAGAGCTAGGCTATCGGTTGCGTCATCCCGACTATAAGACGGGCTTGAGCGCGATCGCGGCCGACCAGGGCAAGACAGGGGAATGCAGATGAAGTTCGGATCCAGTCAAACGGGCGTCGGAAAGTCGGTCGAGCGGGTGGAGGACGGCCGGCTGCTGACGGGTCAGGGGCGCTACACCGATGACCTCCGGCTGCCGGGTACCGCCTATGGTGTGACCTTGCGATCGCCCTATGGCCATGCCGACATTCGATCGATCGATGCCGAAGCGGCCCGGGCGATGCCCGGCGTGCTGGCGATCTATCTGGCCGACGACCTCGAGCAGTATGGCGAGGTTCCCTGCCTCGTCCCGCTGTCTGGCCCGATCAAGACGCCGCGGCGCCTGCTCGCGGGCGATCGGGTCCGGTTCGTCGGCGATGCCGTGGCGTTCGTGGTGGCGGAAACGCGTGAAGCTGCGCGCGCGGCCGCCGATGCGATCGACGTCGAATATGCCGAGCTGCCCGCCGTCGCCACCATAGAGGCCGCAATCGCGCCGGGCGCCGCCAAGATCTGGCCCGACGCGCCCTCCAACGACATCTTCCTGTGGGAAGTGGGTGACCAGGACGCCGCCGATGCCGCGATCGCCGGCGCCGAACATGTGACCCGCTTGCGGATCGTGCAGAACCGTGTTGCGCCGACGTCGATGGAAGTGCGGGCCGCTGTCGGCGAATGGGCGGAAGGCATGGGCTACACCCTCCACGTCGGCAGCCAGGGCGTTGCCGGAATGCGGCAGATGCTGGCCGGCCTGGTCCTGAAGTGCCCGCCCGATCAGCTGCGCATCGTCACCGGCGATGTCGGCGGCGGCTTCGGCATGAAGACCTTCATCTACGGCGAATATGGGCTTGTGCTGCACGCGGCGAAGGAGCTCGGCCGCCCGGTGAAGTGGACCGGTGATCGCGCCGATGCGTTCCAGACCGACACGCACGGCCGGGCCATGGAATCGGACGCGAGCCTCGCGTTCGACAAGGACGGACGCATCGTGGCGCTGAAGGTAGAGACCTGGTCCGACCTTGGCGCCTATCAGGCCCAGTTCGGCCCGGCGATCCAGACGCTGGCGGGGGGCAGGATCATGGGGGGCGTGTATCGCATCCCGGCGATCCATAATGCAGTGCACGGTGTGGTCACCAACACCGCGCCCGTCGACGCCTATCGCGGGGCCGGCCGGCCGGAAAGCGCCTATGTGATGGAGCGACTGCTGGAGGCCGCCGCACGGGAGCTGGGCGTTCCGGTCGATGAGATCCGGCGCCGCAACCTTCTGACGCCGGCCGAGCTGCCGCACGATAACGGGCTGGGGCTCAGCTTCGATATCGGCAACTTCCCCGCCGTGCTCGACAAGGCGCTGGCCAATGCCGACTGGGCCGGTTTTGCCGGGCGCCGGGCCGCGGCCGAGCGGCGGGGCAAGCGCTATGGCCGGGGGCTCTGCTATTATGTGGAGATTGCCGGTGGTGGCTCGCGCGATGAATTCGCCGATGTGAAGCTGCTTCCCGGCGGCATCGTCGAGGTTGCGGTGGGCACCCAGTCCAACGGGCAGGGCCATGAAACCGTCTATGCTCAGGTGACGGCCGAGCGGCTCGGCATCCCGATGGAGCAGGTTCGCGTGGTGCAGGGCGACTCGGGGCGGTTAGATGTGGGCAACGGCACCGGCGGATCGAGATCGATGGCGTGGGGCGGGGCAGCCTGCCTCCAGGTTGCCGACGAGATGGTAGCGCGCGGCCTGGAGCTCGCGAAGGCCGACCTCGGCGACGAGGTGGATTATGCCGACGGTCTGTTCCGCGGCCGCGCCACCAACAAGACGTTGAGCCTGGCCGAATTGGCCGACATGCACCCCCAGGCGCTGGACGGCCGCGCCCGGTTTGCACCGGACGACCCGCGCCCGACCTTCCCAAATGGCTGCCATGTCGCCGAAGTGGAAGTGGACCCCGAAACCGGCGGCGTGACGGTGGCGCACTACAGCCTGGTCGACGATTTCGGCACCATCGTCAACCCGATGCTGCTGTTGGGCCAGATCCACGGCGGTGTGGCGCAGGGGCTGGGCCAGGCGCTGGTCGAGAATATGGTCTATGACGATCAGGGCCAGCTGCTGACGGGCAGCTTCATGGATTACGGCATCCCCCGGGCCGACGACATGCCGCTTCACATCGGTTTCGATACCCTGCCCACCATCAGCCCGACCAATCCGCTGGGCGCCAAGGGCTGCGGCGAGGCCGGCACCATCGGCGCCATGCCGAGCGTGATCAACGCGATCATCGATGCGCTGGACGGAACGCAGCTGGAAATGCCTGCCACGCCCGAGAAAATCTGGCGCATCTGCGAGCGTCTGCAGCAGCCCATGGCGGCGGAATGAATCCCGCGAGCGGAGGGGGGCAGAAGCCTTGAAGTGGCTGCTGAAGTCCGAACCCGACGTCTACGGCTACGACGATCTGGTGGCGGAGGGCGAAACGGTGTGGAGCGGCGTGCGCAACAATGCCGCCGCGCTGAACCTGAAGGCGATGGCCGTCGGTGACGAGGCGCTCTTCTATCACTCTAACGTGGGAAAGGAGGCGGTGGCGCTATGCCGGATCGTGAAGCCGGCTTATCCCGACCCGACCGACGAAACCGGGCGCTGGGTTGCGGTGACGGTGGCTCCGGTCCGCAGGTTGGCCCGCCCGGTGACGCTGGCCGAGATGAAGGCCACGCCGGCGTTGGCCGACTTCCAATTGGTCAGGCAGTCGCGGCTGTCGGTGGTACCGGTCCGCGCGGCCGAGTGGGACCTCATCCTCAGGATGGCCGGCTGACGATCCAGAGCGCCACCAGCGCCAGGATCGAGCCGACGGTCAGCGCCAGCGGCAGCGCGGGGCCGATGCCAAGCAGGAAGACCAGATAGCCCCCCGCCATCCCGCCGACGGCGAAGGCCTTGGCGCGCTTCGGAATGGCGCCGCGCTCGCGCCAGTCGCGCACCGGCGGGCCGAAGCGCGGATGTTCGAGGATCCGGGCCTCCAGCTTCGGCGAGCCCCGCGCAAAACAGGCGGCCGCCAGGATCAGGAACGGAACGGTCGGCAGCAGCGGCAGCAGCACCCCGATGGCGCCGACCGCGACGAACAGCCCGCCCAGCAGCAGCCAGCCGCCGCGTGCCAGGCGGCTGCGAGGATCGGGGGCCGTCATCCGCCATGCCCTAGCTGAATCCGGCTTCACGCGTAAGCGCGTGCAAAGCCCTATGCCTTCTCGATCAGGACATCGGCCAGGTGTGGCCCATGATCAACGGCTGTCCGGTTGGCGCGGCGGGGGCGCTACGGGTGTTCGGCGGCGGCGTTTCGCTCCGGCGAATCTGGGCAACCGCCCACTCAGATGTTCGGTCCAGATCGATGAGTCGGCAAGGTAGCGCGTCTGCATGCGGACTACGATCACGCTCGATGACGAGCTTCTGGCCACCGCCATGGCTTACTCCGGCATTGCCGAGAAGTCGGCCTTGATCGTTTCAATGCGCGAACGCAGCCTCCGTCTTTGCCTTTACTTCCTCCAGCATTACACCGGGCGCTATTTCCACCAGCCGGAACGGCGCGCCCTTGCGGTCCGCGCGCTCGAATACGGCGAGGTCGGTGATGATCACGTCCACCACATTGCGCCCGGTCAAGGGCAGCGTGCAGGCCGGGATGAACTTGGCGTTCCCGGCCTTGTCGCTGTGCTCCATCATGATCACGATGCGAGGCGTGCCGGCCACGAGGTCCATCGCGCCGCCCATGCCTTTCACCATCTTGCCCGGCACCATCCAGTTGGCGAGATCGCCGTTCTCGGCCACTTCCATCGCGCCCAGAATGCTGAGGTCCATGTGGCCGCCGCGGATCATTGCAAAGCTGTCCGCGCTGGAGAAATAGGCGGTTCGCGGCAGCTCGGTCACGGTCTGCTTGCCGGCATTGATCAGGTCGGCGTCCTCCTCGCCCTCGAACGGGAAGGGGCCCATTCCCAGCATGCCGTTTTCCGATTGCAGCGTGATGTCGAGGTCGCCGGCGTGGTTCGCCACCAGAGTCGGCATGCCGATGCCCAGATTGACATAGAAGCCGTCCTTCAGCTCGCGCGCAGCGCGGGCGGCCATCTCGTCTCTCGTCCAGGGCATCAAATGGCTCCTTCAGGGGAAAGCGCAGGCCATGCGAGCCTGGTGCCCACGGCATAGGCGATCCCGTAAACCAGAACGATGAGTGACGACCAGACCAGGAACGGGGTCACCGCTGCAGGCATGAATATCACGGCGTAGAAGAGCGCCAGCCCGCGCAGCAGATAGATAGCGCTGATAACGACGAGGGCTGTGCGAAGCAGCGGCAGTCGTGCGATCAGCCCGGCGCCGGAAAAGGCATAGGCGGCCCAGATCGCGAGCACGGAGGCGATGCCGAGCGTGATGACGGTCGGCTGCCAAGCCCCGCGCTCGGCCCCCTGTGCCATTCCCTCACCAGCGCCGAAAAAGCGATACCAGTCGGGTCCGCCGAGTATCACGCCGATATGAAGCAGGGCGGCCACGAGACTGAGGCCGCCTCCCGCAACCAGCCAGGAACTGCCGGGGTTCAAGCCACTTCTCTTCTTCGAACCGTGCGCTGCTCGATCCGCTTTTCGAACGTCCCCACGAACAACCGCTGCACGAACACGCTCGGCGTGTGGATGCTGTCCGGGTCGAGAGCACCGTCCTCGACGATCTGTTCCACCTCGGCGACGGTCACCTTGCCGGCGGTCGCCGCCATCGGGTTGAAGTTGCGTGCGGTCTTGCGGAATACCAGATTGCCGAAGCGGTCGGCCTTCCAGGCTTTCACGATCGCCAGATCGGCGACGATGCCCCGCTCCAGGATGAAGGGCTCGCCGTCGAAGTCCATCACCGGTTTGCCGTCGGCCACAAGCGTTCCGACCCCAGTGCGGGTATAGAAGCCGGGAATGCCGGCGCCACCGGCGCGCATGCGCTCGGCCAGGGTGCCCTGCGGCGCGAACTCCAGCTCCAGCTCGCCGGCCAGATACTGGCGTTCGAACTCCTTGTTCTCGCCGACGTAGGACGAAATCATCTTTTTTACCTGGCGTGTTTCCAGCAGCAGGCCGAGCCCGAACCCGTCGACGCCGGCGTTGTTCGACACGACGGTCAGGTTCTTCACACCAGCTGCCCGGATCGCCGCGATGCTGTTTTCCGGGATGCCGCACAGGCCGAACCCGCCCGACACGATGGTCATGCCGTCGAACAGCACGCCCTCCAGCGCTGCGGCCGCATCTGCGAAAACCTTGTTGGCCACGGGGGCTCCTTCAATCGTCGGTTGACCGGGGCTTAGCGGCAGTCTTTGCCGATTTCCATGCCCGATCCTGCTCCCCCGCCAACTGGGCCGACCCCGCTCTACCTCGCCCGCCATGCCGAGACCGTCTTCAACAAGGCGCGGCGCATGCAGGGCAATGATGCGCATACCCCACTGACCCGCGACGGCATTGCGCAGGCCGAGGCAATGGGGGCCGCGTTCGCCCGCCATTTCGCCGCCGGCGCGGAGCCGGTGCCGAGGATCTGGGCCTCGCCGGCGGGGCGCACCGTGCAGACGGCGGCCATCGTCGCCGAGCATCTGGGCATCGGCTTCTTCGAGATCGAGACGGACGCCCGCCTGCGCGAGATCGAGGTCGGCCGCTGGACCGGCAGGCTTTATGCCGACATCGTTGCCGAGGAAGGAGAGATCATCGATCCCGACCACTGGCTGTTCCGCATGCCCATCCCGGATGGGGAGCATTATGCCGACATCGCCACGCGGCTAGGCGGCTGGCTGGCCGATGCCGGCCCGGCGCCGGCGCTGGTGATCAGCCACGGGATGACGGCACGGGTGCTTCGCGGAATGCTGGCCGGGGGGCGCCCGTTTCACGGCGTGCCGATCGCGGCCGACGTGCCGCAGGGCACGATCATGCGGCTGGCGGGGGGCACGGAGGCGCCGCTGTATCTGGGCCAGGGCACGTCGGGGCCGAGGGTCGCCTGACGATCGGCGTTGGCGGGTTCGGGATGACGGTGGCGCGTACCGCCCGGATGCGACGAAAAGCGGCCGCGCCCGTGGGCGCGGCCACTTTACTCGTTCGGTCTTGCTTCAGGCGGTCAGCGCGGTGCGTCGACGGGCGGCAGCGCCAACCAGGCCGAACCCGGCGATCAGCATCGCCCAGGTGGCGGGCTCGGGAACGCCCCCGTCGGCGGTGATGGCGCTCAGGGCGAAATTGTCGATGCCCCAGCTTTCGTCGGTACCACCCTGCCAACCGGCACCCCCGGCGCGGATTGTCAGGCTGAAGTTCGACGAGATATGCGGGAACAGGAAGTCGTAGCTGACCACCGGCTCGTTATCGTAAAAGAATCCGCTGGTGCCCAGAAACGCGCCGCGGCCGACCAGCGTGCCCGGGCCGAAATTATCGACCGAGCCCGAGGCGTTGGCCGCCGTGAACTCGTAGCTGTGGCCGTCGAAATCGACGTACAGGATGTCGGGCGCGGGCGAACCGTTGGTCGAATCCCAGCTGTCCTGGAACATCAGGTCGAACTTCAGCCGCAGCGACGTGTGCGCCCCCAGACCGGAGGCGTTGAAGGTCGTCGCTTCCGTGGAACTCTTCTGCAGATATTTGGTGCCCAGACCGGGAGCCGACCCGGACGCGGCGAAGAGGATGCCGTCACCCGTGAACAGGGACAAGCTGCTGTACTCGAACGGCCCGGTGGCCTGAAATACATTCTCGTCGTCGAAGTTCGTCGACCAGATGTTGGTTTCGGCGGCCGAGACCGGTGCTACCAGCGCCACTGCGGCCGTCAGCGCCAAAATCACGTTCTTCATGTTCATCCCCCTGTGCGTGTCTGGGCGTCAGCTGTGCAATTATTGTGCCGAGGCGCCTCTCGCACCGCGCGACCGGCTGCCGGGCCAAGCGGCGCACTGTCCGATGTAAAGCCAGCCGACAATGTTAACCGATCCGGCCTGCTGCCCGGCTTCGCATTTCCGCCCGGATGCGCTATGACGCGGCGATCCATGGATACGAACCTCATGCCCATCGCGGGCGCGGTCGACCCTGTCACCGTGCCGCGCATCGTTCATCCCAGGCCCGACGGCTTGCAGGATCTGGTCGGCGTCGCGCGCCCGGCCATCGCCGAGCTGCTGGTTACGGCGGGGTTGGCGGACGCGAAGCAGGCAAAGATGCGGAGCCGGCAGATCTGGAGCTGGATCTATAACCGCGGCGTAACCGACTTCGCGCTGATGTCGGACTTGTCGAAGCCGCTGCGCGAAGGCCTGACCCGGCATTTCGTGGTGGGCCGGCCCGAGGTGGTGGAGGCCCATGTCTCCTCCGACGGGACGCGCAAATGGCTGCTCCGCTCGGCCGGTGAAGAATATGAGATGGTGTTCATCCCCGACGCCGACCGGGGAACGCTGTGCGTTTCCTCGCAGGTGGGCTGCACGCTGAACTGCCGCTTCTGCTTTACCGGCACCATGAAGCTGGTTCGCAACCTGACCGCGAGCGAGATCGTGGGCCAGGTGATGCTGGCGCGGGATTCGCTGGGGGAATGGCCGAGCCAGCCCGAAGGGAGGTTGCTGACCAACATCGTGATGATGGGCATGGGCGAGCCGCTCTATAACTTCGACAATGTTCGCGACGCGCTGAAGATCGTGATGGACGGCGACGGGCTTGCGCTCTCGAAGCGCCGCATAACCCTCTCCACGTCGGGCGTGGTGCCGATGATGGAGCGGGCCGGGGCCGAGATCGGGGTGAACCTGGCGGTGTCGCTGCACGCCGTCACCAAGGAAGTCCGCGACGAGATCGTGCCCATCAACAAGAAGTACGGCATCGACCAGCTGCTGAAGGCCTGTGCCGATTATCCCGGCGCCAACAATGCCCGGCGCATCACGTTCGAATATGTGATGCTGAAGGGCAAGAACGACCGCGACGAGGATGCGCATGAGCTGGTCCGGCTGCTGAAGCGCTACGACCTGCCCGCCAAGGTGAACCTGATCCCGTTCAATCCCTGGCCCGGTGCGATCTACGAAACCTCCACGCCCGAACAGGTGCAGCGCTTTTCCGACATCGTCTATCGCGGCGGTTTCTCGGCCCCGGTGCGGCGCCCGCGCGGGCGGGACATCATGGCGGCATGCGGTCAGCTGAAATCCAGCTCGGAGAAGATGAGCCGGGCCGAGCTGGATCGTCGCGCGGCGGAGAAGGAAGCCGCCTGGTAGCGGCGCGGCTGTCGCGATCCCGATAGCCGCTAGGAACCGGCGACTACGGCCACGACAGTGGCAGCGGCCTGCAACGGGGCGCAATGGCGGCCGCTATCGAATGTGGCGGCAACCTCGGTACCGTCGGACAAGCGAAACCGGAGGTCCGGCCTCCCCGAGGGCGACACCGGTGTCACGCACCAAGGCAGAGCCCCGCTCGCAAAGCAGGACCAGACTTCATCTTCTGCAACGGCGCCTTGCGCGCGTTCGTCAGGACAGCGGGCCCTGGAAACGCCATCGGAGCGTCTGGCCGGCGTGGAACGGAACGATCCTGTCGGCGTCCAGGACCAGGCTTTCGGGCACCTGCTGTGCCGTTCGGTCCAGCACTACACGGGTTTCATTCAACGGCAGGCCGTAGAAGCGCGGGCCATGCTCGCTGACGAAGGCTTCGAGGTGGTGGAGGGCGTTTTCGGTTTCGAACACCTCGGCATAGCTTTCCAGCGCGTGGGGGGCGTTAAAAATGCCGGCGCAGCCGCAGGCGGATTCCTTGGCATGAACGGCGTGGGGCGCCGAATCGGTGCCCAGGAAGAATTTCGGATTGCCCGAAGTCGCAGCGCGGCGGAGCGCCAGGCGGTGGGCCTCGCGCTTGGCAACGGGGAGACAATAGGCGTGGGGGCGCAATCCGCCGTCGAACATCGCGTTGCGATTGAGGTGCAGGTGGTGAGGCGTGATGGTAGCGGCGAGCGTGGCCGGTCCGCTTTCGACGAAGCCGACCGCGTCTGCGGTGGTGATATGTTCGAACACGGTTCTGAGCGCCGGGAAATCCTTCACGAGCGGCTGAAAAATGCGCTCGATGAAGAGCGCCTCGCGGTCGAAGATGTCGGTTGCCGAATCGGTGATCTCGCCGTGGAGGAGGAGCGGCATGCCGATCCTCTGCATTCGTTCGAGAACGGCGGCGATACGGCGTATGTCGCTGACGCCGTGGGCCGAATTGGTGGTGGCATGGGCGGGATAGAGCTTGGCCGCCGTGAACACCCCTTCCGCGAAACCTCGCTCCAGCTCAGCCGGGTCGGTCCCGTCGGTCAGATAGGCGGTGATGAGCGGCTGGAAACCGGTCCCGGACGGCAGGGCGGCCAGGATCCGCTCGCGATAGGCGCGGCCCAGCGCCGTCGTGGTGACCGGCGGGCTCAGGTTGGGCATGACGATGGCCCGGCGGAACTGCCGCGCAGTATAAATGGCGACCGAGGCAAGCATGGCACCGTCGCGCAGGTGAACGTGCCAGTCGTCTGGCTGGCGGAGGATCAGGCGGTCCGGCGTCGTCATCCTGCCCTGCTATCGCCGGCTGCGGGCAATTCCAACGACGATCAGCCGGAAGGCGCCGATTCTCCGGGTTTCACCGGCACGAATTGGCCCAGCCCACAGGATGCGCCCCGAACCGAGCCTCCGCCGGTGTGGACCACGGTGATGATGTCGACGTTGCACAGGCGCGACAGCGAGGTGGAATAGCTGAACGCGCGCTCGAAACCGAGACCGGGGCAGCGATTGGGCAATGTGTTCCGCAGCACCGTGCCGTCGTTCATGGTGAAGTCAATCGTCTGGTCGTCGACTACGTTTGTGCTTCGGATGCGCTGCAGATCGACGCAGCTCTGCGGTTCGCCTGCCGGAATCATGGTCTGCTGGGCGCGGGCGGGGCGATCTGCAGGGGCGCAGGCGCCGGTCGTCGCAAGGGCGATCAAGGCGAGAAACTGTGGGTGCATCGGGTCCTCCTTCGCTTCAGGAATCCACCCCGGGGGCTGAACGGCCCGTTAATGTTTTCGTCGACGCTTGCGGTGGCGGCGTCTTGGGCTTGTATCGGCACCAGGCGCTGATCGGGCAGCGCCAGCATTCGGGGGTCCGCGCCTTGCACAGATAGCGGCCGTGCAGGATCAGCAGGTGATGGGCCTCGCGGGCCCAGCGGGATGGAACCTGGGGGACAAGATCCTGCTCGACGGCGTCGGGGGTGCGGCCCTTGGAGAAGCCGATGCGGTGGGCGACGCGGAAGACATGGGTGTCAACCGCGAGTGTCGGTTCGCCGAACGCTTCGTTGAGGACGACATTGGCGGTCTTGCGCCCGACGCCGGGCAGTGCCTCCAGGGCAGCGCGAGTGCGGGGCACTTCGCCGCCGTGCAACGCCACCAGCTGCTCGGAAAGGCGAATCACATTGGCGGCCTTGGCGTTGTAAAGGCCGATGGTGCGGATATGCGCTTTCAGCCCATCCAGCCCCAGCTCCAGCATGGCTTGCGGCGTGGTGACGGTATCGAACAGGCGGCGGGTGGCCCGGTTGACGCCGGCGTCGGTCGCCTGGGCCGAAAGCACGACGGCGACGAGCAGGGTGTAGGGGTTCACGAAGTCGAGCTCGGTCTTCGGCGCCGGGTTCGCGGCGCCGAGCGTATCGAAGATGGCCTCTGCCTCGACCTTGGGGAGCCTGCGACGGGCCCTCGGCTTTGACAGTTTGCCGCGTGGGAGGAGCGCCATCGGAGTGCTAGAGCAGGGCGCATGGACCACGGCAAGCCTGCGATCTTCGATCTGGAGCTGCGACCGAATCGGTCGCTGCCACCGCGACAGTTCCGGCTGATGATCGGGGGCGTGGGCGTGATTTTCCTGCTGATGGGGGTGCGTTTCCTGTTTCTGGGGGCCTGGCCGATCCTGCCGTTCATGGTGGCCGATGTGCTGCTGCTGGCGTGGGCGATGCGAGCTTCCTATCGGTCCGGCCGGGCGTCGGAGCATCTGAGGCTGGATGCAGACGGGCTGGAGCTGGTGCGGGTGGCAGCGCACGGCGCTGCACGGCGGGTGCGGCTGGAGCCGCACTGGGCCCGGGTCGAGCTGGAGCGGATGGGCGCCGACCAGAACCGGTTGTGGCTGACGTCGCGCGGGCGTCGGCTGGCGGTGGGCACGTTCCTGTCGCCGGCGGAACGGGTGGATGTGGCGCGCGTGATCGAGGACGGTCTGGCGCGGTTCCGGTCTGGGCCGGGCCCAGGCTGAAGTTTGCAGGATGGCGCGGCTGAGCTAGGGCGACCGGGTGCACAAGCCCGCCGCTTCCGCCAGCCTGCGTCGCCGACCTGGCTGGACCACGCCGCCGTTCTTGGCGGGCGTGCTGCTATGTGCGGGCCTCGCCAAGCTCGCGATCCTGGCCAATGCGCTTACCGGGGCGCCGGCGATGCTGGTCGTGCTGGCGCTGGGGATGGGGGTGCGGCTGGCCCTGCCGCGCCTGACCGCCTGGGCGGCGGCCGGGATCGCCTTCACCTCGACAAGCGTGCTTCGAACCGGCGTGGCGATGCTCGGGTTCCGGGTGGTTGCGGGAGATCTGGTGGCGCTGGGGCTGCCGGCGCTGGGGCTGGTGCTGGGGAGCGTGGCCGCGACCGTGCTCGGCGGCTATCTGATCGCGCGGCTATGCCGGCAGCCGGCGGATCTCGCGGCGGTCTCGGCAACGTCGGTGGCGATCTGCGGGGCATCGGCCGCGCTGGCGGCATCGGCGGCGGTGCCGCGCCGGCCGGGCCTGGAACGCGAGACGGTGCTGGTGATCCTGATCGTCAGCCTGATGTCGACGGCGGCGATGCTGGGCTACCCCGTGATCGCGCGAAGCCTGGGGTTCGACATGAACTCGACCGCGCTGCTGCTGGGGGCGGCGATCCACGATGTCGCGCAGGTTGCGGGGGCGGGTTTCGCAGTATCCGAGGAAACTGGCGTGCGCGCGGTCACCGTGAAAATGATCCGCGTGGCGTGCCTTTTGCCGGTGGTGATGGGCATTGCACTTGTCTTCATCGGCGGTGCGGTGGCGGATGGCCAGCGCGGCAAGCGTTGGCGCGCGATCCGGCCGCCGACCTTCCTGGTGATGTTCTTCATCTTCGCGGTCGTGACCTCGACAACGCTGCTGCCGCCCGGCGTGCCGCCGCTGGCGGGGACGGTCGCAAGCTGGCTGCTGGCGGCGGCAGTGGGGGCGATCGGGCTAAAAACCGGATTCGGCGAGCTGCGCGCAGCGCGGCCGTCGCTGGCCCTGGCGCTGGGCTTGCAGACGCTTTGGCAGCTCGGGCTGGTGGTGGGGCTGATCCTGCTGATCGGGTTCTGATCCGAATCGCTTCCAGTTGTTCCCGCCTGCAAACGGGTGCAAACTTCCGGCCTGAACAAGGCCGGTCGTGCGGCCGGAAAGACGGGGGGAGAGGCCGAGATGCCTGTGACCGTCGTGCGGGCGTGGCCGGTGCCGTGCTGATGCTGTCTGGGGCGGCGTCCGCTGGCGCCCAGGCAAGCCCTTTGTTGAATGCCCAGGCGAGCGCCTCCTATGCCGTCACCCCCACATCGCGCTGGGGCTCATGTATCGCTACGTCGACTACCGCCTGCGGGTAGACCGGGACAATTGGCGCGGCGAGATTACCTGTAATTTCAGGGGCCCAGCTGCATTCGTGGAAATCGGCTTCGGGAAATGATCAGGCGAGCGAGCCGAGGAACCGGGAGGCATCGGCGCGAATCTCGGCCTGCCGCTCAGGGCTGAAGCGGCGCCAGCCGTCGATAACGCGCCACATGCGCTGGTTGCCCGCCAGCCGATCTTCATGCCGGGCGATGAAGTCCCAGTAGAGATAGTTGAACGGGCAGGCGTCCGGACCGGCCTTCTTCTTCACGTCGTAGCGGCACGGCCCGCAGTGATTGCCCATACGGTTGATATAGGCGCCGCCGGCGGCATAAGGCTTGGAGCCGAGTCGGCCGCCGTCTGCGAACTGGCTCATACCGATCACATTGGGCGCCTCCACCCACTCGTAGGCGTCGGCATACACCACCAGGAACCATTCGTGCAGCTGGAACGGGATTACGCCGGACAGCAGCGCGAAATTGCCCAGCACCATCAACCGCTGGATATGGTGGGCATAGGCGAGGTCGCGGGTCTGGTCGAAGGCGGCGTCGAAGCAACGCATGCCGCTCTTCCCCCACCAGTAGATGCCGGGCAGCGGACGAGTCGCGCCCAGCGCGTTCTCATGAACATAGTCGGCACCTTCCAGAAAATAGATGCCGCGCACATATTCGCGCCAGCCCATGATCTGGCGGACGAAGCCCTCCACCGCGTTCAGCGGCGCGCCTCCCGCCAGCGCAGCCACAGCGGCATCGATGCATTCTCGGGGAGACAGCAGGCCGAGGTTGATGGAGGTGGAGACGAGCGCGTGGAACAGGGTCGCCTCGCCTTCGGCCAGCGCATCCTGATAGTCACCGAAGCTTGGCAGCCGTTCGGCGACGAAGCGGTCGAGCGCCGTGAGGGCCTCGGCGCGGGTGACCGGCCAGGCGAAACGATCGAGCGTGCCGAAATTGTCGGGAAAGCGCGCCTCTACCAGCGCCATCACGTCGCGAGTGACGGGGTCGGGCGAAAAGGCGGGACCCGGAGGGAGTTTCAATCCCTTCGGCAGCGGCTTGCGGTTCTCCTTGTCGAGGTTCCATTCGCCGCCCACCGGCACGCCGTCGGCCATCAATACGCCGGTGGCGCTGCGCTGCCAGCGATAGAAATCCTCCATCCGCAATCGCTTGCGGCCGCCAGCCCAGGCGGCGAAGGCGCCCGGCGTCACGAGATAGCGGTCGTCTTCCAGCAGCTCCACCGGAACTCCGCTGGCCTCGGCCCAGCCCGCCTGCGCTGTCCGCACCCGATGCTCGCCGCCCAGCACCGCGACGATACGGTCGGCCTTGTGGCGGGCGACGGCTGCCATAAGTTCGGCGGTCAGGCTGCCTCGATTGTCCGGATCGTCCAGCCGTCGATAGTCCACCTGCCAGCCGGCGGCGCGAAGTTCGCCGGCGAAGTGGCGCATCGCCGAGAAGACCAGCGCCAGCTTCTGCTTGTGATGCGGCACATAGGTGGCTTCCTCGGCAACCTCTGCCATCAGCACGATGGCATCGGCGGGGCGAACGGCCGCCAGGCCGGCGAGCGGCATCGACAGCTGGTCGCCGAGGACGGGCACGAGGATCGTCATCGAGCAGCCCGTTCCATGGCTTGCGGGATCGCTCAAGCGGCGCCATCGTCGCGGGGCAATCCGGCCCGCCGTTCGGGTGCGCCGCATCGATGGAGACCAGCCCCCGTGAAAGCCGTCGCTCTTGTATTTCTCCTTGCCGCCCATACCGCGTTTGCCCAGCAGCCGGCGCCTCAACCCGGCAAGTTCTTCGATGCGGCCGACACCAACAGGGACGGTGCCATCAGCAAGGCGGAATGGGCCGCGGGCGGCCGCAATCCGCAGGGCTTCCAGATGATGGACGCGAACCGAGACGGCAAGGTGACCCGCGAGGAAGGCCGGGCGGCGATGCAGAAGATGATGCAGATGCAGAAGCTGGCACCGAAATAAATCCTCACAGCAGCCTTGCCCTCCCGACCGGACCGGGCCTCACCGATGCCGAATGCCGCCAATATCGTGTTCCGCCTGACCAGCCCCGACCGGCCCGGTATCCTGGCGGCCGCCTCGCCTTACCAGGGTGCCCGCGCCCTGGCGGGTGAAGATTTCCAGCAGCATTGCATGCGGTACGCGCCCGTCTAGGATCACGGCGGCATCGACTCCGCCCTCCACTGCATGGACACAGGTTTGGAGCTTGGGGATCATGCCGCCCGAGATCGTGCCGTCGGCGACCAGCGCGGCGATGGCGTCCGATCCGAGATCGGTGAGGAGCGAGCCGGTGTTCGACAGCACGCCGGGCACGTCGGTTAGCAGGAACAGCCGTGCAGCGCCGAGCGCCGCTGCCACCGCGCCGGCGCAGGTGTCGGCGTTGATATTGTAGGTGTACCCGTCGGCACCGACCCTCGATCGGCGCGATCACCGGCACGAAATCGGCCGTCGTCAGCACGTCGAGCACATGGCGGTCGATCCGGGCCGGTTCGCCGACGAAGCCCAGATCGACGGCTTGCTCGATGGCGCTGCCCGGGTCGCTGGTGGTGCGAAGAACCTTCTCCGCCGTGATGAGTCCTGCATCCTTGCCCGACAGGCCGACGGCGCGGCCGCCGGCCTCGTTGATCCAGCGCACCAGCTCCTTGTTGATCGCGCCCAGCACCATTTCGGCGACTTCGGCCGTGGCCGCATCGGTCACGCGCAGCCCATCCACGAAGCGGCTTTCATGGCCCAGCCGCTTCAGCATCGCGCCGATCTGGGGCCCTCCGCCGTGCACCACAACCGGGCGGATGCCGACCTGCTTCAACAGGACGATGTCCTCGGCGAAGTCGCGCGCCAGCTCGGGGTCGCCCATCGCGTGGCCGCCATATTTCACCACGAAGGTGGCGCCGGCATAGCGCTGCAGATAGGGCAGCGCCTCGATCAGGACTTCGGTCTTCGCCAGCATCTCGGGCGGGGGTGCGTGGCGGGCGCCGGCGTGACGTTTCTCGCTCATAGATGGCCACTTACAGCCCGAGCGGCGATTGGGAAGGGGCTCACGCCGCCGCCTCCTGCGCGTGCAGGGCCTGATACATCAGCAGCGTCCCGGCCATGGCGACGTTCAGACTGTCGGCCCGGCCGCGCATCGGCATGACGACGAGGCTGTCGCACGCGGCTTTCAGCGCGTCGGGGAGCCCCTGCGCCTCGTTTCCGACCAGCAGCAGGGCCGGCGCCCCATAGCTGTCGAGCCGATAGTCGCCAGCGCGGGGGTCGAGCGCGGCGCCGACCAGCCGGGCGCCGTGCTGCGCTTTCCAGGCCAGGAACGCCTCGGTGCCCGCTGCAAAGGTCGGCACGGTAAAGAAGGCCCCCATCGACGCGCGGACGGCCTCCGGGCTGGTCGGGTCGGTGCAGTCGTCCAGCAGGATCAGGGCGCCGGTGGCGGTCGCATCGCAGGCGCGCAGCAGCGTGCCCAGATTGCCCGGGTCGCGCAGCCGTTCCGCCACCAGCGTGCGGCGGCCCGGCGCGAAGTCCGCCAGCCGATTCGGGCGCACGGCATAGGCGGCCGCGACTGCCTGCGGATTGTCCTTGCCGGTGAGGCCCGACAGCAGGTCGGCGCTGGTCTCGATCACCTGCCCGCCCTCGCCCAGTGTCGCCTGCACCAGCCGGCGCACCAGCGGGTGGTCGCCTTTCCCATCCGCGAAAACCAGGATCTGCGGCACCCAGCCGGAGTCCAGCGCCTCGGTACAGATACGCAGCCCCTCGGCCAGGAACAGCCCCTCGGCGCGGCGATATTTTTTTTCCTTGAGCGACCGGAGCCGCTTCAGCGTGCTGTTCGCGGACGAGGCGACCTGCTGAACAGTCACAGGGGCGGCGCATTGTAGCAGTGCCACAGGAACAGCGCTGCGACGCCGCGGTGCGGGCGCCACGGCTCGGCCAGTTCACGCAGCGGCTTTTCGGTCGGGCGCACACCGTCCAGGAACAGGCGGCCGGCCTGCTCCTGCACGGCGAGGTCGCCGGCCGGAAACACGTCGCCTCGCCCCTCCGCGAACAGCAGGTAGATTTCCGCCGACCAGCGCCCGAGCCCGCGCACCGACGACAGCAGCCGGATCGCTTCCTCGTCGTCGGCCGGCAGATCGTCGAGCGGCAGCGACCCATCCGCCACATGCTGCGCCAGGCTTTGCGCATAGCTCGCCTTCTGCCGCGACAGGCCGCAGGCCCGAAGCGCCTCGGGATCGACCGCGATCAGTCGGGCGGGGTCGTGCAGACCCCCCACCTGGCCCTCCAGCTTGCGCCAGATGCTTGCCGCAGCCGCAGTCGACACCTGCTGGCTCACGATGGCGCGCAGCAGCGATTCATAGCCGCGCGGGCGGATACGGGGCTCGGGCAGGCCGTGCCGCGCGTGTGCCGCCGCGAACCGCGCATCGATCGCCGACAGGCCCGCGACCCCGTGCGCGATCCGTTCTGCCGAAAGCCCCACCGCGCCTCTCCTTCTTGCCCCGATCTTTTCGGCGACTTGCACCCGCCCCACACCCCGCTAATAGGCAGGCCAGCCGTGGGGGTCACGGCCGAAATCCGGAGACAGCATGCCAACGCTCATCGTCGTCGACCGCAAGGGAAATGAAAAGGCCGTGACCGGCGACGCCGGCCTGTCGGTGATGGAAGTCATTCGAGACAACGGCTTCGACGAACTGCTCGCGCTCTGCGGCGGCTCGTGCAGCTGCGCGACGTGCCACGTTTTCGTGGATTCGGCCTGGACCGCGCAAGTCGGTGGCCCGCACGAAGACGAAGCCGACCTGCTGGACTCGTCGGACCACCGGACCGAGGCGTCGCGCCTGTCGTGCCAGATCGCGTTTTCGGATGTGCTGGATGGGCTTAAAGTCACCATAGCCCCCGAAGACTGAGCCGGCCGGCCCATTCAGCGGACCTCACCCCGTCATCAGGAATGCGTTCAGCTTGTTGCCGTCCGGATCGCGGAAGTAACCGGCGTAGAAAGTGTCGCCGCGCGGTCCCGGTGGGCCTTCGCAGGTGCCGCCGTTCGCCAGCGCGATTTCGTGCAGCCGGTCCACCTGCGCGGGGTCCCTCGCCTCCAACGCCACCATCACGCCGTTGCCAACGCTGGCCGAGTTGCCGTCGAACGGTTTCATCACCGCGACCGAGGCCGCCCCACCCTGCACGCCCCAAGCGATCGCGCCGGGCCACTCGAACATACGTCCAACCCCCATCTCGGCGGCGATCGCGTCGTAGAAGCGCGCCGCCCTGTCGAGGTCGTTGGTCCCAAGCGTTACATATCCGATCATTCCAGCCTCCTGTCGCTAGAAAGAACATAGCAGGAACATTGCGGGTCGGCAATCGACCTTACCATGCCGCGAACCCATCAAATCCTGGGTCCAGCCCGCGCAAGGCCCGTTCGGCGCCGGTGCGCGCAAAGGCCAGCGTCACGGCTTTGCGTCGCGCGGGAGCCAACATGGCCACACAGGCGTCGCGCATCCAGATGGCTTCGTGGCGGTCGGCGATGATCAGGCCGCAGCTTTCGGGCGCGAAGGCTTGCGCTTCGAGGTGGTGGGCGAGATCGGCGGGCACGGCCCAGGCGAAGCGGTCGGCGTAGTCGCGGTAGTGGCGCCATTTCCGGTCGCCTTTCAGGTCGGCGGCGCTGACCTTTATTTCCACGATCAGGATTTCGCCGCGCGGCGACAGCGCCATGATGTCGGCGCGGTGCCCGTCGGCGAGCGTCACCTCGCACAGCGGGGAATGGCCTTGCAGCCAGAGCAGGCGGCAGGTACCCCGCGCAACATCTGCGGACGTTACGGGAGGGTCGAGTGTCTCAGCCATATCGTGTCGGCTTCCTCCTCTACCCGGATGTGACCCAACTGGACATGACCGGCCCGGCGCAGGTGTTGAGCCGGATGCCGGGCGCGACCGTGGACTATGTCTGGAAGACGATTGCACCAGTGATGAGCGACTGCCGACTGGCGCTGGTGCCGACCCTGACGCTGGCCGACAGCGGGCAGTTCGACCTGGTGTGCGTGCCCGGTGGCTATGGCTGCACGGCCATGATGGCCGATGCCGAGGTGCTTGGCTGGCTGCGGGCGCAGGCGACGGGTGCGAAGCTGATGACGAGCGTGTGCACCGGCTCCCTGGTTCTGGCCGCGGCCGGCCTGCTGGAGGGCTATCGCGCCGGCTGCCACTGGGCCTGGGGGCAGCATCTGGCGGGGTTCGGCGCAGAGTTCGTGCCCGAGCGGACGGTGATCGACCGGGACCGGATTACCGCGGGCGGGGTGACGAGCGGAATCGATTTCGCTTTCCGCGTAATCGACCAGCTGCACGGGCGGGATGTCGCCGAATCGATCCAGCTGGCGCTGGAATATGATCCGGCGCCGCTGGGCGGGGGCACCCCGGCGACGGCGCGGCCGGAGATCCTGGCAGGGGTGCAGGCGCTGATGGCGAGCCGGATGTCGAGCCGCGTGGGCGAGATCGAGGCAGTGGCAGCGCACTACCGCGCGGCCTGAGCGGCGGCTCTCAGGTCGTCCACGAAACGCGCATATTCCGCCCGCTGCGTGACGGCATTCTCGATCCGCAGCAGGTAGCTGGGATGGACGGTGAGGAAGCCGG
The DNA here is from genome assembly GCA_031425455.1 of Sandaracinobacter sp. Classification (GTDB taxonomy): domain Bacteria; phylum Pseudomonadota; class Alphaproteobacteria; order Sphingomonadales; family Sphingomonadaceae; genus Sandaracinobacteroides. The sequence continues at coordinate 5,430 of JANPJJ010000105.1, read as the reverse complement.
CGGCGCCGTCGGGCAGCGCCAGCAGCTGGCCGCGTTCCTTGCCCACCGTCACCGCCCGGCCGAGCACGGCGCGCGCCGCACTGGCGCCCAGCATGAGGACCAGCGCGGGCTTCAGCTGGGCGCGCTCCTGGTCCAGCCACCAGCGGCAGGCCTGAATTTCGCCAGCGTTCGGGCTTTCGTGGATGCGGCGCTTGCCGCGCGGCTGATATTTGAAATGCTTGACCGCATTGGTGACATAGGCGTTCGCACGTTCGATCCCGGCCTCGGCGAGGGCGCGGTCCAGCATCTGGCCGGCGGGGCCCACGAACGGGCGCCCGGCTAGGTCTTCCTGGTCGCCGGGCTGTTCGCCGACGATCATCAGCCGGGCGGTGGACGGGCCTTCGCCGAAAACGGTCTGGGTGGCGGGGGCGTAGAGCGGGCAGCGCGTGCAGATGGCCGCTTCGGATGCCAGGCTGCTCAGCGGCGAGGAGAGGCCGGGGTTCCCGCCTTCGCTTTGCGTTTCCAGATACCCGCCTACGCGGGGATGACTGGGGGTGCGCGGCGGATCGAGCGGGAGGATCATGGCGGCTGTCCGGCTTTCGGCGGTTGCGATCAGCTGCGGAATCAGCTCGGCTTCGGGCAGGTTGCGCCAGTATTTCTTCGGCATCTCGGACTGCATCGCCTTCACTTTCAGGCGGGCGGAATTGAAGGTGCTCGCGTAATAGGTCTTCCAGATCGCCTCCAGTGGGTCCTCCTCGGGAGCGTCGGCGCGGGTGGCGCCGGGCAGGAAATGCGCCGCCTCGCCGTCCCAGTGCAGGCTTTCATCCGGGGTCAGCATGGTCCAGCGCTGGCTGGCGAAGCGGCGGATGAAGAAGCCGGCGTTCAACCGCACGATGTGATGCTCGGGCTCGAACCAGGCAATGTAATGCTGCCCGTCTGCATCGGTCGTTTCGCGAAAGCGGACGAAGGCGCGCATCTTGTGCCGGTCCCGGCTCACTGATTTCCCCATGTCCTGCAGACGGTCCACCAGCGGGTCGGCCCGGTCCTGCAGCAGCCGAGGGCTGGACTGCAGCCGTACCAGCATCTCGTGCAGCAGCTGGAAGCGCGCCGGGCTGCGGTGGCAGACGACGACTTCGGCCAGTTCCAGAAAGGCGCGCGGCACCCGGGGCGGCGGCGGATTCGCGAAAGCCGGCAAGGCGTGCGCGAGCGCCAGCCCGGGGGCGCTGTCGGGCGGGGCCCATTCGATCTCGTCGGGCAGGATGCCCTGCGCCATCGCGGTGCGCACCGCGTGGCGGAACCCTTCCAGATCCGCCGCGTGCGCCAGCTCGACCCGGTAGCTCATCGCGCGATCCCGGACGGTTGCCCAGCCCGGTCGCCCGGCCTAGCGTTCGGCCAAACCGGAGAGGAATGCCGATGATTGCACGCCTTGTAGCAACGCTTGCCGCCCTTCAGGTCCTTGCGGCCCCCGCACTTGCCGCCGCCCCGGCCTATGTCGTCGCCGAACTGGTGCCGACCGATATCGAGGCCTATCGCCGGGACTATGCCGCCAAGGTGGTTCCCGTGGTCGAGTCTTATGGTGGGCGATATCTCGCCCGCGGTGGCGCAATCGAGGGGCTGGAGGGCGGCGACCCGCCCGTCCGTGCCGTTGTCATCGTCTTTCCCAGCGTCGCCGCCGCGCGCGCTTTCTGGGCCTCGCCGGCCTATCGCCCCCTGGCGGAGATCCGCCGCAAGCTCGCGACCGGCCGCATCTACATGGTGGAGGGCCTCGACTCCGCGGCAAAGCCCTGACCTCATGGCGCGTGCACCGCGGGTTGGCGGGCGAACAGGTCCAGCTGCGCCGGGGCCACAAGCCGCTGCGCCAGCCCGGCACCGTCCAGCAAGCGGCCCGGCCGCCAGTCGGCCATGGTCACGAACGGCTTCAGCTTTGCAGGGGATGCCGCCAGGCGGGCCAGATCGTCCCACCTGAGTGTGCGCCAACGCCGCGCCGAGAGGATACGCCCCACCACTTTCGGGCCAAGCCCCGGCACGCGCAGCAACAGTTCGCGCGGCGCTCGATTCACGTCCAGCGGGAAGATGTGGCGGTTGGCCAGCGCCCAGGCGAGCTTGGGGTCCATATCGAGCGCCAGCAGGCCGCCGGGGCTGGCCGAGGTGATTTCGGGCAGGCTGAAACCGTAGAAGCGCAACATCCAGTCGGCCTGGTAAAGCCGGTGCTCGCGCAGCAGCGGCGGCCGGGCAGGGGGCAGCGCCGAGGAACTGTCCGGGATCGGGCTGTAGGCGGAATAATAGACGCGGCGCATCCCGAACCCCGAATACAGCCCGGTCGCGCGGGCGAGCACCGCATGGTCGTCCGCTCCGTCGGCACCGACGATCATCTGGGTGGATTGGCCGGCGGGGGCGAATCGCGGCGCCGACCGGTAGCGCTTGCGGGCGTCCTTCGCATCGAGGATACCCGTCTTCAGCGTTGTCATCGAGCCGGCGATGGACTGAGGTGTCTTCTCCGGCGCCAGTTTCGCCAGCCCGGAATCGGTCGGCAGCTCGATGTTGATCGACAACCGGTCGGCATAAAGGCCGGCCTTTTCCAGCAGCTCCGGCGCGGCGTCGGGGATGGTTTTCAAGTGGATATAGCCGCGAAAATGCTCCTCCTCGCGCAGCTTGCGGGCCACTTCCACCAGCTGCTCCATCGTGTAGTCCGACGAGCGGATGATGCCCGACGACAGGAACAGTCCCTCGATATAGTTGCGGCGATAGAAGCCGATCGTCAGCTTCACGACCTCGTCGACGGTGAAGCGGGCGCGACGCACGTTCGAGCTCTTGCGGTTGATGCAATAGACGCAGTCGAAAATGCAGCTGTTGGTGAGGAGGATTTTCAGCAGCGAGATGCAGCGACCGTCGGGCGCATAGGCGTGGCAGATCCCCATGCCTTCGGTGGAGCCCAACCCCTTGCCGTCGGCCGACTTGCGCTTGGACGTGCCCGACGAGGCACAGGAGGCATCGTATTTGGCGGCGTCGGCGAGAATCGCGAGCTTGGCCTTCAGATCGAGAGCGGGCATATGTTCACCCTATGTTCCCGATGCGGGTGAGTCCAGCGGGGCGACATCGCGACGCGGGCAGGCCGTTATCGGCAAAACAACTATGACTTAGCGATTCTGCCGAATTGCGAATGTGCAACATGGCTCCTACATTGCTGGCTCCACCGAAAGGGTTCTCGATGTCCGAAGGTAACCGCAAGCCGCCCTCCCCGCTGGTCAGGAACATCCTGATGTGGGCCGGGATATTGCTGGCGCTCGTGTTGATGGTGCAGCTGTTCCAAGGCCCGTCGGAGCGGACCGGGACGGGCGAGGAGATCGCCTATTCCGAATTCCTGACCAAGCTGGAACAGGGCCAGGTGAAGGAGGTGGACATCGGCGGTCGGCAGATCACCGGCAAGATGTCGAACGACCAGCTGTTCCGCACCTACAACCCCGGCGACATGCAGATCATCGAGCGGTTGCGTGAGAAGAATGTGAAGTTCGATGCGGTGCCCGAAGAGCGGCCCAGCCTGTTGCAGCAGGTGGTGGTGGGCGCACTGCCGTTCCTGATCATGATCGGGATCTGGATTTTCTTCATGCGCCAGATGCAGAACGGCCAGGGCCGGGGCGCGATGGGCTTCGGCAAGTCCCGCGCCAAGATGCTGACGGAAAAGCACGGTCGCGTCACGTTCGAGGACGTGGCCGGGATCGACGAGGCACGCGAGGAGCTGCAGGAGATCGTCGATTTCCTGAAGGACCCGTCGAAGTTCCACCGGCTGGGCGGCAAGATTCCGAAGGGCGCGCTGCTGGTGGGGCCTCCGGGCACCGGCAAGACGCTGCTGGCGCGCGCCATTGCGGGCGAGGCCAATGTGCCCTTCTTCACGATCTCGGGCTCTGATTTCGTCGAGATGTTCGTGGGCGTCGGCGCGAGCCGGGTGCGCGACATGTTCGAGCAGGCCAAGAAGAACGCACCCTGCATCATCTTTATCGATGAAATCGATGCGGTCGGGCGCCATCGCGGTGCCGGCCTGGGCGGCGGCAACGACGAGCGCGAACAGACGCTGAACCAGCTGCTGGTGGAGATGGACGGATTCGACGCCAATGAGGGGATCATCATCGTGGCGGCGACCAATCGCCCCGACGTGCTGGACCCCGCGTTGCTGCGCCCGGGCCGGTTCGACCGGCAGATCACGGTAGGCCGCCCCGATGTGGAAGGCCGGATCCGCATCCTCCAAGTGCATATGCGCAAGGTTCCGTTGTCCCCCGATGTCGACAGCCGGGTGATCGCCCGCGGCACGCCGGGCTTCTCGGGTGCCGACCTCGCCAATCTGGTGAACGAAGCGGCGCTGCTGGCGGCGCGGCGCGGGCGCCGGCTGGTGTCCATGCAGGAGTTCGAGGACGCCAAGGACAAGGTGATGATGGGTGTCGAGCGGAAATCCATGGTGATGACCGACGATGAGAAGAAGCTTACCGCCTATCACGAAGCCGGCCACGCCGTGGTTTCCATCCACGAGGCGGCATCGGACCCGATTCACAAGGCGACGATCATCCCGCGGGGCCGGGCGCTCGGCATGGTGATGCGCCTGCCCGAGCGGGACAATTACTCGTTCCACCGCGACAAGATGTACGCCAACCTGTCGGTTGCGATGGGGGGCCGGGTCGCCGAGGAGCTGATCTTCGGGCACGACAAGGTGACGTCGGGCGCGTCGAGCGACATCCAGATGGCGACCAACCTGGCGAAGGCGATGGTGACCCAGTGGGGCATGTCGGACAAGCTGGGGCCGCTGCAATATACCGAGAACCAGGAGGAAGTGTTCCTGGGCCACTCGGTGAGCCGGCAGCAGAATGTGAGCGAGAAGACGGCCGAGCTGATCGACGCCGAGGTGAAGCGGCTGGTGATGAGCGGCTATGATCGGGCCAAGCAGTTGCTGACCGACCATGCTGCCGAGTTGGAAGCGGTGGCCCAGGCGCTGCTGGAGTATGAGACGCTGACCGGCGACGAGATCAAGAAGGCGATCGCAGGCGAACCGATTGACCGGCCGGACGCCGCAGACAAGCTGCCGCCTCTGGGTGTGGGCGGGGTGAGCGGTCTGCCCAAGGGCGGGCGGCGTCGTGGCACGCCGGGCATCGGGGATGTGGCCCCGCAGGCCTGAGCCGGACTGCCAGAAGATCGGGTCGGGGTGGCCGGAGGGGCTGCCCCGCGCCTTGCCTAAAGGCGGTCCAGCGCCTATGTGCCGCGCTTTCCCGACCCCTTTGGTGGCGAGTTCAGACCCGACATGATGACCTTTCTTCTCGTGCTGCATGGCCTTCTCGCGCTGGCGCTGGTCGGTGTGATCCTGCTGCAGAAGTCGGAAGGCGGCGGGCTGACCAGCGGGGGCTCGGCCGGCGGGCTGGTCTCGGCGCGGGGGGCGGCCGATCTGCTCAGCCGCACGACCGCCGTTCT